>CAZSST010000019.1:0-21309 GCA_964609575.1 uncultured Candidatus Cloacimonas sp.
CTGGCGGGGCGGGCAGGTTTATCGGTTTCAATCCTTGGTTTATTGGAAGGGGGGGATAAATTCTGCTTAGTTTTTTCCAGAATGCAGCATCAGCTCCGTTTCAATCCTTGGTTTATTGGAAGGGGGGGATAAATCATGCTGAAGCAGACTATCTATCCAAGTGCGGGTGGGTTTCAATCCTTGGTTTATTGGAAGGGGGGGATAAATCCTTTCAGAACTCCATGTACATGCTATACCATTAGATAGCTAAGAATCTCAGATTTTCAAAATCCTTATCTCAAGTTCTTTTGTGCCTATTCTTTTTGACACATTCGTCTCTCAGACACGTCTAAACACTCTATAAACAGTTAAAAGACCTAATTTCTATTGTTTCACTCTATAAACTCAACTCAGGCAACGCAGAGATTTCTATAGGTGCAGTCCTCGCACTTACTTTTGGTTTTAGTTGCCTTGGGGTACGTTGCCATGTTGATAATGGTGAATACTTCGTCAAGTATTTGTTTTGCCCTATCCTTCAATTTGCATGTAATAGGAATTTCGATCATATGGTTCTTACTACGCGTATAAACGATAAATGCCTTATTAACCGCCGTATTAAAGTGTTCCATTATCAAAAGGGAATATAGCACTTGCTGATATTGCAGGGTTTTATATACTTTGTTTTCCCAGAAGGCATATTTATAATCCAGAGGAGCTGCACTCCCATCAGCCAGAAATAGCACCTCATCCATTCTCCCGACCAATTTTAGAGTCTCTGAGGATAAATACACATCTATCAGTTTATCTATGGCTCCAACTGATTTCCTTAGGTATTCTTTATTTTGCACCATTTTAAGAATGTGAATGTCCCTGCCCTTGTTCACCAGGGTTCTGCGGTGTTCGTGCTGTTCTATCTTCAGCACATTCATATAATAGACAAAACGGGGGCAATAGAGATATTCCATCACTTCCGAAGGCGTAATAAACTGGAATTCACTCATATAAATAGTGCCTTTATCTCATCGGTGATCAAGGCTGGATCAAAGGCCTGCCCCATCAGCTCACAAGTCTTGAAATCCTCGTTGCACATGGGAAAGATGTAAACTCTATCGATGGCAGGATCAATCAATTCCTCTATCTGGGCTTTCAGTTCTTTGCGTTTGGTTTTATTCATTTCTCCCAAGAAAACAGAATATTGCACTCTGTAGATACCAGCCCTTTCGCAGCATTTAGATACCTTGGTACGGGCTTTGTCCTTCACGATGTCATACATCACCCAGGTAAGCATCTGTCCTCTCCTCATTATTGTCCAGGAAGTTTCTAAGCTTTGTGGCCACCGAGCTTTCCAGATAATCGCAGCGCTTTTTGATGATGCAATTGGCAAAGGCATGAGCATCGGTCTGAATCATCTCGATGCGCTTGCGATTCTTATTATGATAGCGAATAATTTCATCAAAATGCTCCAGCAGCAGCGGAGCCAGAAACTTCTTTCCTGCCGTGCTGAGCGCCACACCCTTATGAACGGGTTCGATGAAGTCCTGGCTGAACTTATGCCGGGAAAATATGTAGAAAACAGGCTCATCCACCAGGATGCGATAGGGCTCTATGAAATCATACACAAATGACTTTTTATTGTAGTTATCGCTATGCAAAAGGCCAATATAAGGATCCATGCCGGCTATTATCAATGCCCGTTCCACCTTGGAATACAAAATTCCATAGCCATAATTCAGCATGGCATTGTAGGCATCTTTGGCGGGACGGGAGCTGCGGCCCTCAAACTTGTATTCAGTGGGTATCAGAGCAGCCAGAATGCCAAAGTAACTCTTTGATGCACCCCCCTCTAAACCCATCAGCGTGGGAGCAAGGCTTTCCAGACTTCCTTCTGCTGCCATAACGCACCTTGCTGCATCCCGCATATTATCCATCTTTGAAGTAAAAGCCTCTTCATCCACTTCCCTTTTTGAGATAAGCTTCTGCAGGAAACGATACTGATTCATGATCTTGATGGCTATCCTTTCCTTTATGAAATGTAAACCCGTGGCATCACTTAGCATCTCAAGTTGCTTTCTGCGGATCAACACCGTACTGCCGATCTTGGGAAACCACACTCTGCCATAAGGATTGCCATGCTTATCCAGAAATACAATATCGATATTATAATCCATGGCCAGCTGGATGGCATCGGTAGTGATGGTGGCGGCATTGGAGATTACAATGGAAGATATCTTCTCCGGAGATAGCTTTACCTTCTTCTCCTCAATGCTCACCTCAAACATCTCATCTTTCTTGCGAATAAAACTGCCGAAGGTATTCAGGTGGAGTTCCATGGTATTAAAAAATGTAATCCGCTTGATCAGGCTTGCGCTTGAATCCAGTTTTCAAATTATAGTATTGGGGAAATTCATTATAATCAATGAAGAAAATTGGTTCGTCAGTTTTTATTAACCTCTTATCAACATTTATCATGTAGGGATGCATTTTTCTAATGAGCTTCTTCATTTCAGCCTTTCGCTGGTATATATCAATAAAATTAGTATGCTGTAAAGCTTTGAACTTCTGAAGTAAGTCACAAGAGATATCGTCACAGGAAATAAACACAGTTTGGGATGGATAGCTCTCAATAAGGTTAAATGCCTCGGGATTGTTTTTTTGGTGATAAGCCAAAGCAGATGCAAGATTTAGCCCCGCAAGATAGTTCATAATGAGTTTTGATTTATCTTTTGTTGTAGCTTGTTTCAGGTATTCATAATACTGAGTGCTTATCTCGTGCAATGATGATTCAGATATATGATCCGATTCTGTTTTGATCGATTTGATAGTAGCCTGGACGAGGGTTTCATCGTAGATATATTTCCAGTAAGGCTTTTTATCTTTTGCAAGTTCAAAGAGGACAACCCGTGAAATAGATTTGGTCTCATTTCTGTTACATCTACCTGCTGCCTGAATTATAGAGTCCAAAGGAGCCAAATCTCTATATACAGCATCTACATCAATATCCACACCTGCTTCCACTACTTGGGTAGAGATTATTATTAATCCTGAGCTACGGTTCTTCTTGATATAGTCAATCAAATCCAATCTATGTTTGGGAATAACGTTTGACGACAAATAGAGCAACTTAGCTTCAGGCAGGAGCTTTGAGATTTCAGAGTATATGTCAAGCGAACTTTGGATAGTATTAAGGATGATTAAACGATTTTGTTCTTTATGCGCTTCATAGTCAGCAACGATTTTTTTAACTAAAGCAGGAATCTCAATAGAAGCACTTAAGGCAGATGTGTCTATTTCTATTCTGTTTAAACAAGAAAACCATTGTTTCTTGTGCACAACAAGATCTACCATTCCATCTTCATCTGGATCGAAGATCATCGGCAGCGTTGCTGTAACCAGGATAATAACCGCATTCAAATGCTGCATAAGCAGCTTCAGGACATGGCGTAGTAAATGCCAGTAGTAATGAGGAATATTCTGCACCTCATCCAGTATAACAATAGCGTTTGCAAGGCGATGAAATCGCTTCAGACAATTGTTCCGTACTGATAAGCAAGAAGATAAGAGTTGAACAAACGTGGTAATAACCAACTCGCTTTCCCAAGTCTCTACCAGATATTCAGATTCATTTGAGGTATACTCGCTATTAGTAATATACTCTAATTCTGCCAGATGATGATGAGCCAGAATAAGATCTGAGCCTAATTCCACTTTGTTCAGGGTTAATATATCCTCGAACACCTTTTGATTTTGGTCGATAATCGAAGTAAATGGCAAGCTGTAAATGATTCTTTGCAGGTTTGGCTTTTTCTTTTTAAGTTCCAGAGCTACTTTGAGTGAGTTTATGGTTTTTCCAGAACCAGTTGGCATATTAAGTGAATAGCCCAGGGCCGTATTAGTTAGATTTTGCGAGAGTTCAGTATAAGCATTATTCCTGATCTCAGATATAAGTCCAGTTCCAGGAGGTAAGTTTGTTTTGTAAGCATCAACATACTCAATTTGCCAATCACGAATTGAATTATCACCTGAAATCGTTTGAAATATGGCCGAGTATTTATCTGCCCAAACCAAAATCGAAAAGAGATAGTTTACAAATAGCCAATGAACCTGAGTAATCTGAGACCTTATTCTACGATACTGAGAGGATAGTGATTGCATGTCTATACTGTTTACCAGCTCACAATAAACGGACGAGGACAAACAAGGCGTGAAACCAAATGTATCAATTATCGAATTCAATTCCGAATAGTCTACAGCATCATTGATTTGCTGGAGATCTTCAGTGCTAAGATCGAATGTCATCAATTCGGATATGTCTTTCAAATCAGAATGATGTGATTTTATACAAACATAAGCAATTAGACATTCCAAAATGCCCAACTGCAATTCGGATTTGCAATAGTAATAAGCCCAAAGGGCAGAAAACTCGCTATGACGGGTTAGATTGGATCTTGGTGCTTTATCCAGTAGATAGTTTTGGAAATACTGAGATCCTTTGCCAAGATCGTGAAAAGCAAGGATCACCTTAAGCAGAGAGGCGTATTGTCCGAAGATTCCGTTGCGTTCAAATCGGTCAATTCCGGTTCTCATCACTTGCTCAAGATGATCCTTTAGTAACAGATCCGGGTGTGAAAAGAGCTTAAAACTCATGGATAATGTCTTGTAAGTTATCTACCTGATAAGCCGTATTGCACAGTATCACTGGAATCTGTTTTCCTTCAAGCTCAAAGAGAATCTCATCATATTTGGTTACTTCTCTATTGTTCTTCATCGTAGCAGGGAGCACCACCTTTTGCAAGTTTAGCGGTTCATCGATAATAAGCTTAGATATTGATGCAGTTGGAATAACCGAATTAAGAAAATACCTTACTCCCTCTTGCAATGGCCTTAAACAATGCTCTCCCAAAAAAGAGTAGTTTGCCAGACATCCACTTATTCCCAAAGAAACCGTATAAATGCTTTGATGAGCTTCCAACAGAGTTTTGAGCTTATCATAAAGGCGATTATCCTTATGTGAAAAGTATATCCGATAACGAACATCCTTCAAGAATTCCACATTGGTTGGCTTATGCTCTTCAAAGTCATAAACCTGCCTTAGAGAAGTAGTTTTTAGATAGTTTTGGGCTATTTTGGTTTTCTTTACGGGATTGATCAGACGCAAAGCCAAGAAGCTGTTGATCTCAGAGAAATACTCGGGATTCACTTGTTTATCTATTCCCAAGATTGCTCCTACAATACCTGATAATACCGTTCTTGGGGGTATCGAAAAGCTAAGGGGAGACATATTGGTAAAGAACTTCCTGAATTGGGCATAGTCCCCGAATAGCTCAAAGCAGAGTACCTTTTCGGGTATCATATTTTCTCCAGTTTTATCAGGATGCTTACCATCCTATCAGTTCTAAGCCGGGATCTTTTTTGATAAACTCGGTTGGTTTGCTTTCTCCCATAGAGTTTATAATGTGCCTTAAAGGACTTAGATCAAGCTTGAAGTCACTAATTCCCCTTATCTGTTCATCTTTTATGGCAGAAGTAAGCTTTACGTGTTTATCCAGTTCTCCAATAAAGAAATTGGCATTTTGGTGTTCCAGCATCAGCAACATCCTGGGATTATGTTCCATTTTTGATCTGGTGATTAGCTGCTTGGTTCCGTTCCAGAGTGCGGTTTTTAGCATTTCAATATCAGAGGTAGTCAGTTTTGTTTGTTGCGCTGCATTTTCATTTATAATCCCATAAAAAGCTATTAACGAATAAGGCAGGATATATTCCTCCCGGAAGGTTTGCTGCTTTGCCCCAGGTTTCGACGCAAAAGCTCCTGTTCCCTTTATATATTGAGGTTCAACCTTATGCAGGGATCGCCCCATTTTAAACTGAACCGGTCCGGTAAAGGTTATGGATGCCTTATCCAGCGGGATTACCCCTCCGAATAGGCGCACATCAATGCAAGCGTTTAATATAAGACTCAGGTCATCTTTGTAATGTTTAGCTCTGCTTTTCCCATCATTTAAACCCTTCTCAGGATTTGCTTCCACGAAGGTTTGCCGGACAAAGATGTCTTTTACTCCATCCTTGTTATAGCCCTCATAGTTAAAAAGGTAATCGCGTACGGTTCTTTTTAAGCGAACGTCGGTAACGATGTTGTGTCCCGTTTCTTCATCGATCCGGGGTTTATTTTCATCAGAGGGGTCTCCATTGGGATTGGCATTTTGCACGTCATAGAGGAATAGTATTTCGGTTCTTTTAATTTCAGACATGGTGTCCTCCTTTTTTTAGTTATCCTGTTCCTGATTGTTGGTTTCTTTGAATTTCTTATAAAGCGTCATGCCAAGAGTAAAGAAGAAACTTATCTCATCATTAGAAAGCTTTTCCATGCCACCCTTTATTAATAACTCGCTTATATCCTCTTCCAGTTCTTTGTAATAATTCTTGCCATATTGCTCAAGCTTTTCACGGGCTTCAGTAAAGATTCTGGCAATCAGCTCTTGATCCAGTTTTAAGCTATTCAGCCTTTTCCTGAAAGGGGCTGCGCCTTTGTCATGAAGCTGAATATTCATCAGCAATTGCGTTAGCACCCCTACCATAAAGACACTTTGTTTAGCACTGGAATCAAAGAAATCCCCGTGCTCCGAGAAGAAATCGGCATATTTACCGTTCATACAAACCTCCTGCTTATATTCATATTTGGATGTGTTTATTATCCCAAGGTAAGACATGAATTTCAAAGTTTGAAAAGCCTTTCGAATGGCTAAATCATAATTTAAATCATTAGCAAATCTGCGTCGGACAATGGCCATTATCCTCTGCATCATTAAGGATAGGGAGATTTTCTTTTGCATAAAGATGTTTCTTACCGTTTCCAAAAAAGTCTTGGAGAAATCCCCATCAATCTTGTCATCAATGGGTAGAAACTCCTTGATAGTATCAAATCTGAATTCCAGATTATAAACCTCATTCTTGTCTTTCCCCGGTAGCCCCATGAATATATCATGATTTTCAGATTTATGCTTTGCTCTGAAAATTTCACGAAACTGTGATGGGAAAACGTCTTCTATGGTGAGCAGGATTTTAAACTCAGCATTGTTTATGGCATAGAAGAGCATGGTATATGAAGCTGAATTATCAGTTTCAGCCAGGTAATCAAATACTTCTTTGGAATAGCTGTCCGTAATCTTTTTCCTTTCGCCAATGCTAAAATCGCCCAGTCTGGTTTTTAGATGCAGAGGAGCCCCTGGATCTGCATTATATTGGGAGACCATTATATCAAGTATTAGATCGATTGTTTCTTTATTGCAGCTTGTCCCAATTACCTCGGGGATAAGGAAGTAATGAAAACCACAGAACGTGAAGTGGAAATATTTATCCACCACAGGCCGAAGTTTTTTCAGTTTAGCTGCACATTCTGGACATACAGGATTATTGCGATGTGCAAGTTCCTTCTTCAGCCCTCCGGCAATTGGGGCGAAATCAGTTTTGGACGTATAGAAATTGTAAATCGATACATATCCCCATATTTCTTCTTTTTGCTGTAGACATAAAGAACATACCATATCTCTACCTGTAACCACCTTATCCCCTAATGTGTGGAAGTCCTTATAGTACTCTTTTGCAGCATTATCCCTGACTGACTTGAATAACTGAGACTGCCCAATGGACTTGCCGTCCACAGATATCGTCATTAAATAAGGATTCTTCTTCGTATTGGCTAGATATTGGTCCAATATCTCGAAAACATGATCATCATGATCAATAAAATAACTCATAAGCCCCTGTAATGATGGATTTAACTGAACATTATTCTTGAGTATCCTGATCACTTTCTTATAATCCTTGGATTCTTTTGAATACGATGTATTCTCTTTCATGCCTTCTTCAGATATATACAAAGTAAGAAAAGGAGAAACTGACATCGCTGAAGCACTTCGGTAAAAGGTATCCGTGATATTTTTCTCTGAATCATAATCAGCAAGTTTGGAGTCCATTAGTTTGTATACCCCTGTATTGCTAAGGAAATTTAGTGTAATCACTTTCAAATTCCGTTTTGGTCTCATCTCCAGGTCGTACTCGTTTTCAAACGCAGATATTATTTCTTTGGGAATATGCTCATACAGGGCATACATTTTGTTAATCATCTCTCCTCCTTATTTCTCACTACCACTCCAAATCCTCTGGCGCTTTGTTTCCCCAGTCCCAGGTAGTCCGGAATAGCAAAATTGGTAGTGAATTCACCTTTGAAGCATTGCATACGCTTATCGTGGAAATTGGCTTCCACGGGATTGAACCAACCGTCCACATTCAGTTTATTCACTTCCGGAATCCAATAATTGAAGCCCTTGGATAGGGTCTTCAGGTTATTTTTCAGGATGCTTTTAAGGCGCTGTTTTTGGTCGTATAGATTTAGTTTTAGATATTCCTGATGGTTATCCTGATTCAGCGCCATCCAAGGGCTAAGGAACGTGTATTTGTGATATTCCTCACACATTCCAAAGTCAGATTCTTTCAGCGAGATTTCCCGTTCGTTGGTTTGGATGGTATTACCATTGATGATCAGGCTATCCACTTCGAAGAATACCCGTTTTATAAGATCAATGCCTTCGTTGATGCCAATTAACGCCGGATGACCATCGATAATGCGGTACTGGATGGATGGCATTTGGTATAGAAAGCCTTTTTCAGGGAGGTGATTGTGAAAGAGATGGGTGTCCGGGAATTTGCGTATAAAATACCCGCGCAGCTTGGGAATCTCCCAGGGCTGCATGTCAATGTCAGTCCAGCGTATCAGCAGATAGCGCACTTTTATCATAGAATCTCCCAGATTAGGGTAGATGATTATCTTTTTGTAATCCTTGCACAGGTCCGATAGGTTACATTTTCATACATTTTGCAAAGCCGAAAATCAGTCAAGTTTTTTTTTGATACCAGGAAAAGTGAGAGCAAGCTGTGGGAGCGGGGGCACTGAGTTCTATGAAACCCACCATAATATGATGTTACATAAGCTGTTGCCATGAGATGCCCATGTGATGCCCATGCAATTGCCCGGGCATCACATGGGGATCGCATGGAGACGCTGTACAATGTATGATTTATGTCGTCCTCCGGACTATAGGGATTATCTATCACCCATAAACCGCAGCAATAAATTGCTGGGCTAGGGGCATCCGCCTTGTCGTGCTCCGCACTCTGAAGGAATGCTTCATTACCTCATCACCCACTTTTCCCTGTTCCCTCTTCCCTAAGTAATAAATTCAACTTGACAACTTTCGGAGCATAATTAGTTTGTGGCTTGAGATTATATCACCGGAGCTTATCGGGTGACGTCTTTTTTGGCCTGAAGAGCGGCAGAGCATCTGCCAGAGGGCTTTTATCCTCTCACAGGTCTAGCCTGATAAACGCCGGCAAGAGCCAGAGGTGATGATGCACACAGTGTTTTGCCCGGCCAATATTTATTTTGGAACATGCCCCCCAAAGCATGCAGCAAATGCTGTGCGTACAAATTCCTCTTCTTCCCCCTCAGGTTGTAATACCTTGTCTGAAAATGGTTTAAAGCCAGAGCACACTCTTTCCGGTAAGTTTGGAATAATCATCGCACATTATATCAAGATCGCCGGAATTGCTGTGACTTGCCAGAACCACTGTAGTTTAGTATCTTCAAAATCAGTTATAAGAGCCGGATATCCTGCTTCAATTTCCGGAGGAGGATAGCCGGCTCTTTGTTTTTTTACCGAAACTAATACCCAAACAAATACAAGTTTCTGGAGATAGATATGAAGAAATTCGTATTCATATTGGCCATGGTTGTAGTCATAGCCGGCTTAATGGCAGTTACCAGCAGAGCTGTTGCTGTGCCTAATAGCGGCAATAGCAATCCCCCCTCCCATCCCACCAGGGAAGTATTCTATAACGAGGACTTTGAATCTGGAGCTGCGGGATGGACACACTATGATGGTGCCATTCCACAAAACATGTGGCATATTCACAATAACGGAGACGCTCAAGGCGACGTATGGTGGATGGGCGATAATGATGGCAATGGTGGCTATCATGACCATCAATACCTCGTTTTAGACACAGGGAATATTCCCATTTCCACTGGAAACTCCACCCTCACCTTCAAAATGAGGCACGGTTTGGAAGCTCCCGGAGTAAGTGGTGATTATGACGGCTGGGACTCCTTTAATATCAGGATTTCCACCAATAGCGGCGTAACCTATTCCGTTATTCCCGATACCACCGCCATTCTTTCCCCGGTGTATGATTTCAATAATTCCTATGCCTTTGGCAGTGAACATGGCGAAGGCTTGGGAATCCCCGGTTGGGGTGGAATGCGTACTGCCTGGACTTTGGTAACTGTGGATCTTTCCCAATATCTTGTAGCAGGTGCAGCAACCGTGAGAATCCGCTTTGCCTTTGCTTCCGACCCTGCCTACAATACCGATGACGATCCCACGATGTTCGGGGTGATGGTGGATGATATCTCATTGGCCGGATATACCAATAACGGAATTGAAGATGGTGTGATGGATTATGGCAGCATGGTTCCCACCGCAGGAGATTTCTGGCATTTGGCCACCGATGCTTCTGCTCCCTCACCTACGCATATTATGACTTCCATAAACAATCAGGGTACCTATGCCCCCTTGATGCTGAACTATCTGGAAAGCCCGGAGATTACGCTTCCTGCGGCTGCCACCCAGATTATTGCCGACTTCCAGCTAAAGGGTACCTTCACCGACCCCGGAGTCTTCCCCGATGTGGATTATTTCGGCTGGGAAGTGTATCACGCCGGAGAGTGGCACTATATGAGCAATCCCTACGATGATCCGGAAGGAAGCAACTACGTATATTCCAGCGCACCGGATGCCTGGGCGTCCATGGTGCTAAGCTACACTCTGGATGGGGACATCACTGCTTTCGCGGGTGATCCGGTTAGATTCCGCTGGTATTTCCAATCCAATGATGATGTAAATGGTACTCCGCTGCAGATTGATGATTTCCAAATCTTCTCCGTAACCGCAGCTCCGGCTCCGCCAAATCTGGTATTCCCAGTTAATGGCCAGGTCGGATTGCCCTACACGGGATTTGAGCTGGACTGGACTGCCAGTTCCCAAGGTGCTCTGCCCGAATATTACACGGTGTATATGGATCAAACGGAAGCCAATCTGGAGCTTGATACCTTCAATCCCATGTACAGCAGCGCCAACCTGACGGTTAGCTATTACGATCCTGTGGCCGCAGGGCTATTAACCTTCGCTTCCAACCAAAGATGGTATTGGAGAGTGGGTGCCAGCATTGCCGGACAAGATGAAGCCCTTAGCGATATTTTCCGTTTTGACATCATCGATGCCTCCACGGTGATCACCACCTTCCCCTGGAATGAAGGTTTTGAAGCAGCCACCTTCCCGCCTGCAGGCTGGACGGTTGCCCAAATTTATCAGGATGGCGACACGGTGATCTGGACTGCCAATACCACTGCCACCTATGTGCACTCCGGAACCAAATCCGCAAAGCATGCTTATAGCGCAGCAGTTCCTGATCCCGGACAGAACGGTTGGCTTATTTCCCCTGCAGTGCAATTGCCTGATGTAGGAATGTGCGTATTCTCGTTCTGGAATTACAACCAATATGCCACTTATGCAGTGTATAACGGCTTGCTGATTAACACCACTAACGATCCTTACGATCCCGGCTGGACGGAATTGTGGGCTCAGGATGCCACCACCTCAGTTTGGGCGCAAAAGACTGCCAACGTGAGCGCTTATGCTGGACAGATGGTATATTTTGCCTTCAAGTACACCGGTTACGACGCCAATAACTGGTATGTGGATGATGTGCTGTTAAACGTATATACCGAAGACCTTAATCCTCCCACGATAACTCATCTTCCGCATTTAAATTCCCTGGAGAACGATGCTCCCTACGTAATTGCAGCAGATATCGCCGATGATGCTATTTGGAACAATCCCATTGCCTCGGCAAATCTGTATTATTCCCTGGATGGAGGCACTGCCTGGAGCGCTGCCATTCCCATGACTCTGGACGTTGCTCCCACCTACTATGCCACCATCCCTGCACAGCCCTTTGGCAGCACCATCACCTACAAAATGGATGCCACAGATAGTGAAGCCAATGCAGCCACTACTTCGAATTTTGCATTCATGGTGAATGATCCCACCTGGCTGAATTATGACGACGGACTTCCACTGTCCTTCACCGGCTTCCCCACCTATGTATGGGGTCCGATGATCTATTACGAAAATCCGCTGTATGGAACGGGAACCCCCTTGCAGATTTTGGCGGTGGATGGAGCAGTGCACAATAATAATACTGGCAATCCCGCCACAGTGGCCAATCTGCATATTTATGAGGAAGACCTGGAAGGAAACCTTACTGATGTAATCACTCCCCTGCCGGTTAGCTTCACCCATCGTACCCGTTTGGAAACTGATCTGACAGCCTATAACGTCCTTATAGACAGCCCCTGGTTCTGGATCAGCTACGAAGACATGCCCCTGGGTTGCTACTTCCAATATGATGCCACCTATAACTACACCCCGCTGTATCTGATGGTATCAGGAGATGGCATCTACAGCTCTGCCAGCACCGGGGAATGGTGCATCGGAGCTTATGTACAAAGCGTAGCTGCCGGACCCGAAGCTCCCATGATCAGCATCGCTCTGGTAGCTGGACAACCTGTGCTTTCATGGGCTGCCGTGGCAGGAGCCAATAGTTACAAGATTTATGGCAGCAACGATCCCTATGCAGTGGATCCGTGGACGCCTCTGGGAACGGTTGGAACTCCCGGATACACTTACACCGGAGTTGCCCCCATGCAGTTCTTCAAAGTAACCGCCGATACCGAAGCCCCCACGCGGGATATGATTATCGGCATGCCCGTCTCACACGATTATCAAGCTCCCGAAATTACTATTCGCCCTGCATATCTTCGGGAGAACTAAATACCATGCAAAAGCGGTGGATTAACCACCGGTAGTATAAAAGCCCCTGCTTCTTGCGGGGGCTTTATCTGCTTTTTTATAGCCGTGAGCCCGAATACAAATTCCAGAGCATGAACCGGAAGCTGCTCTTATAACGTGAAGATTGTGATTTTAATGCCTATGGATGAACTTGAGAAAAAGCTTTTTTAAATAGGATAAATAATGAAAGCAAAGGAGTTACGATGCAAAAGCTGAAAATACCTGCAATGCTGTTGCTATTATCTTTTATGGCAGTTCTTGCCTTTGCAACGGTAAGCGAATATTCATTCGCCTCCACCTTGGGAACTTTCACAGAGATCAGCGGGGGCACGGTTCTGGGCACAGCCGCCAACGATAATGAAAGTTTCAATGCCATCCCCCTCGGATTCACTTTCACTTACAATGGAATTGCCTACACCGATGTAAGTATTCAAACCAATGGTTTTCTGGCGATGGGCCTGGAAGTGGTTACCAGCAACCAGGCCATCAGCAATGCCACCACCACCAATAACGTTGTGGCAGCCCTTTCCCGTGATATCAAAAGCCGCGATACCGGCGAACTGATGTATTTGCTTTCGGGAGCTGCTCCCAATAGGGTATTTACGGTGCAATGGAAGCATTATCGCCGCGTTCCCACCAGCACTGCCAATGATGATTTTAGTTTTCAAATTCAATTGCTGGAAAATGGCAACAAGGTAAGCTTTGTATATGGTGCTTTCACCACCGTTACTGCCACCACTGCTGCTGCCATTCAGGTAGGCCTGCGGGGTGATAGCAATCTGGATTTCTGCAATCGCACCACCACCACCGATTGGAGTGCCACCACTGCCGGAACTGCCAATAACAATTTCTGCACCCTTTCTGCCACGGTTTTTCCCGCCAATGGGCTCACCTTCACTTTTACCCCTCCGGCCACTGGTGAACCTCCCACTGCTGCTCAGAATCCCAATCCTGCCAATGGCGCCACCAATGTATCCATCTACCGCAATCTCAGTTGGGCTGCCGGAAGCGGTGTGATAGATGGTTACAAGGTGTATCTGGGTACCGATAATCCACCTACAAACATCGTTAATGGCACCACCCAGACTGCCCTAAGCTACGATGCGCCGGATTTTATCTATAGCACTGTTTATTACTGGAAAATTGTTCCCTTCAATGCCAATGGCGATGCGCCGGATTGCCCTGTGTGGAGCTTTACCACTCTGGCCGATCCCACCGTGTCCACCTTCCCCTGGAACGAGAATTTTGATAGCATCACTCCCCCCACATTACCTCCGGGATGGCTAACCATAAACGCCAATAACGATACCTACAACTGGGAAACCTACGCCGGAAATGCCCAAACTCAGCCCAATAGCGTGCGTATGCGTTTTAATGACAATCTGGCTATGAACGACTGGCTGATTATGCCCCCTATGCAGCTTACCCAAAATACTAATTATAAAATCCGCTTCTATTATCGTGCTTCCAGCAATACCCTTCCGGAAAAGCTGGCTTTGTATTGGGGCAATGCTCCCACCTTGGCCGGACTAACAAATCAGATTTACGATAATGACAGCATCAGCGTGGTAACCTACGCTCCGGCAGAAGTGATCGTTACTCCCACCACCAGCGGAGTGTATTATTTCGGCTTCCAGGGCTACAGCGATCCTGATATGTTCTATTTGTATCTGGATTCGGTATCCATAACGGTGTGGGTGGAAGTGCTGAATCCTCCCCGGAACCTTGCCGCTACCATCGATGGCCACAATGTGCATCTGGCCTGGGATGCCCCCATCGAAACCCGTGCCCTTTTGGGATACAATGTATATCGCAATGGCACCCTGCTGGCCAATATCCCTCATCCGGACACCCTGGCTTATCATGATCTGGATCTGGCTTCTGGGCTTTATAGCTATAGCGTTACCGCGGTTTACACTTCCGGCGAATCTGTGCCAGTAGGGCCTATTTTGGCCGATGTGGATCCCACCATTTTGCCGCCGCTCAATCTCACTGCGCAGGTGGTGGAACGCGATGTAACCCTTTCCTGGCAAAACCCCGAAGGAGATTGGATCACCTGGACCAATATGACCACCGGAAACTCTGTGGGTACCAATTCCGCCATCACCTTTGATGTGGCACATCGCTGGACGCAGACTGATCTTGCCCCCTATGCAGGACGTTCCATCTCGCGCCTGGAATTCATTCCCGTGTATAATAACTGCACCTATACTGTTAAGATATGGACCGGCGGTTCGGCTACCAATGCCGGAACCTTGGTGCATAGTCAAGTGGTTACCGCTCCGGTGATGAATGAATGGAACACCGTGTTTCTAACCGCCCTGATTCCCATCCCTACTACCGGAGAGCTTTATTACGGCTATGAATGTGCCACCCTGGGAGGCTATCCTGCCGGAGCCGATGAAGGCCCTGCCATAGAAGGCAAAGGCAATATGATGTATTTTCAGGGAGCCTGGCAAACCCTTACTCAGGTAGCTCCGGAACTTACCTACAATTGGTCGATCCGGGCTTTTGCCCAATATGGCACTCCTGTGGATGCAGTAGCTCTCTATCCCCTATCCGAAAACATCGATCTGCCCTATGCCACGGGTGATATTGGCTGCCAGAGATATAACTTTAATGAGCCTGAACGCAACATCACCGGCTACAAAGTGTATCGCGATGGCAATCTGATCGCCACCCTGAATAGCGAGGAAGATAATAGCTATACCGATCCTGGCCGTCCCAATGCCACCTATCAGTATGCTGTTTCCTCGGTTTCTCCCAATGGCGATTCGGAACCTGCCAATATCGAAGTGGTGGTGAATTTCCAATTGGCAATGCAGATCTTTGGGGATGATTTTGAAGCTCATCCCGATTTTGCCACCGTGATGACACCCTGGACCCTGCGAGATGTGGATGCCTCACCCACCGCAGGTATTCCCGGTATTGATTTCCCCGGCTCGGGCAATGCTATGGCCTACATGGTCTTTAATCCCTCTTCCACCACTCCTCCGCTAACTACCCTAACCGCGCATGGAGGTAGTAAGATGGCCGCAGCTTTTGCCGCCACCAATATGATTAATAACGACTGGATTATAAGCCCCCGCGTGCACCTGGGAACCAATAGCCGCATCAAGTTCTTTGCCCGCTCGCTGAACAATACCAATGGCCTGGAACGCTTCCGTCTGGGAGTAAGCACCCTGCCCACCATCATCGTGCAAGGCTTCCAATATGTAACGGGACCGGACTACGTGGAAGCACCGCTGGAATGGACAGAATATGTGTACGACATCTCGGCCTGGAATGATCAGAACGTTTATTTGGGCATCCGCTGTGTGTCCGACAGTGCCGCAGCATTCCTTTTGGACGATGTTTCCATTCACTCCGATGGTGGCTACATTGTGGATAACGACGATCCTGTGGCTCCGGAACTGGCAAACTCCCTGCATGGCAATTATCCCAATCCTTTCAATCCCGAAACCACCATCCGCTATAGCATCATGGAGAAAACTCCTGTACAGATCGATATCTATAACCTGAAAGGCCAAAAGGTGAAATCCCTGGTTCAGGAAACCAAGGCCGCAGGGAACTACAATGTAGTGTGGAACGGCACCGACGATAACAATCGTCCCGTGTCCAGCGGTGTATATTTCTTCAAGATGAACGCCGGTAAATATAGCGCTACGCGAAAGATGATTCTGATGAAGTAGGTTAACGGGTTAGCAGGTTAGCAGGTTAACGGGTTAACGGGTTAACGGGTTAACAGATTAACGGGTTAACGGGTTAACGGGTTAGCGGGTTAACGGGTTAGCGGGTTAACGGGTTAACGGGTTAACAGGTTAATTGATGAGCCCCGGACTGGAAATCAGTGCGGGGCTTTTTCTGGATTGCAAACGTCCTCGTTTGCAAAGCGACGAAGTCGCTTATAAGATTTGTGCGTTGTAATATCTGCGAGTTGTAGTATTTGCGAGTTGTAAAATCTCTGAGAAACTGCGTTTCTCTCGACACGGGGACGTGTCGAATCCTGCGCTTGAGAAGGATTGCAAACGTCCTCGTTTGCAAAGCGACGAAGTCGCTTATAGTCTTGTTTTGCTAAACTGTCTTTCCATCTGTGCTAAACTGCATTTCTATCTCTGAGAAACTGCGTTTCTCTCGACACGAGGACGTGTCGAATCCTGGGCTTGAGGCTACGCTTTTTTGCTTTTCTTCGGTTTTGGCAAGGGTGCTTCGGCGGTGGTGATCCTTACCAGTTCGCTCAATGCCAGGCTATCATCCCAATCATCTTCCGGGATCAGCAGCCAGGATTTGGCTCCGGGATAGGGTGGCGCTTCTTCAAAATCACCCAGAAAGCTTTTTCCGCCTTCGGTGGGCTTTATAAAAAGTTGGTCATCGGCTATCAGAGCGATCATCCTGCCATCGCAATACACTCCATACTCTCCGAACATCTTGCGGGCATATATCTCCCCTGCATCCTGAATTTTACCAAGGATATAATCCACAGTATCCTGTTTTGAAGCCATTTTATCTCCCATAGCATCAGTTTTAGTCAAGATTTCCATGTTTACAGGCCTAGTCAAGCCATAATCTCAGTTTCTGTACAAATCATTTCGATTGACTGGATTTGCAGAGATTATTATGCTGAGTCATAAATTGGCTTAATGCTTTCTAACAGCTGACATAATAATAAGTTCCGGTTAGTCATCTACCCGGAGCTTGTGTTTTTTACAGTAGATAAACGAGGTACCAAAAATGTTTAATATGACCCTGGCGATCATAATCTTCGCCATCACTTACGTACTGATTATGACCGAATGGATAAACAAGATGACCGCAGCCCTGCTGGGAGGATTTCTGGTGGTGGTTTTCGGCATCGTCGGTCAGGAAAAAGCCTTTGCTGCGGTGGATTGGAATGTGATTTTCCTCTTAATCGGCATGATGCTGGTGATGGGAGTGTTAAAGGAAACGGGCATCTTCCAATTTATCGCCATCAAAACTGCCAAGCTGGCCAAAGCTGATCCCATTAGGATTATGCTCTTTATGTTCTTTGTAACTGCCTTCGTTTCGGCTTTTCTGGATAACGTTACCACAGTGATGATTCTGGTGCCGATTGCCTTGCTGATCGCTTCTGAACTGAAGATCACGCCCATACCTTTCATTATCACCATGGCCATCGCTTCCAATATTGGGGGAACGGCTACCATGATCGGCGACCCACCCAATATCCTCATCGGCAGTGCCACAGATTATTCTTTCATGGATTTTATATATCATCTTACTCCGGTTATCGTCCTGATCGTAATCAGTAGCTTGGGACTAACCTGGTTGCTTTATCGCAAGGGTTTGGTAGTATCAAATGAGAATCGTGCCCGGCTGATGGAATATCGCGAAGATAATCTGATTGCCAATAGAAAGCTGCTGCACAAGGCCCTGGTTGTAGTATTTCTGATGCTTGCCGCCTTCATGATGCAGGACGTGCTGAATATGGAAATCTCCACCATTGCCATGATTGCCGGTCTGATTCTGCTGGTGCTAAGCAACCGTAAGCATGTGGAAAAAGCTCTTACCCAGGATATAGACTGGGCTACCATCTTCTTTTTCGTGGGCCTTTTTATGATCGTGGAAAGCCTCATTGAAACCGGTTTCATCGATATCGTCTCCCGCAAGATTATGGAGCTTTCCGGAAACAACCTGAAAACTACTTCCATCATCATCCTCTGGTTCTCGGGTATCTTTTCCGCCATCATCGATAATGTTCCCTTTGTAACCACCATGATCCCCCTGATAAAAAGCATTGGCACCCATTTTCCCGCCGATGCCATGCATCCCGTATGGTGGGCTTTATCCCTGGGAGCTTGCTTGGGCGGTAATGGTACGCTTATCGGTGCTTCGGCAAATATTGTTTCCGTGGGTATTGCCCATCGCAATGGCTATGCCATCAAGTTTATGGATTTCACCAAGATCGGCCTGATCTACACTCTTAATTCGCTTATAATTTCCACCATCTACGTGTGGATACGCTACTTTTAGGCATTCGCCACCCAAAAAAAGGATTGACCAGATATGAAAAGATATTTTATGTGTAATTCAGCTGATCCAGCAAGAGGTGAAAGATGTATTTAGCAAGCTATCTTAATCCGCAGGATATAATTGTGGAATCCCGCGTCCTGAGCAAGGAACAGGTTTATAATGACCTGGTGAACCGCATTTGCCGCAATCACCATCTCCCGGTGTGTGGCAAGCCACTGCTGGATATGATAATGCAAAGGGATGAGGAAGCTCCCACCGCCTATAATTCCGGCATTGCCATTCCCCACATCCGCATGGAAGGATTTGAGGACACCGTGGTGGCCATGGCTTTGCTGCAAAATCCCCTCACCATAAACGAGATAAAGGTGCATTGGGTGGTGCTGATCATCACCGATAAATCCAGCTCCAAGATATATCTGAACATGGTGGCCGCGCTTTTGAAGCTTTCCAGGGACAGCCAGGCTATGAACAGGCTTACTTCTGCCGTGGATGGTCATGCCGTTCTGCATCACCTGAAAGATATGAATGTACAGATCAAAAAAGAAATCTTCATCTCCGATATCATGATCACCGATCCCGTGGCCATAAAACCAAGCGCCACCCTCTATGAACTGAATCTGCTGATGAAACAGCATAATATCGCCGGCATGCCCGTGGTGGATGAACATGGCAACTACCTTGGCGAAATAAACATCCTGAACGTAATGAAGGTTGGTATCCCGGAATATATGATGATGCTGGAAAATCTTAATTTCCTCATCTCTTTTGAGCCGCTGGAAAATCTTTTTGACCGCCAGGACGAGATAACCGTAAAAGAGATAATGGAAACAGACTGCCTTTATTTATCTCCCGAAGCCTCAATTATCGAAACAGTTTTTGAGATGATAACTCATAACCGCAGATATATGTCCGTAGTGAAGGGCGGTAAGCTGGTTGGTCTGGTTAGCGCCATGGACATCCTGCGTAAGGTAATCACTGCTTAGCACTATGCACCTGATGTTGATCGCTCTGATTGTATTCTCCGCAGCTTATCTGCTGATCATCACGGAGTGGATAAACAAAATGCTGGCCTCGCTGATCGGGGGTTTCCTGATCATCCTTTTAGGCATCACCAGTCAAAGCATCGCTTTTGCCGCCATCGACTGGAATGTGATCTTTTTCCTTATCGGGATGATGCTGGTGATCTCGGTGCTGCGTGAAACCGGCGTATTCATGTATGTAGCCATCAAAATTGCCAAGCTGGCCCGGGGCAATCCCCTGTGGATAATGATGCTAATGTTTCTGGCCACCGCGGTTATTTCCGCATTTTTGGGCAGTGTAACCACCATTATGATCCTGGTTCCGGTAGTAATGCTGATCGCCGCGGAATTGAAAATTACCCCCGTTCCCTTCATTATCACCATGGTAATCGCTTCCAACATGGGCGGAGCAGCCACCATGATCGGCGATCCCCCCAACGTGATGATCGGTAGTGCTACCAACCTCAGTTTCACCGATTTCATCTTTAATCTCACTCCCCCCGTTTTGATCATCACCATCAGCAGTTTGGGCCTTATCCAGCTTCTCTACCGCGGCAAAATGAAGGTTTCCAATGAGCGCCGGGCCAAACTGATGGAATACAGCGATAAAAACATTATCACCAATAAACGCCTGCTGAATATTTCGCTGGTTATTCTAGCCGGGATGATCACCGCCTTCTGCCTGCAGGAAATTGTGCATATAGAAACCGCCACCATCGCCATGGCCACGGGACTGCTGCTGGTGGCAATCGGCAGCCGCAAAAAGGTGGAAAAAATCCTTACCCACGATGTGGATTGGATCACCATTTTCTTCTTCATTGGCCTCTTTATGATCGTGGAAGGCCTGGTGGTAACCGGCTTTATCGATATGCTGGCGGAAAGCGTGGTGAAAGTAACCCATGGCGAACCGAAAAGCACGTCCATGGCCATTCTATGGATATCCGGAATCTTTTCCTCCATCATCGATAATGTCCCCTTTGTAGCCGCCATGATCCCCATGATTGAAAAGCTGGGGATAATAGTAGGCGACCCGGGAAAATTGCAGCCCCTGTGGTGGAGCCTGGCTTTGGGAACCTGCCTGGGCGGCAATGGCACCCTTATCGGAGCTTCGGCAAATATTGTGGCCGTGGGCATTTCCAACCGCAACGGCTATCCCATCTCCTTTTGGGAATACACCAAAATTGGCGCGATCTTCACCCTTAATTCTATAATTATCTCCACTCTCTACATCTGGCTGAGGTATAACTGAGGTGCCAAAGTGGAAGGGTGGAACGGTGGAAAGGCAAAACACAGCTTGTGCCTTTTATTGTATGCTGTCCATCGTAAATCCTAAATCGTAA
>CAZSST010000019.1:21409-25106 GCA_964609575.1 uncultured Candidatus Cloacimonas sp.
TAAATCCTAAATCCTAAATCGTACATTGTAAATCCCAAATCCACCCTCCCTACTTCATCTCTGTATTGCTTCCTTACCTCCTCCCAATTTTATTCTTGACTTATTTGGCCTTACGTACAATGGGGTTACGATAGATTATTTTGGATAGGTATAGCTGCTTTTGCTTGTCCTGTCCCAAGTTCAGATCGAGATTTATTCAGATATGATAAATGGAGGTAGAGAATGAGATCTACTGTATATTTACTCGCTTTGTTGGCAGTATTAATGATGATGCTGACCGCTTGCGATGAGAAAAGCACCAAGGTAAGCGTGGTAAGCGCACCGGTGATATCGCCGGAATCCGGAACTTACGAAAGCGGAACGGCCATCACTATCACCTGTCCCACCGATGATGCCGAGATCAGGTACACCATTAATGGAAGCGACCCAACGGATACCTCTGAAGAATATCTCATCCCGCTGTATATTCCTACGATCTTTACTATTGGTGCCAATAGCGGAACGGTGAAAGCCCGCGCGTTCAAGGAAGGCATGGAGCCCAGTCCTATCGTAACCGTTAATTACGCCATCAATTATGCAGAGCAGGTGGCACGTCCGGTAATAGCTCCAAATGCAGATAGCCTGGTGATTGGGGATACAGTTACCATGACCTGCACCACTCCCGGGTCTCAGATTCGTTACACTCTTGATGGCAGCGAACCAACCATTTTTTCATCCACCTATTCCACTCCCGTGCCGGTATTGAGAACCGGCAATGTGGAAGTAAAAGCTGTTGCTTTCAGGGCATCGATGAATCCCAGCCCGGTTGAAACCAAGGTGTATAATGTAACCTACACAGCTCCCCTGATGGTGGATGTTCCTGCCGGTAGTTTCACCTATCTGGGCACCAATATCACCCTCTCCGGTTTCAAAATGGCTCCCTACGAGATTTCGCAGGTAGGATATGCCGCCGTGATGGCTAAAACTCCCTCAAGCTTCACCGGCGATATTCAGGCTCCCGTAGAGCGGGTTAGCTGGTTCAATGCCATCGAATATTGCAATCGCCGCAGCATCCAGGAAAACCTTAGCCCCTGTTACAGCTACAGCACCTATGGCACCAATCCCGATGATTGGCCTGAAGGCTGGGATCAATCCAAGAACAATCACGAAAGCGTTACTTGTGATTTTACCGCCAATGGATATCGCCTGCCCACCGAAACTGAATTCCTCTATGCCGCCAATGCCGCTGCCGATACCCTTACCACTACTTACAGCGGAGGCAACACCATCGAAAACGTAGCCTGGTATGCAGGAAATTCCACTGCCAAAACTCATGCTGTTGGCACCAAGACTGCCAATGCTTTGGGAATCTATGACCTCAGCGGCAACGTTTGGGAATGGTGCTGGGATATCTATTCTGCCACCTATCCTGGCGATCAGACCAATAATCCCTCTGGACCCACTTCGGGATCTTTCCGGGTATTCAGGGGTGGAAGCTGGGCCAGCAGTGCTCCCAATTGCTGGATCATTACCCGTTCATGGGGTGGAGCACCGGTTCAATACTCCGACCTGGGCTTCCGTGTAGTTAGAAAACAGTAATATTACCAAAACTATTATATCTTGGGCCGGAGCATCATCAGCTCCGGCCTCTTCATGGTTATTTTTATTCAAGGAGCTTACATGAAACAGCTACTGCTTGTTATCGCCCTCTGCATAAGCATCCTTCCAGCTCTTGCGGAAGATTGGATCACTATTTACAATGATGATCTCTCCCTGGTGCGTTCGAAATTCGATTTGCAGCTTGAAGCTGGACGCCAGGAATATAACTATAGCGACATCACCAGCCGCATCAATCCTGCCTCGGTAATCGTTACCGGAGGTGGCATTCGCGTTGCCGAACAGAATTATGAGTACGACCTGGCAGGACGCAGCCAAATCCTTGCCAAATACCTGGATCGCGAAGTGATGGTGATCATGGAAGATCAATCCCGCCTGCAGGGAACCTTGAAATTTAACGATGGGATGAGCCTGGGAATTATTGAAAGCAGTACAGGCAAGCTGCTGGTGATCTCTCAAGAGCAAATGCAATGGATTCAACTGGCGGAATTACCTAGTAATTTCTACACCAAGCCCACCCTGCACTGGAGTCTGATTGCCCCCAAACAAGGTAAATTTCCCATGCAAATGACCTATCTGAGCGGGGGATTCAGTTGGGATGTAACCTATAACGCCGTGTGGGACGAGAAAAACCTGCTGCTTAATTCCTGGGTTACCATCAATAACACCTCCGGTAAAGCCTTTGACAATACCAATCTGAAGCTGATTGCAGGTGAGATAAACCGCGTTTATGAAGATTATTATCCCAAGAGTGGCGCTGGATATGGACGCATGGAAGTGGCCATGGAAGCTGACGGAATGGCACCATCATTCGAGGAAAAAGCCTTCCATGATTTTCACATGTACACCCTGGATCAAAAGGTATCCTTCGCCAATAACCAAACCAAGCAACTGGAACTTTACGCTCCACAGACCATTAAGGCCCGCGCCGAATATGAATATCCGGTGTATAACAGCGGGGTGAACAGCATCATCAAATTCAAAAACACTGCGGAAAATGGCGCTGGAAAGCCCATGCCCAAAGGCACGATAAAGGTATATAAACAAGATACGGATACCAATCTGGAATTCATTGGCGAAGATAGGATAGACCATACCTCAAAGAACGAGGAAGTAGCTATTAATACCGGCACGGCCTTTGATCTGGTAGCTTCCACCCTGGTGAAGGAATCCAAGCAGGTAACGAACCGCACCACCGACCGCCTGCTGCAGATAACGCTGAAAAACAACTCTGCCTCCAAAAAGACCATCAACGTTATCCACCAGCTTTCCACCAACAGCCGTATCCTGGAAGCAGACCGCAAGTACACCAAAGACACCAATGAAAAGGTTACTTTCCCCGTGGAGATCGAGCCGGATAAGCAGGTAATCTTCACCTTCAAAGAAAGAACAGAATACTAAAACGGAGAACAATATGCACGAAAGGAACCTACCTGATATTGTTGGCCTCCAAAGGCAAATGCTGAAACTGCTGGGCGAAGTATCGGCCCTCACCAATAGCCCCTTTGCCATTGAGGAAGCCATCGATGACGTGTGGCATCCCAAGTGCGATGTGTTTCAAACTGATAGCGAGTGGGTCGTGGTGGCAGAACTGGCAGGAGTGGAAAAAGAAGAGATAAGCATCTCCATTTCACCGGAATATCTCCGCATTAGCGGTTCCCGCAGTTTTCCCGCCACGAACTGCCCGCTTAGCTATTACAACATGGAAATTGAGACCGGAAAGTTCGACCGGCGTATCTATTTCCCCGATCTGGCCCTGGATAAGGATAAGCCCAAAGTTACCTACATAAATGGCATTCTGCGCATTGCCTTCACTTTTGCGCCGGTGGTGGAGAGAATTATTCCAGTAAGTTAGGTTTCAGGTTACAGGTTTCAGGTGTCAGGGTAGTGGCGGACTCCGATCCGCCATATATAAAGACGGATCTCTTTCAAACTAAGTGGGTGATGTCTGAATGAATATATCAAAGCAGAAGTCATGCAGCTCTCAACTATTCTACATGCATAGTATCAACTATGTGGGCTGCAGGACTCATGCGGAGATGGTACCTTTCGCATGAGTCCTTTGCGCCTGATAGCCAGAATCTATAAGATAAATATCTCG
>CAZSST010000020.1:0-24844 GCA_964609575.1 uncultured Candidatus Cloacimonas sp.
ATCGCGTCTATCGGGATAATGCCATCTATGCGGATATCCTTGATCCAGGGCAAAATCAGTTCCGGGATTACAGTCCGGTGAATGACACCCTCAGCTATTACGTGGTAGCGCTCTATGGCAATGTGGAATCAACCCCTACGAATAGCATTACAGTAATCATCAGCGGAGTGGGCACTGAGGATGAGCTTGCGCCTGAGCTAAATGGTAAGCTATCCATCTCACCCAATCCCTTCAGTGATATTGCGGTAATCGGCTATGGGCTAAACAAGCAAAGCGAAGTAGAAATAAATATCTATAACCTAAAAGGGCAATTGGTGCGTACCCTTTACCAAGGCAGCCAAAGCAAAGGCGAACAAGCCCTGGCCTGGGAAGGTTGTGATGATAATGGCAGGCATGTGGCTTCCGGGATATATTTATTGCAGCTAAAGCTCGATGGCAGGGCACAGAGGGCAATGAAGCTGGTGAAGTGGTAGAATAAAATAAATCCTGATGTGTGTCATCTTCCACTGCCTTGATAAAAGTATCTATAAGGGTGATTTATACCTAATCAGCGCAGCTTTCATTGGTTTATTCTGATTCATGATTACCAGCTACTGTCTTCCCTTCATCAATGCTTCCATTTGCTTCATTCCCTGAGGAGTGCTCATCTTTTTCATCATCTTTTTCATGTCTTCAAATTGGCGGAGCATGCGGTTTATTTCCATCACCGAACGTCCACAACCCTTGGAGATACGCAGTCTGCGGTTGCCATTAATTATCTCAGGGCGTTCACGTTCTTTATCGGTCATAGATTGAATGATGGCTTCTACGTGTTTCAGGGCTTTGTCATCTATTTTCAAGTCAGCGGGAAGTTTGTGTCCCAAGCCAGGGATCATGCGAATGATAGATTCCAGCGAGCCCATTTTTTTGATGCTTTGCAGTTGTTTGAGGAAATCGTTCAAGGTGAATTGGTTCTTCATCATCTTGCGGGCAAGCTTTTCCTCTTCTTCCAGGTCAACTGCTTCCTGAGCCTTTTCGATAAGGGAGAGGACATCGCCCATACCCAGAATACGGCTGGCCATGCGATCAGGATAAAACACTTCCAGATCGCTGATCTTTTCGCCGATGCCTACAAAAGCTACAGGTTTATCCGTGATGGCCTTAATGGATAGAGCGGCACCTCCACGGGCATCCCCATCAAGTTTGGTGAGGATAACCGCGTCAAAGGCAAGTTTCTTGTAAAACTCGGAAGCCACGTTCACGGCATCCTGGCCGGTCATAGCGTCGGCCACAAAGAAGATATAATCGGGCTTTACGTGGGCTTTCAGCCTGGCTACTTCGTCCATCATGGTTTCATCGATATGCAGGCGACCGGCGGTATCCAGAATCAGTAGATTGCTAAAGTCCTTATGGGCAAAGGCCAGAGCAGCATCGGCGATTTTAATCACATCTTTGGTTTCTGCAGATACTACAGGGATATCTATCTGCTTTCCAAGCACTTTAAGCTGTTCAATGGCCGCGGGACGATATACATCGCAGGCGGCCATCAGAGGCTTGATGCCCTTTTTGCGGTATAAAGACGCCAGCTTGGCGCAGGCCGTGGTTTTTCCCGAACCCTGCAAACCTACCAGCATCACTGTGGTTAGCTTATTGTTGTAAACCTTCATTTCGAAGCCAGCAGTGTCCATAAGGCTTACTAATTGATCATAAACGATCTTCACCACCTGCTGTCCAGGAGTAAGAGATTTCAGCACTTCTTCGCCTAAGGCACGCTTTTCCACTTCAGTGATGAAATTCTTTACGATCTTGAAATTTACGTCCGCTTCCAGCAAGGCCATTCGTATTTCGCGCATGCTGGCTTTAATGTTATCTTCGGTGAGATATCCTTTTCCTTTGAGATTGCGAAAGATCTTGTCCAGGCGATCGGAGAGGCTGTTAAACATAGTATGTCCTTTTCAAAAGTGGGTGGCTTTAGTTTTTCTTGAGATTATTTATGGCGCTGCGGTAATCGCTTTGAGAAAAGATGTACGACGCCGAAACCAGAATATCCGCACCTGCATCCATAAGCGCTTGCGAATTGTTTTGGGATACTCCTCCATCCACTTCGATGCTAAAGCTGAGCTGCTGTGATTTGCGCAACATAGCCAGGGAATGGATTTTATCGATGGCAGCGGGAATGAAAGCCTGGGCAGAATAGCCGGGATTTACGCTCATGATCAGCACATAATCCAGCTCGGGAAGAATAGCATCCAGCGTATTCAAAGGCGTGGCTGGATTCAGCGCCAATCCTGCTATGCATCCATGTTCTTTTATAATATGCAGCAAGCGATGAGGGTGGAAACAAGTTTCCTGGTGAAAGCTGATGTACTGCACTCCGATCTTGACTAATTCAGGTACGTGAAAATCGGGATTAGTTACCATTAAATGAACGTCCAAAGGCAATTTGCTAAGTTCTCTGATCTTGCGGATTAGCGGAAAGCCAAAGCTGAGATTGGGTACATAATGCCCGTCCATTACGTCCAGATGCAGGATATCAGCACCGGCAGCTTCCAGAGTGGCAATTTCTTCGGCTAAACGTCCGAAATTACAAGAGAGCAACGAAGGAGCTATTTGCGTTTTTTGCATTTGCGTTTGGGACTGCTGATCATAAACACGATCTCGCTAATCCCTTCCTCCAGGATAGTATTGTATTTGGAGATGATATTGGCTTTTAAAAGCATCAGTTCCTGCATCCAGGTATTATTGTGCACGGCAACAAACAGCACATGATTTTCATATTTAAAGGGATGGGAATGGCTGGCCAGCAGTTCACCCACAATGTTTTTCCAGGCCATGAAGGCAGCGATGAAGGAGGCATATTTCTCACCGCCAAGCTGGTAGATCAGATTGGTGCTAAGCTTGGATATCGGCTTGAAGCTTTTACGAGGATTTTTCATCAATATCAAATCCCGAATCCGGGTAGCATAAACCACCCGGATGCGGGAAGACATTTCAATGTGTATTTCCGGCTTTTAGTCCCGGGGGATAAAAAGCAGGGAATAGCTGTTATAAGCCAGAATTAGCACTGCCATAGCCACGTAATAAACGGAGCCGATCCCGGAAGTAGTACGATCCACCTGGCTCATTAAAATTCCGGGGAGGGCAGCGGCAATGATGATAAGGGCAAAACCGATGATCCGCATAACCAGATCATGGCCTTTGCGATTGATCAAATGCACTGCAATTACCATCAGAGCTATAAAGGCAACGGATACACCAAGCATGATGCCTATTGCCGAGCCGGCAGTTAAATCCGCCGGAAGCTTGATAATACTGCTGCGCAAGGCAATCAGCACCGGTAAGGCCAGGGCCAGAAGCCCCAGAACAATGCCAATGATCCTGTAAAGTAGGGTGTTATCGGTTTTGGTTACTTCAAAATGACGCTGGCGTTTCTTGATTACAAAGAACATCAGCACTGCTACAGCACAAAAAACAGCTGCGTAGGCTGCGATCATAACAGGGCGGCCGGTGATCATCCCCATCAGCGACAGGGCTCCGAGGAAGATTACCAAACTGATAATCTGCTTTACTTTAAACAACGTATCGGACATGGATACCTCCATGGTTTATTCTTGAACGGGCTCTTGGGCTTTTACTTTCTCAGGTTCGATAATAACTTTCAGATCGGCATTCACATCTTTGTGTAAACGCACGGGAACGCTGAACTCGCCGATTTCCTTGAAGTGCTTATCCATCGCCAGGTTGCTTTTGTGAATGGTGATACCCATTCCCTGTAAGGCGTGAATAATATCATTCTCGGATACCGAACCAAACATGCTGCCATGTTCATCAAGTTTCCTTTCAAAAACCACACTGGCGACATTGATGTTTTCGGCAAGCTTTTTCAGCTCCGCCAGCATTTTTTCTTCTTCTTCCTTCAGTTTATTCTGAATCACGGATAGGTTTTTCATATTGGCCGGAGTAGCATATATTGCATATCCACGAGGGGTTAGGTAATTACGGGCAAAGCCGCGTTTCACGGATACAATCTCGCCTTGTTTTCCGACTTTTTCTATTGATTTTAGCATGATAACTTTCATGCGGTCTTTCCTCCATGTATGTGATTTCGCAGGGACAGCCACATATCCGCAAAACCGGCCAAAACCAGTGGGATTGAGGCATAAATCAAGATGATTATCATAAAGATCCCAGCCGCCCATTTATTGGCAAATACAGCACTAAGCCAACGCCAGCATAAGCCCATACCCTGCAGTAGGGGAATAATGCATAGCGATAGCAAGGCATTGATAAACAGCAGCTTGGTCTGTTCAAATAAGTAGAGGGGCAGGATAGCCACGATCAGGAAATTATACCACAAGGGGAAGCGTAGGGTATCCATAATCACCGGGATTCCGATGAGCTTCTGAAACAGAAAATACCCAATAACCAGGGCCACATTCTGCCCCAAAATCCACATTGCGGGAAGGATCGCTTTCCAGATAGGCAGTAGCGTCTCCATCATGGCAGCATCGGTGAAAGCGCTGAACTGAGTATTGATCAGCTTCAGTCCCTCATCGAAGAGCTCCCTCTGGTAAGCGCCAAAAAACTGATAGCGCAGCAATCCATATCCTGCCAAAAGCAATGATGCATACAGCAGGGACAGATTGGTGCCTTTTTGCAGTTTAATGGCATATACAAAGATCAGGATTACTCCCCCAACGGCGATCAAAGCATCCAGTGCGATCAGGCGTTCGCCTATGCCGGTATTGATTATCAGCATTACCAGCGGGGCCACAAAGAAACCAAAGAGATTTCTGAGGGGGGCTTGCAGGCAGTCACCAATGTTTCTGGCGGCATAGAACATGGCCATGATCAGCCCCACAAAAGGGCTAAGCGTGGATAGCAGACCTATGATCAGGGGAATAAAATACATTTATTCGATTACGTAAGGGATCAAGGCCATTTGACGGGCACGCTTGATCTCAGCTGTAAGCTTGCGCTGATGTTTAGCACAGGTTCCGGTTAAACGGGCAGCCTCAATTTTGCCAACATCACTGGTGTATTGACGCATGATGTCCAGATTCTTGTAATCGATCTGGATATCCTTATTGGCACAGAACTTACAGTATTTCTTACGAGTGTATTTCTTTTTACGATCGGTCATATTCATAGTTTATCTCCTAAAATGGCACATCATCTTTAGTGGCGGTGTGGGGGGCGGATTCTTCCGGAGGCATAGGGACTTCTTCATTAGCCGGATTAGCAGCTTCAGTTCCGGGCTTCCATTCCAATACCTGGATACTTTCCACCACAACTTCGGTGGTTTTGCGGTTATTATTGTTCTGGTCTTGCCAGGTGCGGGTATCAATACGGCCTTCCACGATTACAGGGCTGCCCTTGTGTGCTTGGTTTCCCAGAAATTCTGCCCATTTACTCCAGGCTACGCAATCAATCCAACTGGTAACGGATTGCCATTGATCGGCGTCATCTTTGTAACGGCGATCGGATGCCACCACAAAACGTACCACCGGGGTACCCTTGGGAGTGTATTTCACTTCAATGTCATTACCAATTCTTCCACTAACGATAAAGTGATTCAAGCGGGGAATCTTCAGATCAGCCATGATCCCTCCTAACTGCGAACCACAAACATATGGCGCAGGATGTTTTCGTTGATGCTGAACAGTCTTTTCAGAGTTTTTACCGCCAGGCTGTCCAGTTTGAAGTAATTAACGAAGTAATAAGCATCGTTCATCTTGTTGATGGGGTAGGCAAGCATTCTTTTACCCCAGGGGTCGGTTTTGATGATCTCGCCGCCATTATCACGGAGCTGCTGCAGAATGCTTTCATTCAAACTTTCAGCTTCATCCGCGTTTAAACGGGGATTCAGGATCACCATCAGTTCATAATCCTTGGTCATTTATTTCCTCCTGTGGACTAATGATTCCGGGTTTTTTCTCCTCGGAATAGGATTTTTTCCATTTGCTGTAATCATTCAACATTTCGTTGAAATCGTACTTGATATAGGTATCGATAAATTTCTCTGCCAGTTTCAGGGTGGGCTCATATGCTGCCCATTCTGATTCCGGCATTGCTTCCAGAACATAATCGGCTGCATCCATTTCGGGATTGCGACCGATGCCGATTCTGATTCGTTTCAGATTTTCAGGTGGAAGCACCGTAAATAGTGATTTCATGCCATTATGGCCGCCATCACCACCTCCACGCCGGATTCTTATCAGTGCCGGTTCGAGCTCCAAATCATCATACACCACCAGGGTGTCATTGATCTGCCACTTTTGCAGCGCATCTTTCAAGGCCTGTCCGGAGCGGTTCATATAGGTGCTTGGCTTCATCAGCACGGTATCGGAAACACAGAGATAATCGTAGTGCTTCTCTTTGGCAAAGCTTTTGCCATGCTTGGAAGCCCATCTGTCCAGACATACAAATCCGATGTTATGTCTGGAATATTGGTATTCTGCAGATGGATTTCCCAGCCCGATCACCAGCTTCATTTTCTACTTTTCTTCGGGGGTTTCGGCTTTGGCAGGCTCTGCAGCTGCTTCTTCACGTTTTTTGGGATGGATCACCACGATGGCTACATCGTCGTGTTCCTTAAATGTCCAGTTTCCCTTGGGCAGGTCTTTCACGTGCAGGGATTCATTCACGTTCAGCTTGCTGATATCCACGGTCAGTTCTTCGGGAATGGCATCAGCTTTGCAGGCGATCTTGATATTGCGGTGCAAAACATCGATCATACCACCTTCTTGAGTGCCAATGGGATCACCAACGTAGTTGATGGGGACTTCCAGCTCGATTACCGCGCTTTTTTCCACAACCATGAAATCCAGGTGTAGAACGTTACGGCTAACCGGATGAACTTGCTTGTCTTTCAGGATGGTGTGGAACTTCTTCCCCTGGCTTTCGATCTCCCAAAAGCTCACTTCCGCAAAGCTCTTTTTGTAGAGCTGCGTAAATTCACCTTTATTCAAGCTGATCGGAAGGCTCTCCATCTTGGGACCATAGATCACCGCAGGAATCTTTCCTTCTGCCCGCAGGGTGGTAAGGTCGGACTTGCGAACGGTGTGTCTGGGTTCAGCATTGAGAGTAAATATCATTTATTCCTCCTATGGTTACTTACTATCTGAACAATATACTTATCGATTCTTCGATGTGAATTTTCTTGATGGCAATCGCCAGCATCTCCGCAATGGAAAGCTGCACGATCTTGGTGCATCGTTTCTTCTCTTCGGACAGGGCGATGGTATTGGTAATAAAGAGTTTCTCGATGGGGCTGGTTTCCAGATTCGCCACAGCTTTACCGCTTAGCACCCCATGCGTACAGGCAGCATATATCCGCTTTACGCCTTCGTTATGCAAAGCATGGGCTACCTTAATAAGGCTACCGCCGGTATCGATGATGTCGTCAAAAAGGATCGCAGTTTTGCCACAAACATCGCCGATGATATTTAGCAGCTCACTTTTATCATCATTGCCGCTGCGACGCTTATCACCAATCGCCAGGCCACAATTTAGCCTTTTGGCAAGGGCCCGGGCACGATTTGCTCCACCGGAATCAGGAGATACCACCACGATGTCTTCCATGGGCATGATGCTCTTGAAATATCGGGCAAAACTGGGAATGGCAAAAAGGTGATCCACGGGGATATTGAAGAATCCCTGAATCTGTTCAGCATGCAAGTCCACAGTTATCACCCGGTCTGCTCCGGCCACAGTGATCAAATCTGCCACCAGCTTTGCAGTGATGGGAACCCGGGGTTGATCCTTCTTATCTGAACGGGCATAGGCATAATATGGGATAACGCAGTTAATCCGCTGCGCTGAAGCACGCTTCAGGGCATCGATAATGATCAGAAGGTCCATCAGATTATCGTTTACGGGATAACTGGTAGGTTGGATGATAAATACATCCGCTCCACGCACGTTATCATTGATCTTTACGAAAGATTCGTCATTCGAAAATTTGAAAAGATCAATATCTCCCAGAGGAATTCCCGCATGACGGGCTACTTCCTCTGCCAGAGGGCGATTGGCATTTCCTGTGATCAGCTTAAGCTTTGAAAACACGTTTTTTCTCTTTCATTCCTTCGGTCTAGGTACAATATAAGGATTTATCCTTAATTCGGGCAACACGTTCATGACGCGTAACTAAATAATAAATAATATAGATACACTAATTCTGTACCCAATTTCTTGGCTAACCTTACAACATTTTTTTAAGCCAGCTTTTTGTCAAAGCATATTTAGAGCTGTGGGTTCTATCGCATGCGGTTGCGATGATAGTGCGAAAGTGCCATAGTTCATAAGAGCCAAGGCGCTATAGTCCCTGAAGAATCAGCAGGGGAGTGATTCTTACAAAACCGATACCCGTGTCATGCCCATGCGATCTCCATGCTAATGCATGGGCATTGCATGGTAACTGCACTGCTAATATAAATGCAGGTTCAGAACCATAACTGCTCTTTATCCCAATTAAGGCATTGGAGTTCAAACTGCCTGTACTAAATATCTCTTATTAAATATCTTATGGGCGATATGGACCACAAAGCCTTGCAAAAGTATCTACCTGCTTTGTAGTCCATGAGGCCCAATATGATCACTATTAGCAATAAGTTAGGTTATGGCGAAGGGTTCTTCCCCGGCTAACCAGGATTCCCAAGCGATCGTTCCAGTCCTACCGGATCGACAGCTAGCCCATTTTTACTGCTTACAATTTAAAACACCTGCTGTTCTTACAAACTTGGTTATTTATCAGGCGATCTATTTCCGCTTGTTATAAACTCGGTGCTAATACCCGATACCCCTCTTGGACATCCTTATGCTGCGCTGGAGCGCATCACTGTCGTTTCAGATTGACAATTTGTGCCAAGTGAGAGATTTGGCACAAAGATGAGAAAATACGTCCTGATGTGCACTTTGCCCAATTGAATGCAGAGGTTGGTTATCGTGGCTATCAGGGGATATGTGGAGATATTTTGAGTAATAACAAGATCCGAACCGCCATCGAGCCCACCCGTGAGGAAAACTATGCGGAGTGGTATCAACAAGTGATAAAAGCAGCCGATCTGGCAGAGAATAGCGATGTACGCGGCTGCATGGTTATAAAGCCATGGGGTTATGCAATATGGGAAAACATCCAAAAGGCTTTGGACACGATGTTTCGCGAAACTGGACATCGAAATGCGTATTTCCCCATTTTCATTCCTAAAAGCTATTTTGAAAAAGAAGCAGAGCACGTGGAAGGCTTTGCCAAGGAATGTGCCATAGTTACTCACAGCAAGCTGGAAGATGATGGCAAGGGGGGCTTGAAAGTTGCCGGAGAGCTTACTGAGCCCTATATTGTGCGTCCCACCAGTGAAACAATTATTGGCGCTTCCTTTGCCAAATGGGTGTCTTCCTACCGTGATCTGCCATTGCTTATTAATCAATGGGCAAATATCGTCCGCTGGGAAATGCGTACCAGGCTTTTCCTCAGGACTGCGGAATTCCTTTGGCAAGAAGGGCATACGGTTCACGAAACCGAAGCCGAAGCGAATGCAGAAACCAGGAAAATGCTGGAGGTTTACGCCACCTTTGCCAGGGATTATCTGGCGCTACCGGTTATTCAAGGCGAGAAGACCGAATCGGAGAAATTCCCCGGTGCGGTTACCACCTATTGCATAGAAGCCATGATGCAGGATAAAAAGGCCTTGCAATCGGGTACTTCGCATTTTTTGGGACAGAATTTTGCCAAATCGTCCGGGATCAGATTTCAAAGCCGCAATGGGGAATTTGAATATGCCTGGACAACGTCCTGGGGAGTTTCCACCCGTCTGATCGGAGCGTTGATTATGGCCCACAGCGATGATAATGGTTTGGTGTTACCGCCCATGATCGCCCCCTCGCATGTGGCTATTATTCCCATTTATAGAAGCGAAGAGGAACGCATCCAAGTGATGGACTTTGCCCAAAAGATTGAGCAGATGGTTAAACAACTGAAGATGAAGGATATAAAAGTTTATCCAGAGCTGGATGACCGGGATTTAACCTCCAGCGAAAGAAACTGGTATTGGATAAAAAAAGGCATACCTTTAAGGATCGAGATCGGACCCCGGGATATCGCTGGCAATTCTGTAATGATTGCCCGAAGGGATAAAGAGCCCCGGGAAAAGCAATCCGTGGGATTGGAAATGCTTCCTGAATACATCACCACCACGCTTGTGGAAATGCAACAGCATTACTATGATAAAGCTTTGAAGTTCCGCGAGGAGAATATCATTGAAATAAACGACCCCAAGGAATTCTATAAATACTTCACGCCCAAAAATAGCGATCAACCGGAGATTCATGGCGGTTTTGCCAATGCACATTGGTGTGGATGCGCTAACTGCGAAGAAAAGATAAAGAACGACCTGAAGGTAAGCATCCGCTGCATCCCCTTCGAAGCCAAAGATGAGCAAGGAAAGTGCATTTGCTGCGGCAAGGATTCACATAGAAGAGTGATCTTCGCCAAAGCTTATTGATATGAATGCGGCAGTAATAACGATTGGCAACGAAATCCTGCTGGGCAGGACCCTAAATACAAATCTGGCCTGGCTGGGAAGGGAATTGGCAAGCTTGGGGATTCCCCTTGCCTATTCCATTGTAATTCCGGATGATCCCATAGAAATAAGAAAAGCTTTGGAGAACACCTGGAATTGCTTCGATGTTGTAATCTCCACCGGCGGTTTGGGGCCTACCGAAGATGACATGACCAAGGCCAGCATCGCGGAGTTTTTTGGTAAGGAGCTTCGCTTCGATGATGATGTTTGGCAGCACGTGGAAGGCCTTTTCAGCCGTAGAGGCATGCCCACTCCGGAGATAAACCGATGCCAGGCAATGGTTCCCGAGGATTTTATAGCCTTGCGCAATGATCTGGGAACTGCACCGGGTTTGTACTATAAAGAGCAAAGCAAGCTTTTTTTTGCGCTACAGGGTGTACCTTTGGAGATGAAGCATATCTTCACGGATAGAATAAAACCGATCATTTTACAAACGTTACCGAATGCCCTGCCGGTGTATCAAAGTACCTTGCACACGCACGGGATATCAGAATCAAGGCTGGCAGAGCTTTTTGGGTGGGATCAGCTTCCTCCCGGGGTAAATCTGGCCTGGCTGCCGCAAACCGGCAGAGTAGACATGCGTTTCTATGGAAGCGATGCCAATGCAATTAAACAAGCAATTTGCAAGGCATTACCGGTATTAAAGGACTATGTATGGGGTTATGACGACGATTCTCCGGCCTCGGTTTTGCTGGATTCATTAAAGCAAAGAAACGAGACGATATCATTAGCCGAATCATGCACAGGGGGATGGACGCAGAAACTGCTCACCGATGTTTCGGGAGCTTCCCAGTGCTATCTGGGTGGGGTGGTATCCTATGCTAACTCCATGAAAAATGATATTTTGCAGGTACCTGGCATCATTCTGGAGAGGATGGGAGCAGTTAGTGCAGAATGCGCCGCGGCTATGGCCAAGGGAATAAAAAGATTGACAAAATCGTGTAATGCTATTTCTGTTACCGGGATTGCAGGCCCCGAGGGTGGAAGCAAGGAAAAACCTGTAGGGACGGTATTTTTTGGATTTGAGACCAGAGAATCAAGCTGGACCAAGAAGCAAGTATTTAATGGAGAGCGGGATTCCATTCGTCTGAAAGCGGCGGAATTTGCTCTATTGGAATTGATTAAGTATCTCCAAGGCAGGATGATTTGAAAGTACTGATTATAGGCAGCGGAGGCAGGGAACACGCCTTAGCTGAAGCGTTTGCGAAAAGCAGGAATGTAAGCAAGGTCATCGTAGCTCCGGGTAATGCGGGAATCGCCAGAGCGTATCTTTGTGAAAAACTGGGAACCCAAAACGAGATTCTGGAGTATTGCCAAAAAGAGATGATAAATCTGGTTTTTATAGGGCCGGAACAATATATCGCCGAGGGTTTATCTGATTTTTTGCGTCTTCATGGGATAGCAGTAATCGCTCCCAGCATGATGGCGGCAAAGCTGGAAAGCAGCAAGAATTTTGCCAAGCAACTGATGCACGAGAACAATATTCCCACCGCGCGCTTTGGAGTGTTTCATGATTATCAGGAAGCCCTGGAAGCAGCTAAGCGATTTGGATTTCCTGTGGTGATAAAAGCCGATGCCCTGGCCGCCGGAAAGGGGGTAAGCATTGTCCACGATGAAAACGAAGCAAAGCTGGTTTTGCAAAGGCTTCTTCCCGTGGATGGATCGGGATGCGTGGTAATCGAAGAGTTTCTTAAGGGTTGGGAAGCTTCGCTGTTTGCCTTTTGCGATGGACAAAGCTTTGTGAGTACTATCTTTGCCCAGGATCACAAGCAACTTCTGGATAATGACGAGGGACCCAATACCGGAGGGATGGGAGCCTATGCACCAGTTCCGGAAGCTGAATCTTATCGCCAGGAGATAGAAAACAAGATCATTTCTCCCACCCTGGAAGCCATGTGTAAGCTCGGCTACCCCTATGCCGGGATTTTGTACTGTGGATTGATGATCACGATAGATGGCCCCAAAGTAATTGAATTTAATTGCCGCTTTGGGGATCCTGAAGCTCAAGTGGTTTTACCGCTTTTGAAAACGGATTTAACCTTGATATGTAAAGCAATTACAGAAAAAAAGATAGATGAGATAAAGCTGGAATTCGAATCCCAAACGGCTTTGGGAATTGTTTTAGCTTCACCGGGCTATCCCGAAAAATATCCGCAGGGAATGCCAATAGCTATGCCGCCTGAACTACCCGAAGGAGTATATTTCTCTGGAGTAGGAAAGGCTGGTGATACGTTAATTTGCTCTGGAGGTAGAGTGCTGAGTTTGGTAAGCAAAGGTAGAGATTTAACCGCTGCAAGAACAACTGCATACCTGAAACTAAAGGATTTCTCGTTTTCGGGAATGACTTACCGTAAAGATATCGGTTTACGCCATAACACCTTATGATGATGGAGAAACTAATGCGAAAACTCCCATTAATCCTGATGATGCTTATCCCCATAGCGCTAACCTGCTCACCTTTTAGTCTCGTAACTGAAAATCAGGATGCGCTTCAGATCAAATTCGTATTGCCTGAATACCAGATTGATAGCATGAATATCGATGGCACCCAGTGGAATAGAATAACCTGTGACGAAGGATTGGTTCACGGCGAAGAAGGTTATCCGGAATTACGCGTTTTTTCAGTGCCGATTGCTGTGCCGGTGGACGGAGATATCAGCATTGCCGTGTCGGCAAAATCCAGCAGCAAAGTAAATAGCGTGAAGCTAAAGCCGGTTTCTACCCAAACTCTGGGGGGAAATGAACCGATAAACAGCGTTAAAGCAAATCTAAAAGCGTATCGAAACATGGAGCTATATCCCCTGCAAATCATCGGTAAGGGCGAAGCAGCCTTTGTTGGAAACCGTAGATTTATCCCACTGATGGTTTATCCCTTTCAATATCTGGCAGCCCATGAAGAGCTGAATGTTTATTCGGAAATCACTATCGAGGTGCATATCACCGGCACCAAGAACCAGGCCAAGAACTGGCAAACCGCGATTAATCCTTTGGATTCTGCCAAGCCTCCCTTCTTTATAAATGATAGCAGTTCCAAAGCCTGGAGACTGGAAAAAAACAAAGACAACAGCTATCAAAGCCCCAAGTATAGGACTAATGCGGTGAGTGAAATCCAGCTCATCGTGGATACTGAGGGTATCTATAAAGTTGGCTACCAGTACTTGATGGACTACATCACGATGATGGTTGATTCTCTGCAAATCGAGATGCTTTGGACACCCGCATCTGTAGATCCGCGGTATTTGGAGCTTTCCGATGAATATGGCCAGGTTCCCATCCATTTCTACGGAGAAACTGATGGCAGCTTTGATCCGGGGGACTACTTTGAGTTTTATGGAGACCGGCACAAGGGTGATCTGGGCTACACAGATGATTTTACGGCAGAAAACGTTTACACTTTGAAACTGGTGGATAATTATGGTGCCCGAATGGTGGTGGAAAATGGCGGACTGATAGAATCGGTGTCTTTAAATTACATTGTTCCCGATGCTTATCAGGAAACTGTGCATATCGAAGAGCAATTGGTTAGCGATAAACTTGGCCGGGGTTGGACCTCGATGAATCCCGATTTCTACAAAGAAGATGTGTGGTTTTGGAAAAAAATCAACGCCCCCAATCTGGAGATTGTTCCCTTCCAGTTGCAATATCCCAAGGAAACTACCACCAGAACAGCTTCCGCCAAGGTTTCGCTGATGGGACTTACCTATTCGGAAGAACTTGGACCCAATGAATATGATCATGAAGCCTCGATTCGGATAAATCAAGCTATGATAAATACACATAACTGGATTGGGCAAACAGAGAGAATTTTTGAAAATGCCACTCCCATTTCCAATACCTTCCTCTTCCATGGCACCAATAACATGTTTATCAGCCTTTCGGGAAACACGGTGATGGGAGATAGAGAACAGGTGATGCTCGATTATGCAGAGCTAACCTATTGGCGAGAATACAAAACCGATCTGGATTATATGAAATTCACCAAACCTTCCAATCGTCCCAGCCACTTATATCAATTTGAATTGCAGGGTTTTTCAAACAGCAACGTATCTGTGTATAAGATCGGTTCCAGTATCTTCAACAACCTGCAGATTGAGCCCTTCAATATGGAAGGAATGGCACCTTGGACGGTTACTTTCCAGGATAGCGTAACCTCAAACGCGGTGCGTTATTATGCTGTTTCTGAGGCCAACAAGAAAACGCCTAAGAACTTGCGGTTAAACTATTCCAGCGATCTGAAAAACCCGAATAACTACGCAGATATAATCGTTATCGGCCATTCAAGCCTGGTGGAATGCGAAGGAACGGAACTGCTAAAAGACATCTGGCAGGCCGAGGGTTACCAGGTTAAAGTAGTTGATGTTCAAGATGTTTATGACGAGTTTAACAGTGGTATTGTAGCAGCGGAACCCATCAGAGATTTCCTTAGTTATGCCTGGAATAACTGGAGCGAGCCCCAGGTTCAGCATGTATTGCTGCTGGGCGAAGGAGTGGATGATACCCGCGATAACAGCCCTTCCAGAATATATAATCTGATTCCTGTGAAAAAGACCTGGACCTACAAGCATGGGGCCACCGCCAGTGACAATTGGTATGGCTGCATCATCGGTAATGACATTGTTCCGGACATCTCTATCTCCAGATTGAGTGCCTGGACGCCCGAACAGGTTTTAAACTACGCCAATAAAGCTGATAGCTATCACAATAATCCCCAGGTATCCAGATTGTGGAACAGCCACCTTACTTTCACTTCCGGTGGTAAGATAACTGATGGGAACGACATCTTTGCCCAGCAGTCGGAACGCATCAGACGGCAAAGTGTTCCTCAGGATTATCGGGTAACCCGTGTATATACTTCCACGCAAACAGTTAGCCCCGATTACTTTGGGGGTACATTCAATTTGAAGGATGCCATCAATTCGGGAACACAGTATGTGCAATTTATGGGACACGGTGGTGGACGTATCTGGGCTGATTATAACCTTTTTAATTTCAATGATGTAGCAACCCTTAATAATCAGACCTATCCGGTGGTGTTATCGCTGGCTTGTTATGCTTCAGCTTATGACACCAATGGCATGGCCTCGATCAGTGAAGCGCTGGTATTACAGCCGGAAAAGGGTTCTATCGGCTCTGTAGGGTTCACCGGGCTGGGTTATCTGGATCAGGATGAAGGGTGGGGACAGGCCTATACGGAAGCTTTGTTCAATCAAGACCTCCCGAATGTGGGAACAGCCATGACTTATACCCTGGCCAGATTCTTCACCTCCACCTCCTCTACGGCTGCCAGATATGCTTTAATAAATGCTGCTTCATACTTGGGTGATCCCTTGATCAAGCTTAGGAAGCCAATATCCGGAATCCCGGTAACGGCTGATAATCATGTTCTTGCTCCCGGGGATACATTAAGGGTTCATGCCCAATTCCCGCAGGGAGTGAATGCCGCAAGACTGCATATTATGGAGCAAAGCGAAAAGATCGTGAATGTGCCTTATGATCTGCCTGTTTATCCGGATGGAGCTTTTCATGCCACATACGCTCTAAATGACAGTATTTCGGGCATTACCCGCAAGATTTATGTAGCCGGATATTCAGCAACAGATGAATACATAGGCACTTCCATGTTTGCCGTGGGTAGGCCGGTAATAGAGAATTATGCGATTAATCCCGCCCAACCAGTATGGACTGATTCAGTGTCATTTTCAGCACGTGTATTCAGCCCTGAACCCATCATAAACATCACTTGCAAAGTATGTACAGATAGCGTTAGTACCAGTGTGGTGTGGGTGGACTTGCCCATGCAGGTTTCTCCCACAGATAGCACACTTTACATCAGCACTGCCAGACTTACTCCTCAAAGAACCGGGAAGGAAATACGCTACAAATATGTGATGTCAACGGCCGAGAACAGTGCCGAATCCTTCATGTATTCGTATATGGTTAATGGCCCGGATTTGTTTTTGAATGAGCTGAAGCTTGAGCAGGAGGGTCAGAATCTGATTCTGAAAGTTAGAGGTACCAATATTGGCAATGCACGCTCCACTGGTACCGATTTAAGGCTGTATCAGGGTTCATCATCAGCATCCATGACCCTGTTTTCTACCCAGACTTATGCAGCCCTGGATGTGGGTGAAGTTCGTTGGGACAGCATCAGTCTTTCCGGATTGCCCAGCGGAAATCTTTACCTGGAAGTGCGGGTTAATTCCAGTAATGCCTTCCCGGAAATGCACCTGTTTTTTAATACCAATAACGTAATCAGTATGCAGATCCCCTTCAATTTTAACCTGGTTGATAATAGCGGTGCCAGCATTAATAGCAATGACAACAATTTAACTTGTGAAATCCCTCCCGATCTTGTGCCTGCAGGTGAACAAGCCATGTTCTCCATAAAGTCCATGGCACCTCTGGCACCTTTGAATCAGCCGGATGTGCACAATATAAAGCTTAGAACGGCTGATTCCATTTCCGGTAACATCGAATCTGTTCCCTATGAGATAGCCACATATCACAGTGGTATAGCGGATTCCACAGGATTGCTGGCCAATGGAAAGAGATTTACTTTAACTTTCTTCTACAATCCCACAGACTCGCTAACCCAACAGCAGGAGAATTCTAATTCCTACAAGATTTACCGCTATAATTCCACTTTCAAGAAGTGGATATTGCAGGGTGGATATGCTGATGTTACTGCGAATACAGTCAGCTTTGAAGTGAATCGTATTGGGACCTATTCCCTGTTTCGCAATACCGATGGCAGTGTGCCTACTATAGACGTAAACGTGCAGGATCAGGAATTTACGGTGGGAGGATATATTGCCGGAGACGGAGTAATGTCCCTGTTGCTATCAGACGCAAATGGCATCGATGTGATAGATAATTCGATAAAGCTATATCTGAATGGTGTGCCTGTTCCCGAAGAAGAATATGTGATTAGTGTGAATCTGGAAAATATAAATCGCATACCCATTAAGTACCAGCTTAACCTGAATCGGGGTAATCACGAACTGAAAGTGGATTGTAGAGACCTAAATGGTTCCTTCAATACCCGGGAGATAAAATTTGTAGTGAACGACCAGTTTGACGTTATAAACTTGGCAAATTACCCCAATCCCATCGCAGGAAGAGCCCGGGATCCCAGAAATGATGGTAGAACGAGATTCACTTATGTCCTCACAGACGATGCTGATGATGTTACGATAAAAGTTTATACAATCAGCGGACGCTTGGTAAAAACCTTCTCCAATCTGCCAGTGGGAGTGGGATATCACGAATACCCACGGACGGTTTATGGTTGGGACTGCAAGGATGAATGGGGATATTCCCTGGCCAATGGTGTTTATTTCTATCGAATCGTTGCTTCCCAGGGAGGCAAAACCATCGAGAAAACTCAGAAAATGGCCATTTTGAAGTAGGGAGGGAGTAAGATGAAACGCATAATAATGATAGTCCTGCTTAGCTTGATCGCAGTTGTTCCCTTGTTTGCCGGACGTTATGCCGGTGATTTTATGATGATCGGGGCTGGAGTTAAAGCCCTGGGAATGGGCGGAGCTTTTGTAGCGCTTGCCGATGACGGCTCAGCCTTGTATTGGAATCCTGCAGGTTTAAGCCAGATAAGAGATTCAGAACTATCCGCCATGCATGCCTTTCTATATGGCGGATTGGCATCCTACGATCATATCACCTTCGTGCAACCCTTGCCAAATCAGGTGTCCATAGGCTTTAACTGGACGAGATTAGCAGTTACGGATATTCCCTATTTTGACGAGGAGTACCTGATTGGTACCAATGTGGATCAGCGTATCAATAATAGCATTTACCATCTACCTGGTACTCCGGATAAGCAGTTCGATAGCAATGACGACCTCATTCAATTTGCCTTCTCGAAAAATATGCACTATGACATCAACATGGGCTGGCTGTTTTTTGAGATTCCTTTCGATCTGAGTGTGGGGGGGACTATCAAGCTTATCCGACGCAACATCTGGGATAACTCTGGGGATGGCACGGGGATTGATTTGGGCTTTAAAGCCAAAACCGATCTGGCGGTGATCTTCGATCAGGAGTCCTTTGGCGAATTGCACTATGGGATGAATTTCCAAGATATCGCCGGCACAGAAATAGCCTGGAACACCGTTACGGAAATGCGGGACGAAGTTCTGTTCAATACCAAGGCCGGCGCAGCTCTGGTTCAGCCTTTGCCAAAGTTGAAATCAACCGTAACCCTGGCCTATGATTATGACTTTGTGTATGAAGGAACCAGCCATTATGGACTGGATTGGAATTATAACGATAAAGGCAGCTTGCGTCTGGGCTATTACGATTCAAACTACAGCACCGGAGCCAGTATTAAATTGTATGGGGTTATGGTGGATTATGCCCTGATCACCAATCCCATCGGGATTACCAACCGACTTGGTCTTCGTGTGAATTTTTAGAGGATATCATGAAAAAAGTACTACTGTTCCTAATGCTCGCCATATTGCTGGCTGTTCTTTCGTGTTCGGGAGACGATCCCATCGATAATGACACCATTCCTCCCAATACCCCAAGCCTTATTGAACACCGTGGTGACCCTGGAGACCCGCCCATGGTTATAAATAACCAGTTGGTGGCGATTACGGATGAGAATAATGGTATCGACGCTGATCCCGTGGGTAATTGGATAAACTTGCGCTGGGAACCTTTTATCGACACGGATCTAAGCCACATCAAGGTATACAGGTTTTCAGAATCTGATCCGGAACCGGATTCTATCGCCACTATCCCCGCCAGTGACAATGGATTTCAAGATAGGGACGTGAGCCTTGTGGAAAGAGAATGGTACTCATACTTCATCGAGCTTTATGATTCCAACGGTAATTACAGCACTTCGGACACGGTATCATACGGCTTGCTGGCCAAGAGTAATCTATACACTCCCGAGGATGGGATCACGGTTTCCCCTGTGGGACTGAAGCTAAGGTGGTACAAGGGCTCAAGCTATGCCACCCGCTTCCGGGTTTTAGTTTGGGTAGATGCCACCAATGAACTTAAGTGGTCCACCGATTTTTATCTGGCTACAGAGGATGATCCTCTGGAAGTAAATTTCCCGGTGCTTACCCCTGCTATTCCATCCGGTACTGCAATGCGATGGAGGGTGGATGCCTTCGATGACAGCGATGTTCATAGCAGCAGCATGGGCTCGGAATCACATGAACGGATATTCTACATTGAATAAGCCTTTTGGGGCTTACGAAGATAAATACAGCCACCGGGAAAGATGCTTTTCCGGTGGCCGGAAAATGTACTACATAGAAATTTTGCTTGACTGTAAAAGCATAACGCAGATTATTACGTAAAATGAAAAAGAGGATAATGTGAAGAAGATACTGCTTGCACTCCTGATAACGGGATTTGCTATGTCTTTATTCTGCCAGGGGACGATAAATTTCACTCCTTCTTCAAACATCTCGGCTTATACCTATGAAGGTATTCGCAGCGGAGTGGAAAAGCTGAAGATGAATAACTACATTTTGGGACAGGTTTACAAACCTGGTCTATATGTAGTACCCGATGATACCGATTTTCTTACGCTTCTGGCTTTGGCTGGCGGGCCAACTGAAGATGCCAAGCTTTCTAAAATACGGATTGTACGGCCTGCCGCCATGGAAGAGAAGGTCATTTGGGTTAATTTCAAGAAATATCTGGAAACGGGCAATGCCGAGAATATCCCTGCTCTTCAGCCTGGGGATACGGTAGTAGTTTCTGGCACTATCTTCTATGCCTTCTCACGAGTGGCCGATTTCCTCTCAAAGGCCGCTATCGCCCTCAGTGTGTATAACTTAGTAACGAATTTGAATTAGCAGGAAAGGATCTATGGAGAATCAAACCAATCAAATACCCATTCAGGACGAGATCAAGCTCTCTGATTATATAAGGATTATCCTCCAATACCGCTATCTGGTGGTGCTGGTTTTTGTGCTGGTATTGGTCGCAGCAGTGTTTTATACAGCAAGGCAGCCCAAGATATATTCTGCTACTTCGCGAATCCTTTTGGAAGACCAAAAAAATAACGCTGATCTGATGTTTCTTGCTGCTCCCGGAGTAGGGAAGAACACCCTTAATAACCAGATCGAACTGATAAAGAGCAAGCCAATTCTGCAGCTTGGCTGGGAAATCATGAAGAAATATCCCGATTGGGATACTTTCCCTGCCAATGCTTCCGCTTATCCCCCTGGAACTTTGGGAGCCGTGAAAGTAGAATCAAAGCGTGAAACCGATATCCTCACGATCAGCTTCGAATCTACCAATCAAACCGAAGCCATGGCCGCGGTCAATTCCATTGCCGAAGCTATTCAACAGCAGAATACACAGTATGCCCGCCTGGAATTTACCACCATCCGCGAATTTCTGGAAACCCAACTGGATGCTATATCCCGCAGATTACAAAGCTCCGAAAACGACCTAAGAGAATTTAAAAACCTTAATAAACTCACCGAACTTTCTGAAGAAACCCGGCAACTGATCGAAAAAGCTTCTGAACTGGAAGCAGAATACGAGGCTTCTCTCACCGATCAGGCCGTTAAGGCAAAGTCTCTGGATATGCTTAATCGGCAGCTGCGGGAACAGGATTCCCTATTGGTGGATGTGAACAATATCCTGAAAGCACCATACATAAATGAACTGCGCAAGCAGATCGTGGAAACTCAATCCCTTATCACCAAACTGGTTACCAAAAACGAGTATCCTCTCGATCATCCACAAATCCTGCTCCTCAAGCGTGAAATGGAAAATGCCAAGACCACGCTCGATCTGGAGATTCGCAAGCTGGTGGCCATTACCGTGAATAATGATCCACTTACTACACGCAGTGACCTTCTGGGACGCATTGTGGAAGCCAATATCGAGCTGGAAATGGCACGCTCCAAGGTTAGTGGTCTGGAGCAAACCAAGGAAATGTATGATCAGCGGATTATCGCCATTCCCAATACCGAACTGGAATTAGCGCGACTATCCAGAAACCTGCTTTTGGACGAAAAGATACATGGCATCATGATGGAAAAATATGAGGATGCCAAGGTCGCCGAACAGGCCAAAGTGGGTAATATACGCATTATTGACTATGCCACACGGCCTACTGTGCCTATAAAACCACGCGTATCCATGAATATCCTGGTGGGAATCATTCTGGGCCTGGGTTTGGGAATTGGTGCTGCCTTCCTGGTGCATTCCCTTGATACCAAACTTCGCACTTTGGAAGATATGGAAACCTATGTGCGTCTGCCGATTGTGGGCACTATTCCTCTGATCCGTGAATCCGAATCCAAACTGCAGGAATTCAATGACATGATCGATGCTGCCACTGATGATAACCGGGAGCAGCTTACCAAGTCCATGCACTTTGTTATGATGCAATTGGTTTCGCACTATGCGCCCAAATCCCCTATCGCCGAGGCCTATCGTACCCTGCGTACCAATATTCTGGCCCGTAAAGCGGAAGGAAGCGTATCCCTGCTCATCACTTCTTCAGGTCCCAAGGAAGGTAAATCCACCACCATTTCCAACCTCGCGATCACTCTGGCACAAATGAATGCCAAGGTTGTGCTGATCGACATGGATATGCGCAGACCCATGCTGCATACCAAGTTTGGCTTGGAAAAAGAAAATGGTGTAAGCGACTACCTTATCGATCCTGATGTTACTACCGATCAGGTGATTAAAGATACCGGCATAATGAATCTGAGCATCATCACCAGCGGTTTCGTACCCCCCAATCCTTCAGAATTGATCGCTTCCCCGCGTACAGACTATCTCATTGAGGAGTTGAAGAGTAATTATGATTACATCCTCTTCGATACTCCTCCCGTAATTGCCGTTACCGATGCACTTATCCTTACTAAGAAAGTGGATATGACCTTCATCGTGGTTCGCTGCGGATACACTGAAAAAGGTATTATCAAGCGCACCAAGGAACTGATGGAAAATATCGATGGTAAGATCGACGGTATCATAGTGAACAGCATTTACGTGCAGAAATATTACAGCAAACAGAATTACTACTATTATTACTATTACTACTACTATTACTACGGCGACGAGGTACCCAAGAAGCAGAAGAAGAATGTTAACCGCTTCTTACGCAAAAATAAATCTATTTCTTGAGGTAGTCGGCCGGCTGCCCAAAAACTATCATCAGGTCAATACTGTGCTCTGCAGGATTGACCAGTGTGATTTTATCCGCTATGAGCTCATTTCCGAACCTGTGATAAAACTAAGCTGCAGCAATCCTCAGCTTGAAGGCACCGGAAACCTGATTTTCAAAGTGGCTTCATACCTTCAGCGGATATTTGCGCCAGATAAGGGCATCCGCATCCATCTGGAAAAGAACATTCCCATCGCTGCGGGACTGGGTGGAGGAAGCAGCAATGCTTCAAATTGTCTCCTTGCTTTGAACAAACTTTGGAACTTAAAACTTGAAGATGACAAGCTGCATGAGATTGCCGCTGGCTTTGGCAGTGATATAAATTTCTTTCTGAGGGGTGGAACTGCCCTTGGCGAGAACAGAGGTGAGATCATTACCCCTCTTCACCATTTGCACGTTCCCAAAATCATGCTTGTATATCCCAATCTCCAAATCTCCGCTGCCGAAGCATACCGTTTGGTAAGGCTACCTGATACAGATAACACCCGCCACTTTGATCCCTCAGATTTGCCTGGCACCTGCTTTAATCGCTTGGAGCGGGGTATCCGCGTGGCTTACCCGCTTATTGATACCATCATCAGTGATTTAAGAAACTGGGGAGCAAATGTAGCCATGCTAAGTGGCAGCGGTTCCACCTGCTTTGGCATCTTTGCAGACGAGAATTCCCTCACCCGTGCCCAAGCGCAATTTAAGCAGCAAGGGTTTTGGACTTACAAAGCCAAAACTATTCCCCCGGTTCTGGATTTACCCTGAAGATAAAGTACAATAACCCCATAAAACCAAATGCTGATGCCACCCCAAAATTCAACGCCGGATTATATCTCCACAGAAAAGCACCACCAAAAGCACCAATCGAAACCACTACATCCCGATAGAGATAGTAGCGTCCGAAGGTTCCCGCCTTATGTCCTTCGGGAGCCAAAGACATAATCAAGGTCTTTCGTGAAGGTTCACCAAATTCCTTTAAACCTCTTACAATGAAGGCAATTACAAATGCCAAAAAGCTATGGGACACCAGCAGTATTATCGGAAAGATAGCGAAGTTAAAAAAAGTGATTGCCACATAGGGCTTACGGCTGCTCTTATCCGCCAAATAAGCCACAGGAACGTAGATCAGCATCGCCGTAATCATCTCGATAGAAGTCAGTATCCCAAATTGCATGGCCGACAATCCCTTGTTATTCATCACCCAGATTACTACAAATGCATAGGGTATCTGTTCACAATAGCGAACTAGAATATCGGAGATTAAAAGGTTCCTTAGCGTGGAACTGAATCTCTTTATGGCCCTTTCTTTCACTTTAGAGTTGCTTTCATTTTCAGAGATAAAAAGCTGCTGGATTACCAGAGCTACCAGCGCAAAACCAATCGCTGCCAGAAAGGCATAGCGTATTCCCTGCAGCCGACCATAACGCACGATGAAGTATCCTCCGATCAGTGGCCCCAATGCCATGGGTATCCTTCTGATCAGCGAATGAAGTGACACTCCCATGGTGTGTTTGTTTTTGGGAAGTACTGCCGAAACCAGATCCATCGTGGCCGGCAGGGAAAGTGAAGTCCAGGATAGGAAAAACGCTGCCCCGATCAGCACTGCATACCATCGTGGCACCAATACCACTATCAAATATCCAAAAATTGCCAGGAGATTGAAAAACAGCAGGGATTTCTTATAGCCTATTTTATCCGCAAGCCATCCCCCGGGGTAGGAATACAAAGCCGATAGCAGATTATCCATGCCATTCAGCAGCCCCACTCCCAAGGTAGAACCACCCAAAGCTAATAGATAGATCGGTAGATAGCGCTCAGCCATCTTTTCCCCTAAACCCACAAAGATCGCCATCAGCAGCATGGCGGATATACTTTGCCTCAAGCCTAGAAAGTTCTTAATGGAATCAAGATTACGTCTTACTGTTTTCACATCGTATTTCTCAGAATTATGAATTTCGTTATTTTAATGAAAATATAATCGAGTATGCTATTCCCGCATAGTAGATATACTGGCTACATCTATCAGCTTGAATTCCAAAGCTACGCGGAGGATAGTACCAGTGCCGAGAGAGGCAATGCTCAGCAGAACTGCTATTAATAAAAGGTGTTTAGCTATTTT
>CAZSST010000021.1:0-23126 GCA_964609575.1 uncultured Candidatus Cloacimonas sp.
GCCTTGCGAAGATACTTCTCATAGGCCTTGTTTACCCGTTCTGCGGGAACCGTTATCGTTATCTCTTTGCTAACTTCATTGATAGGCTTGAATTCTACCTGCACTTTATACTCCTGTTTGTAATATTTGTAGGTTTGGTGCGAAAGAGGGGACTCGAACCCCTACGAGTTGCCTCACTGGATCCTAAGTCCAGCGCGTCTGCCAATTCCGCCACTTTCGCAGGCTGTGCAAATGCAGCGCCACTTTCACGCTGCATTTTATTATATGGAAAGAACCAAAAATTTCAGCTATATACTAATGTCAAGCTTTCATTGCGGCATTATCGATCAGACGGGTTGTACCCACATAAACAGCCATTATCATCCGCGTGGAATTGGTGGCCAGGGTCTCATCCTGAAGGGTGTGAGGATTCACCAGCTTGATGTAATCGATTCTGCCACCTCGGGCTTTCACATGTCTGGAGGCTTCTTCCAATAGCCTGGCAACTTCTTTTTCACCTGAAGCATACAACCGCTGCACCAAGGCAAGCGCTTCGCTGAGGCAAAGAGCAATCTGGCGGTTCTCCCCTTTCAGATACACATTGCGGGAACTTTTCGCCAGGCCATCTTGCTCACGGACGATGGGACAGGGAACGATGCGGCATCTAAAATTTAAATCACGCAGCATCGCCTGTAGCACCACAACTTGCTGAAAATCCTTCTCCCCCATATACATATAGTTGGGATTTACAAGATTCACCAGCTTCAGCACCACCGTGGCTACACCTCGGAAATGTCCGGGACGGCTTTTTCCGCAAAGCACTTCGCTTAGCCCTTCCACATTCACCCAGCTATGATAGGGCGAAGCATACATCTCCGTGGCACTGGGAAAAAAAACAATATCTGCCTGTTCATCTTTCAGAAGCCGCAAATCGTTATCAATATCACGGGGATATGTGCTCAGGTCTTCCTGAGGGCCAAATTGCGAGGGATTTACAAAGATGGATACTACCACCAGGTCACAATTCGCCCGGGCTTGCCTCACCAGCGAGAGATGCCCCTCATGCAGAAAACCCATGGTGGGCACAAAACCGATAACGTTGCCTTCAGACCAATTCCAAGCCTGTTCTTGCATGGCAGCAAGGCTGGTTACCACTTTCATCAGATGATTCTCTCGATGCTATTGGCTTCACCCAGAACCACAATGGTGGGCTTGTGACTTTGCATCTCCGCTTCATCCAACATGCCATAATTGATGATGATGATCTTATCGCCAATCTGCACCATCCGTGCAGCAGCTCCATTGATGCTAATTTCGCCGCTACCCCTTTCTCCCAGGATGATATAGGTGGAAAAACGGGCACCATTATTGATATCGAAAATCTCCACTTTTTCAAATTCGTGCATCCCGCTGGCTTCCAGCAGCGCTGCATCTATCTTTATACTGCCATTATAATTTATATCGCATTCTGTCACCGTGGCACGGTGCAGCTTGGATAGTAGGATTTGCCTAAGCATTTGTGACTCCAGTTTGGTATTTTTCGCCCTTAAAATCCATCTGCACAATATTGTCAATGAATTTTCGCTTTATGCTTGGCAGAGAAGGAGCTAGCTTATCTTGGGCTACCCAAAATTAAGGGATCTCTTTCAAACTAAGTGGGTGAAAAGTACGTCCCAGCCTTGATCCTATATCGATGCACAGGTGATGCCCATGCGATGCCCGTGCACTTGCCCGGTGGTTGCATGGGCATCGCACCGTAAATGTATATGTAGTAATCTATTGAATCGTGTTTTTCTACTCACTCGGTTTGAAAGAGAGCCAAATGAAGTTCATCGCTCTTGTGGAAAAATTTACACACTCCGTAGAAAGAAAACCAAGCGCCGATATTTCTTTGCAAGTAACTATTATCCAGCTAGATACTGGAGCCATCGGTAAAATTGCCTGCATAACATATCGCTTGACGGTTTTTGCCCATAAAGTCTGTGGAATACAAATTAGTCTGTTAATGAGGTGTGTATGAAGCAGCTTTTTGTCTGTGTCGTTTTGTTACTTGCAATGGTTAATCTCGCAGCTATGGATTTCTATTCCGCCGGTAATGGAAATTGGTTTGATCCTCTTACCTGGGTGGGGGGCTATGCTATTCCCGGAAGCGAGGATGATGTGTATATCCTTAGTGGCCATACGGTTAATCTGGATGGAGCTTCATCTATCACTGTCAACAATCTTACCATCAGCAGCCAGGATGCTCCGGCTGTTCTAAGCGGACCATACGCCATGGGCTGCACAATCTATGTAAATGAAAGCGTAAATTTGCTTGGCATCGGACATCAAGCCACTCTTTGCCCTGGAGATTATGGATTAATGTTCGTACAGCTTGGCGAGGATATGGCAATAAGCGGAAATGCTTTATTTTCCGCGGAACGAACCACCCTTACTGCCAATTCTCCCGATATCACCAATAACAAAGCCCAATTGGGGTTCTATGGCAATCCGCAAGTATCCACCATTTTCGATACCCAAAGTGCCGATGACATCATCGAAGTGGCCACCAACATCAGCTTCCCCAACGGATATTCCTATGGTTTCGAAAATGCCAGACTGGATATGTGGGATAATATCGGATTTGCCAATTGCCATTTCTCGAATTGCACTTTCAACCCGCGTAATGAGAATTGCCAGAATACCCTCTTCAATTGCCATTTGTATAGCTGCACGGCCGATCTGACCATGTTTTTCTCCGGCCCCGTGGCCATGATGGACAATGGCAATGTGTTCTATAATCTCAACCTTCTGGATGGAGGTTCACTTTGGGGAAACTTTGGCAGCAATAGCAGTGTGGAGATTAATAACAATCTTACCACGCAAACGAATACTCTCGTTTCTCCCGGTGATTATGGCAATCTGGATATCTTTCTGGCCGGTGATCTCAGCATCGGCGGTCTTTTCTACCCCACCAACCTGATTTTCGACGGTGCCCGTGATCTCTCCGATCCACAGGAGATAAATCAAGTTTTCACGGCTCTGGTACGCAGCAATTTCAGTAATCTGAATTCCACACTACGGCTGGTTTCATTCCTCCAATTCGAATCCCTCTGCCAGTTTTACCCTGGAACGCTTTATCTGAATAATCAAGAACTGATCAATGCTCAGCTTAACAATGCTGTAATACCGGATGGTGGCTACCTTAGCTCGTGCATCCTTGATAACAATGTATTCAATGGCAATATGACCTGCGCAAATTGCACCATCGTGGGCACAAGTAATGCCTTTAATACTTTCCTGGTAGTAAATGGCAGCCTTTTAGGCTCATACGGCACCTCCAACAGCATCAGCGTGGAATTGGGACTCACCGCCAATGCTGGCTCCATAATTGCTCCGGGTGATTATGGCCTCTTCGATATTCATCTTCGCGGTAATTTCGGTGCGTATGGCCTCGAAACTCAATTCAGCCCCAGTAACTTGTACCTGGACAGCCCTTCCGATCAGTATCTCACCGCTGATGGCGTTACCATAAATGCCAATATCATTGTAACCAATACCCAGGAACTATATTTGGGCAGTGATCTGGTTTTTAATGTCAGCCGGGATAAACACTTCATATCCTATGCCGACCCACCCACTGTGGTCTTTTTGGAAAATCACATGCTTCGCAATGCCATTCTGGATGGTGGATACTTCCGCAGTGGTACTCTTGCCGATGTAGTGCTCTATAGCGTAAAAGCACAGGATGTGAGCTTGAACATGTCTGTAACCCTGGGCAACAATGGTAATACCTTCCATGGACAAGTTATAAATAACGCCTGGCTAAGCGGGGCCTATGGCACAAGTTCTGAATTCACCTCGTATGGCTCTTTCTCAAACTACAATTTTGTGTCTGCAGGTGAATACGGAACCATGGATGCCTATTGCTATGGTAATGTAACGGACATCTACGAATACCCGAACACCTGGATGGGAATTCTTCACTTGAGAGGGACAGAGCCCCGTCATCTTAATTTCCGCGAAGACATTCCCATAGTTGCCGATAACAATGCTGATTTTCACCTCACCGGCGAAAACGTCCTTAGCACTTTTACCATTCAGGATGGCAGCACCATTACCGTTGATCCCGGAGCTTCACTAATCCTTTCCTGGCATGATGACTGGTACAGCGGTAATCTGGTGATGAATGGCTCCTTCTATAATACCCGTGATCTGAGCCTTTCCGAAGCGCAGTTTCATGATCTCAGATTTATTCCTACTGCATTAACGGGCGATTATGGTACTTTAACCATTGTTCATAGTATCATCAGTCCTGCAAACCTGCCAGATAACACCGGCGAATACTGGAACAGCTATACCATGGGTAACTTAACCACCATTACTGGCGTGCTGGTTCTGCACTACAGGGGTGAGGCATATACAAATTATCGGCTTTACGTTAGCCTGGATGATGGCCTTACCTGGACTCCCCACATGGGCGGAAGCATAAATGATATGGAGCATAATACCATCTCGCTGGATTCCGTAACCCTTAGCCCCAATATGCGTTTCGCCATCTCTTCTGTTTATGACCAATGGCTAAGTGGCACTTGTACTCCGGTTTGGAATACCATTACTCCACTGAAGCCCCATTTCGATTGGCCAGACCTGCATGGCGGCACGGCCTATCACATAGAGATCAGCAACGATGAATGGCTATCCGTTTGTTACTATGGTGATGTGGTATCCGTCAGTGAATGCGACATTGCCTATGCTTTGGCTCCCGGAACCACCTACTGGTGGAAAGTATATGCCACTTCATCTGTTTTGGGCGACGTTTCTTCCAGGGGTTATCAAACCTTCACCACCCGCAATGCCATTACCTGCAACCTTCCCGCGTCCAGTGCATATCTGCCCGGAGAGAACATCGCTTTCTACCTTCCGGCCTATATTCAAAATCTGCTGCCGGGAGAAGCCCTGGAAGTTTATGCCTATTCCTCTGCTCACTTACAAGTAGAATATGTGAGTGGAACAATCATCATCATTCCTCAACCCGGCTGGACAGGCAGCGAAAATATCGATCTGCAGATCGGCGATGGCTTCACCATCCTTAGCCCCAGCATCAATATTGTTGTTTTGGGCACCCCCGTCATCACGAACTACAGCAAGGTGGAAGCCTTTGGACACATCTTCAATCACTTTGAGTGGAACAGCATTCCCGGTGCCACCTTCTATTGGATCTACTCATCTGATACCCCCGATGGTCCCTGGCAAATCTGCGGCTGGAGCAGTAACAATAACTTTGAGATGGAGCAACAAGGCCAGCAGAAGTTCTTTATGATTACTGCCAATACCGGAGAAATGCCCCGAAGCAGATAAACATCTGTGTCATTATTAGATATCGAGGGTGTGCCGACAAGTGCACCCCTCGTTTTTTTGGCTTTTCCTAATTATTGGTCTTTTTGGGGGTGCAATACAAGCCATCCATTTCCAAAACTTTGGCCAATGAGCTAAGGAATGAGGGGTGGGAGCTAAACCGAACTACAGATAACAATCTGGCTATCAGAGGTTTGGGAGAATAAGACCATCAAATCTGATGAGCCAAGAATTACTGAAATTACCGAGAATCTATATTGTTATTGCTCACATTATATAGCGAGCGGTTACTATAAGGAAACTCGGTAATTTCGGTAATTAACACCACATTCGTAGGATATTAGAGTGCCGTAGGCACGATATTTTAGATAGATAAATGTAAATAATAACGTTATCGAGTCCCGTAGGGACGGCATTTTAGATATATAAATGTAAATAATAACGTTATCGAGTCCCGTAGGGACGGCATGCTATCTAAAATACCGTGCCTACGGCACTCAAACTCATTTCTCGCCATGCTCCTTTCTATCTAAACTGTCGTGCTTACGGCACTCAAAAAACAACCCATATCCTTCCTATCACCCTTATGACTGTAAGCCCTTCTACCCCTTGATAATCGGCTGAGATTTTGTTTGGAGGGGATTGGGCAGAGACCAACCCGCAACCTATAAGGATGAATGGATGGAGCTATGGGTTACCAACTTTGGTTGGCAGTAACTTGGGTCAATCAATCACCACAAAACGGCAGGGCTTTTGCGCTTTGCTATCCCTTTCCCTGGCAAAATATATTCCGGCGCTAAGTTTGTTGTCCATCTCGTCGCACAGATTCCATAGCACTTCTCCGGATCTGTCCATTTCCAATGAAGCCACTTTCTGTCCCTTCAGGTTATAGATATCAATGCTACCCTCCCTTTTCTTTTGAGACTTAAAGGTAAGAGCTTGTCCCCGCCTGGCCGGATTGGGATACACCTGCAAACCCCGTTCGGGATTGGGAACAGCATCGTCATGCACCGGAGAGGCAATCTCCACCCGGTATGCATACACCTTGTTATTGCCTATAAGGTACAGCATATTGTCATGGCAAAAATTCATGATTCCGGCATTATCGCTGCTGAAAGTGGGGAAATAGAATTGATGGAGAGAAGGAAAATCCTCTGTCCACCAGGCAAGAATGGCTATCTGATCCGTCAGGCGCACCGTCATCGTGGTAATCTCTGGCGAAATACTGGCTACGCAGGGATAGTGCTGGCCAAAGAAAAGAGTGTAGATCGGCTCGGGAAAAAGCTCCAAAGGACTATAGTTACAATACATGCCACATTCTTCATACGCAGTATGGACATCAAGACGAAGGATTTTATCATCATCAAAGGGAGTGATTAAGGGACTGCTGCCATAAATTCCCTGCGGGGATCCGAAGTAGTAATAGTGGATCATGCCCATGTCCGTATAGCTGCATTCCAGATTCCCGGAAGTATATACCATGGATGAAGTTAACAGGTACCATCGGTCATGAATCATCTCCGGGCTTTTTCCAAAGTACTTGCCCATGAAGTTATCCGTCAATACAAGATCGCTGCTGGATTGGCTGATTATGAAGTTGCCATCCCCATCAAAGATATACCATACTTCTTCAGATGCACCGGGCATGCATACGGCATCCTTCACGTACATGAACCGGTCGCCAGGCAATACCACAATTACCTGGCTCTGCTCGTAAGCACACTGGTATGCAGAGCCCTGCAACAGCGTTTGGGTACTGCCATCTGTAAATTTATAATACACAAGACTATCCGCCAAAGCGATGGCCATGGCATCAGAGGCTACAATATCCGTAAGCATATGCATATTAAAATACTGCGGAAAACTTATTTCATTGATGATCTTGTAACTTAGGGTATGGTGATCCAGAATAATCACCGCCAAACCGGTGGATAGCTCATAAACGCGGTAGTATTTGCCAAATCTTTCCACTTGATAATAGCGGTATTGATCGATTCCTTGTAAATTGCTCACTGTGCCAAGGTTCGTCACCGGAGTCAAGGTATTGCTCTGGGCAAGGTATTGAAATCCATATACCTGCAATGATGCGGTGCCAATCGTGAATCTATAGAACTGGAGATCGCCTTCGGGTAGCTGCAGAACCTTGTCGTATTGCCCGGCAATAGCAAGTGAATCAACCGGGGTAACCTCCAGATGTGGAGTTTGTGCATAAAGCACATTGGTATATATAAATAGAAACGCTAAACCCAGAGCCAGGCCTAATTGCTTAACCGCCCTTGTTCCTGTCTTTGCCTTTGATGCAAACATTGATCCTCCCGTCTGTTGTAAAAAACTACTAAATACCTTTTGTTACCCCCATATCTTACCTATGCATGCTATCGGTGATAGCTATTTTCTGTCAATACCAATTTTCTTTTTTCCCCTCTCTCCACTTATCCTTTGTGATGCCGGCAGTTATAACTATCTTATTATCAACTGCCATGTAAAAAGATCAATCCCGCACCGGCAAAAAGGAGAAAGCCATGCAAAAACGAAGTTACATCACCATCGCCCTGGGGGTGATACTGGTTATTCTATGTTTAATTTTCATGTTCCGGGCTGCAATTATCAGCCCTTCCGGTTTGATCGGCCTGGCCCTGATCTACACAGGCTGGAAAAGAAACCGCAAGGCCATGGTAATTCTTGGGCATGCCTGCATCGTGGTGGGGGCATACCTTATCACCTGGGGGCTTTATCTGCTTCCCCATAGCTCGCCAAGCTTATTGGGAATCCTGGGTAGACCACTTTTCTGGGGGATATTCTGCCTCTTTGGGGGAATCTGCGCCAATTTCCATGGTTTTTGTAACTGCGTGCGGAACTTCCACAGCAATAACTAAATACCTGATTCATCAATGAGGATCAATGGTACGTGTCCTCACTCAAGTGTTTTCACATCGCTGTTTTATACTTCCCCTCCTGGTGTATCTTTCCGGTGCCGCTTTCAAAGGTTTGCTTGTCTATGGTGCTGTCTTTCAGATACATGCTTCCCACTCCGGATTCCACTTCTGCCGTCTTTACATAGCTGCCATTCAGGTAAATACTTCCCGTTCCCGTCTCGATATCTGCCATTTCCAGCACGCAATCGTTCATGGTTATCTTGCCTGTTCCGGTTTCAATATCCACATTTCTGATATGTACATTTTTCAATTCCACATCCCCGGTGCCGGATTCTATATTGAGCCTGGCAGCATTGCGCAGGTTGGAAAGCAGTATTTTTCCCGTGCCATTCTCGAAGGTCAGATTCAAATTCTCGGGAATTGTCCCCACGATGGAAGTAATATGCACCGGCTTTCCGGATTTGGAAGAGGTTTTCAGCGTTCCCTGCTCAAGGCTGATAATGGCATCGCCGGGAGCGTATTCCTTGTAGCCGATTTTCAGCTTTATTTGTGAGCCTGGCTCACCCTTCAAATCGATATCCGCTGTCCCGGCGTTAATGGTAAATTCCAAGGCTTTATAAGCGGTTTCAAGGTTCTGTTCACCCACATATTTAAGCTCGGAGCTCTTCTCAAAGATGCTTTTATCTGGCAACCCATCGCTTCTTACTTCGCATGCCTGTATCCCAATAATCGAGATCAGGATTATTAAGATGCTGATCTTTTTCATGTCTGATACCTCTTAGTTACTTTTATCTCCATAGTGTTGCAAGTATTAAGCCAATGTGTCCGCTTACTTTATAATCTTGATATACATAACTTTATAAAGCTACATGCGGCCACATCCCGTAGGTTATGATATCAAAATGATATCCCCTTATATCAAAAAGTGCGTTACATCCCCGCAACTAACTTGCCCATAACATGGATAAATGGGGAATCTGTTTGGAACAAAGGTTCCATACTCATCACCAAGAACCATCCCTCATCCCTCCTTTATCGTGATATGGGATGGATATAGCTTTTTCATTTTTTGTATCTTCATAAGCGCCATGGACTTCAAGACTGCTATCTTGCTATGAATTGTCTGGTAATGCTGTTTGTAGTCCAAAGCGCTATCATACATCTAGATAAGCTTGCAGTTTATTAAAGCGCTTTGAACTCAAATCAACCTTTTAGCGCTTCGAACTCAATTGAGTGACGGCTATTCCCTTAGCAATTCCAGGGCTTTTTCCAGTTCGGGATCACGCCCTTGAATGATATCATCAATAGTTTTGGTTACGGATACGTCGGGACTGATTCCCACGCCAAAAAACCTGCTTCTATCGGAGTTCTTTACCAAAAGGCCAGTCCATTGCACTCTCAGATCTCCGGGAAGAATGGAATACACCACATTGCCATTTGCCCCTGCGCTGGGTTGGCCGACGATGGTACCGAGTTTATTATGCTTGATAACCTCAAGATATCCTTCGCAATAGCTTTGCGAATCGCGACTGCTGAGAGCGATCATTTTAGCGCTCATATGCGGGTCATCCGGTTCCAACCCCCAAATAGGCCCATCGTCACTCTGCCGGGGAAGCTCCTCATTGGGTTTAATATACCTTTTGGCTATGCAATATCCGCTGGAATCGGGTTTGGAAAGAAAGTGCTTCAGGATATCTGTGGAAACATAGGGATATAGCCGTAAATCCAGGATGATACCCTTGGCAGCCTTCAGATCGGGCATTAATGCCTTAATCTCCTCATCCGTAATGCGATACATATTCAAGTAGACAATACTATCAGGATAAACAATGTGCTTTTCATCCCGAATTTTCAGGTGATGGCTGTTATAATCACCGAATTTGACTTCCCTGGTTAGCTTGCGTTTATCCGGAGTGATAAAACTAAAGGTAGCTACAGAATCAGGATAATCCCTAAGGTAAGCACGGAACAGCCGTAGATTAGTAGTTTCAGGATTGGAGGAAGTGTACATAGGCCGGCATTCATCCATAATTTTGCGGAAAGACTTGCCATTTATGTGCGTAACCTCAGAACCGATGGGAATACCCATGCTATCGTTCAGAACTTTTTCCACCACCCATTTACCTTCGATGGGGATGATTCCGAAGCCCGGGTGCAGCTTGTTACGCAAAGGGTCGTCAATAAAGGCATGGCCATCCTGGGTTTTGGAGCTCAGCTTGGAAAGTGTTTTCTTGTAATCTGTAAAACTCTTAGCTTTAAGCACTTCGCCAAGGCTAGCGCCAAGCTCTTTATCCCAATCGCAGAAGTTATACTCGAAATAGGGATAAAAGAAATTTAGCTCCGTCCAATACTTTATTATCCCTGCGAGCCAAGTGCCTTTGTTGCAGCGGTCACCCAGGTCTATGGGCTCCAGTTTATCCTTCAATTCCTGCAGTTTCATTATATCGGTTGGGGGATAAGTATGCTCAATATCGCATTCTAATATCATAGGAAAGCTACATCGGAGTCCTGGGATCAGTTCTTTATCCAGGCGTTCTCCCCAAGGCAGTTCCTCGCTGAAGATTCTATCCAAAAGGCCAAGAGTATATGATTTGTCGGGAGCAGCGCAGATTTTAAGCATCTTGGCTCCATCTATTTCATCAACCAATACATCCACTTTAGGGCTCAGCACTCCCATGTCGGAAGCCATGTTCACACTAAGGTTTTGGGGCAGTGATCCCGCTTTATCATTAGAAAAATCGGTGTAATAAAGCTTTTGCCAAGCTCCATTATCCCATGTTTCCACCTTCAAATCATCCAACCAGAGTTTCTTAAAACCAGAAAAATACATCCAGAGGGGTAGATGATCCTCATCCGGAGGCTCGATAACATAGCTCTTCTGAGTCCAGCCCTCGGTGCAAAGTGAATCGGATACACTCACTCCCCAATTTCCCATCATAATCCGGACAGTATCTGTATCACTGCTTTCCTGCATGATATTGAATGATACGCGTAGCTTTTCCGCTTTGTGATCCAGATCACTGAACTGAGGACACACCCATGTCCAAAGATATGGAACATCATCATTGGGGTATATCTTTAAGGGTCGATTGGTTCTGATTGATTTGTATATCGGGGACTGAATGTTGCTGTTATAGCCAACGTATTGCCAGAATGCTTTTTTCCTTCCGGGGGTTAAAGGCTTTGGAGCTATTATCTGCGGAGTTTTGGAGTAGAGATCAAGTTCAGGAACCAATGGCGCAAAAAGCTCATATAGTTCCTTTTCCAATGCCTCTTTATCTGGGGCGTTCATTACTTGCTGCGAGCCATAAACGCCAAATTTGTCCCAATCGATTTCCTGCGCTTCATCACTGGGACAAAAGTGCTTTGTATAGCCCCACAGCTTGGTAAAGGCGATGAGATTCTGCCGCTGCTGTTTTGGAGTAACGCCAGATAATAAAACCGGTGTTGAAGATAGAACAAGCACCATAATCAACCATAAATTCTTCATTAACTGCTCCTTTTTTCGTATCGAAACAGATGCTGCGGGTAGATTTTTTACTATATGGAGCAGATAATAGATTGTTTGCAAATTGTCAATGTAAAATCTATCGCATGATTGGATTCATGGCGCTAATCTAACTTAAACTTAGAAAAGAATTCTATGAGAGCTATGGGCACCTATCAGCGTGTTGGCGATTTGTTGATCCAAATACTTCTGCTCTAAGTAATACCACATGAATTAAATACCATGCGAAGCCCATGCGATCCCCAGGCTTTTGCTTGGGCATCGCCTGGTCATCTCATGGAACATGATATGGGATGAGAATTCAAGGGGTGAAGGATTGGAATATTCATGAAAACTCCAATCAGCGCAGAAAGCACGATTTCGCTTGACAGATATAGGCCGATGCAAAATCATGACAATATGTGTAAAAACAGATGATTTAACGGATTAACTGGTTGGTAGCCGCTGCGGCGGAAAAGAAATAGCTACATGGGATAGCTATTTTTTTTGAAACGGGTGAAGCTGCCTTTCCGTGGTCGCTGTGATAAGCTAAGAACTTAAAGATTAAGGATAAAGGTCAGGAGAAGATGGAGTTTTATCGTGCTCAGATCGAAGACATTGCGCGCCGGATCTGCAATGACATGCATGTAGCAGTGTATGACATTGATGAGAAGATTTCCGGCAAGGGACGCATTCTAACAGTGTATCTCACCAAAATCGGGGGGATTACCCTGGATGAATGCGCTCAGTTCAGCCGTGCTTTAGGGGCGGAATTGGAAGCCTTTGATCTGATCCCGGAACGCTACTTTCTGGAAGTGTCCTCTCCCGGCATCGAACGTCCCCTGAAGCTAAAAAGCCATTACGTAAGCGCAATCAACGAAAAGGTGGCGGTGCAGTGGAGCGAAGATGGGGAAAAGAGATCGACGATGGGAACCCTTACGGAAGTAAATCAGGATACTATTACTCTGGATGACCGCGGGGTTATAAAAGAAATCCCCTTAAAGGCCATCTCCAGAGCCAAAACTGTCTATCTGGCCATACGGAAAGGGAGAGACGATGAGCGCTAATATCCTCGATGCAGTGATCAAACTGGCATCCATCAAGCAACTGGACAAAGTAATGATCCAAGAGATAATCGTGGAAGCCATCACCACTACTCTGCAAAAAAGACTGGGTCCGGAAGCTCCTCTGGAAGTGTTTGTGGATGAAGCCAGCGGTGGAATCAAGGCCAAATTTATGTGTGAAGTAACCGAGATCGAAGAGAATCTTGGGCAGATGGCGCTGTCTGAAGCCCGGGAAAGCTATGATAAAAAAGCTGTGCTGGGTCAGCAGATCGAAAAGACCATGGCCATGCACGAATTTGAGCCAAAGCTGATAAAAACCGCCCAGAAGATCATCCAGGACAAGATTCGCAAGCTGGAAGAAGAGAAGATACAGAATGACTTCAACAAGCAGAAGCATACGATCGTTTCCGGAAAGATCAAGGCCATCGACGAAAATAATGGTGGTTACCGCGTGGATATCAGCTACACCGATGCGCTATTGCCCTTGGATGAACAGATCGAAAATGAATTTTACCGTGTGGGCGATAACATCAAGGCTTACGTAGTGAATATCCGCTCCGGAAGCAACGGAGTGATCATCATCCTTTCGCGTACCAATCCGGAGTTCGTTAAGAAACTTTTTGAAGCGGAAATCCCGGAGATTTTCGAAGGCAAGATAAACATCCGCAAGATTGTGCGTGAACCCGGAGTACGTACCAAGGTGGAGCTGGAAACAAGTGATCCCAAAATCGATCCCATCGTGGCCTGCGTTGGACCCAAAGGCACCCGCATCGATTCCATCCGGCGTGAGCTGCATGGCGAACAGATAGACATTGTGGTGCATAGCGAAGATCAGGAAAAAATGATCGAAAATGCCCTGGGCATAGAAGGCGTGAAGCATGTAATCATCGAACGCAATCGTGCCGCCAGTGTGATTGTGGATGAAGCCGATAAGATTACCGCAATAGGCAAACAAGGAAAGAACGTGAAGCTGGCTGCCAAGCTGACTGGCCTGAAGATAGATATTTATACGGCTACGGAATTTGAAGAAAAGATGTCCAAGGAACGCCGTACCATTAGCCATGTAACCGAACTGGATGGAGTTACTCCCAAAATCGCCGAAGTACTGCGTCAGGCTGGATATACCAGTGTGCAGGATGTATTTATGGCTTCCGTGGAAGAACTCTGCAATTTGGAAGGCATGGGACAAAAGACCGCCGAACGCCTGAAAGAGGCTGCAAAGTATTTCTAATGCCAAATAAACATAGCAACGCCGGACATACCCCCATGCGCACTTGCGTGGTGTGCAGGGCAAAAAGCGCTCAAAGTGAGTTGTTGAGCTTCTTTTTGCTGGATCATGAGCTGGTGTTTGACTTGGATCATAGCTTGATGCGGCGCAAACAATACTTATGCCGCAATACCGATTGCTATGCGGGACTGGCCAAATGGAAAAAACGCGTCTACCGCAAGCATGGAAAACAAAAATGAAAGATAAGATCATCACGCTGATGCAATTTGCCCGTAAAGCCGGTAAACTGATCCACGGCTTTGAGGCCTGTCAGCGTGGTTTGAACCATAACCTGATCAGGGTGCTGATCGTGGCCGAAGACACCTCAGTGCGCACGATGAAAACCCTGGAAGGAATTAACCGCAGTCTGGATCATCCGATTAAGATGATCAGCTTGGGTAACAAGGCGGAGCTTAGCGCCGCCCTGGGACTTCCGGAAAGCGGAATATTCGGGATCAGTGACCGAAACTTTGCCTCCAGAATCATGGAATACTGGCAGGCAGAAGCATAGTGGAGGAAGCTTTGCAGATAAGAGTACACGAACTGGCCAAAGAACTGAAGATCAGCACGATGGCGCTAAAAAAACACCTCCAGGATCTTGGAGTAACCATTAAAAGCCACATGAGCTTGATCGAAGATGATGTGGCAAACAAGATTCGCGTGAAGTACAATGAGCAAATAGACGCTGAGAAACGTGCCGATAGAGATCGTAAACGCCTGATCGAACTCCGTCAGGCTGCCAAAGCCAAGCCTACCCCGGTAACTGCTCCGCAACCGGTTGCCGAAACCAAGGCTCCCGAACCGGCAGAACCCACTCCGGAGGCAGAACCTGAGATAATTGAAGTTGCTGTGGAACCACAGCCTGCTCCCGAACCTGAGATTACACAACCGGAGCCTAAACCTGAACCGGAAAAGCCTTCCACGGAAGCTCCCAAATCTTTCTTTGAAACACAGGCCACGGCTCCTGCCCCAACCCCTGCACTCACTCCAACCCCGGTTCAAACCCAGGCTCCCACTCCAAGGCAAACCCCTGCCCCCACTCATACTCCAGGTGGACAAAGGCCATATCAGCAGCGTCCTGGAGCTCATCCCGACACCCGTAAGCCTGCCTATGACAGCAAGAAGAGGCCGGATCAAAAGGCTTTTGTTGCCAAACCGGTTACTCCTCCTCCCCCGGGAGAAGTGAAACCGGATACGGAAACCAAAAAATTTGGTAAAGCCAAGGTGAGTCATGAGGAACTGGGAGATAAGAGCAAACACAAAAAAGCACTGATTACCAGCACCAAAAAGACCAAACAGAAGGTGGTGGAACCCGTTGAAGTAGATGAAGCTGCCATCTCCAGAAGCATCAAAAAAACCATGCAGAAGACCACCAAGCGCAAAAAATACCATCGCGAAGCGCAAAGCGTTGCAGATACCGGAAATGAGATCGTAATCCGGGAATTTACTTCGGTTAGCGAACTGGCTAAGATCATGAATGTTTCAGCCACAGAGATCATCTCGAAGTTCTTCATGATGGGGCAGTTGGTTACCATCAATCAGCGCCTGGACAAGGATTCCCTGGAAATGATCTGCGATGAATTCAAAGTGGAATTCCGCTTTGAAGATGAGTACGGCGCTGATATCATCGATCAGGACCTCGCTCAGTATCAGGAAGTGGAAGAAGAGTTTCGTCCCCCAGTGGTTACGATAATGGGGCACGTGGATCATGGTAAAACCTCTATTTTGGACTACATCCGCAATACCCACGTGGTGGCAGGTGAATCTGGAGGGATTACTCAGCACATCGGTGCATACCAGATTGAAATTAATAAACATAAAATAACTTTTTTGGATACTCCGGGGCACGAAGCTTTTACCGCAATGCGAGCCCGGGGTGCAAACGTTACGGATATCGCCGTGATAGTGGTTGCCGCATCGGAAGGAGTGAAACCCCAAACCCGCGAAGCCATAGACCATGCCAAAGCTGCTGGCGTTTCCATGGTAATTGCCATCAACAAGATAGACCTGCCGGAAGCAAATGTGGATCGCACTATTGCCCAGCTTTTGGAACTGGGTGTGTACCTGGAACAATATGGCGGTGAAGTACCCTGGTGCAAAACTTCCACCGTAACCGGCGAAGGGATTTTAAACCTGATCGAAGTGATCCTTTTAACCGCAGAGATGATGGAACTAAAAGCCCGTAAGGAAGTTCCCGCCTCGGCAATTGTGATCGAAGCCCAAAAGGATACCCGCATGGGTGCTGTGGCAACCATCCTGATGAAGGAAGGAATGCTTAATCGAGGCGATATTGTGGTTTGCGGTGCAGTGCACGGACGTATCCGCAAAATGGAAAACGAACGGGGACAAGAGATAAAGATACTCTATCCCTCCGATGTGGCTCGTATCTATGGCCTAAATGACACTCCCAAGGCCGGAGACCTGCTAAATCAGGTGGATAGCGAAAAAACTGCCCGCAATATCAGCACCGAACGCCAACAGATTCGCCTGGAACGGGAGAAGTATCAGAACAAGAGTTCGCTGCAAAATATCTTCGCCCGCATCAAGGAAGATAAGATCAATATGCTAAATATCATCCTGAAAACCGATGCGGACGGCTCAGCAGAAGCCCTGGCAGATTCGTTCCAGAAGATTTCCAATGAAGAAGTGAACGTAAATATCATCCACAAAAGCGTAGGCGGAATCAACGAAGCAGACGTATCTCTGGCTGCCGCCAGCGATGCCATTATCATCGGTTTCCATGTACGCGCCAGTCAGATAGCCCGCAAAATGGCGGAAGATGAAGGCGTGGAGATAAAAATCTATCAAGTTATCTACGATGCCATCGAAGACGTCCGCAGCGCTTTGGAAGGCATGCTGGCCCCAGAATTTGAAGAAGTTTCCATCGGCTCGGCCACTGTGAAGCAAGTATTCAAGATCAAGAAAATAGGCACCATTGCCGGATGTCAGGTAGACCGCGGGCTCATCCAGAGAAATTGCAAGATTCGCTTGTATCGCAATGACGTAATGATCGCAGAAGATAATCTCAGTTCGCTGAAACACTATTCAGACGATGTTAAAGAGGTGCGTGCCGGAACTGATTGCGGACTTTCCCTGGAAAGCTACACAGATATCAAGGAAGGGGACGTTCTGGAAGCCTACATCGTACAACAGGTGGCAAAGAAGCTTTCATGAAGTCCTATCGCATTCCCCGGCTGCAGGAAGAACTGAAGAAAATCTTCAATATCGCCCTGTCGCAAAAAATGAACGATCCCAAGCTGGCCTGGGTGCAGATTACCGATGTGGTTATCTCCAAAGACCTGCACTATGCCAAGCTGTATTTTTCGCATTATAACAATCCCAGTAGCCACGAGAAGATCAGAGAACTCCTGATCAAATCTTCGGGTTTCTTTAAAAAACAAATTGCAGGAGCACAACTAATGAGAACCATCCCGGAATTAACCTTCTTCTATGATGATACCGAAGATCGGGCCGCCAAAGTAGATACACTGCTGGCCAATCTTAAAGATGATTATGATGATGACGACGATTATGATCCGGACATCGATCTGGATGACTATCTGGACGATGAAGATTTGCTCGACTTCGACCTTGATGAAGACGATTATGAAGACTTCGAAGACGAAGAAGACGAGGAAGACGAGTAAGCAAGGCATTCGTTACCAAGCACATAATAGCACATTGTGTCTGAACAGGGGCTTATGAACAAACTGACAGAGCTCAGGCAGGATTTTTTGTCCGCGCTGCAAGCAGCCTCCGAAATCGGTATCACCACCCATATAAATCCGGATGGGGATGGCTTTTGCGCAGCCCTGGCCATGCAGTATTTCCTCCTCCATCTGGAAAAAGGCAGCGTTATCTACATAGACCCAAGCACCGACCTGGAGCGTTATCGGCATTTGATGAATGGTGCCAAGGTGCAGGATTACGAAGCTGCTCCAGACAGGCTGGATTTGCTTATCGTGCTCGATTGCAACAGCTATGACCGCTTGGGTGAGCGTAGCGCTTTGGTACATTGCGCCAAACAATGCTTCCTGCTGGATCATCACCTCTTGGAGCATAATCCCATAAAGGCCGATTTCAGCTACATCGATCCTTCTTATGCCTCAGTGGGAGCAATGCTTTTTGAAATGCTGCAAGATGATATCAGCGACATGCCGGAAGCAGAACGCATCCCTATTGCCAATTGTATCTATACCACTATTTTGAATGATACCAATAACTTTGCCAATGCTAATACCGATGCCCTTACCTTCAGGATATCTGCAGCCTTGCAAGACCTGGGAATAAAGGCTCACAAGCTGTATCAGCAATTCTTTCTGAACCATACTCCTGAGGAAATGCGCTATGTAGGCCAAACTCTGGCAACCATCGGGCTCCATTTTGATCGCCGCATCTTACTAATGCATTCCAGCCTGGCCATGAGCAAGGAAAATTCCCTCGATCCCGAAAGCTTGATGAGCGTAACTCGCTGGGTTCAAGGAGTGGCAGGCATCACGGCAATAGTGTATCTACGGGAAGACGCCCCCGAAACCTTCAAGGTAAGCCTCCGTTCGCCCTTGCTGGATGTGAATAGAATCGCCATAAAATATGGCGGTGGAGGTCATCGCAGCGCTTCTGGATGCACCATACACGGCACCCTGGAAGCGGTATCTGCCATGCTCCTTGCCGATTTTGAGGCTGCCCTTTAAGTAATGAATGCACCTTTCAGCAAGGGAATTCTGGCCATTGACAAGCCAGGCGGGATCACTTCCTTCGATGTGATTCGCCAATTGCGTAAGATCACCGGCATCCGCAGAATCGGACATACCGGCACCCTTGATCCCTTTGCCAGTGGTCTGCTGATCTGCCTTTTGGGTTCATACACCCGTCTGGCTTCCATCGGTGAAGCAGAGGACAAGAGCTATCTGGCTACCCTGAAGCTTGGCCAAAGCAGCAGTACCGGCGATCCGGAAGGAGAGATATGTAACGCTGCTGCTGCACCCACAGCAATTCCCAATCCCCAGGCCTTAATAAACGCCGCCTTGGAACTGAAAGAACTACCCGTTCCCAGCTTTTCAGCGATTAAAATCAATGGCAAACGCGCCTACGAATACGCCCGCAAAAACCAGGACGTGGAGATGCCCATCCGCAATACCAAAATCAGTAGCTTCGAATTTATCCCTTGGGAAAATGGAACCCTGCTTAACGACGCTAAAGAGCTCCGCTACAAATGCACGGTTTCCAAGGGAACCTACATCCGCAGCCTCAGTCAATGGCTGGCACTTCAGCTGGGAACCGTAGGTTACACCACTTCCCTGCGCCGGCTTAGCATTGGTTCCACTCTTCTGGAGAGCGCCATAGATTTGGCTTCTTTGAATTCTGAAAACTGGCAAAGCAAACTCCTGCCAGTGCAAAGCATATTGGCCAAGCTCCCTGGTTACCTTGCCGATGAATCCCAGGCTCTGCTTGTGAAAAACGGTAATCCCATAAATCTTGAATCCCCTTTTAATGAGCCACACGAAGCTGTAGCCATCTATTCCTCCACGCATGAATTGCTGGCCCTGGCCAGATGCCAGAACAGCATCCTGAAGCCCTATCTGGTGATCCCTTGAGCAGCAAACCCCAAAGCGTTATCACCCTCGGCAATTTTGATGGCATGCATTTGGGCCATCGCAAGCTACTAGCCAAGGTTCAGGAACTGGCAGCATGCTCAGGCCTGCAAAGCGTGGTGCTAAGCTACACCGATCATCCTGCTTTCACCTTAAAATCCCACCCCAAGCCCCAGGTTTTAATGACCGCAGCCGCCAAAACCAAAGAGCTTAAAGCCTTGGGAATAGATCATGTAGAGCTTCTAACCTTCACAATGGAGCTTGCCCACACCTCTGCCGATAAGTTTTTACAAGAATATCTTATCCCCGTTTGGCAGCCTGCGATCTTCGTGATGGGCTATGATTCCCATTTTGGCTTTCAACGCCAGGGCAATGTGGATTTCCTAACCAAGCATGCCCCGGATTTCGGTTACCGTGTGCAGTATGTGGAACCCCAGCTTTACCAGAATCAGATCATCAGCAGCAGCATGATCCGCAAGCTCTTGGCCGATGGCAATATCTCCCTGGCCAATAAGCTTTTAGGAAAGCCCTACACTTTGCCGGGAACCGTTGGCCATGGCATCAGTAAAGGCCACAGCCTGGGCTTCCCCACTGCCAATTTGATCCCAGACAATCCCCATCAACTGGTTCCCAAATCCGGAATTTATTTCAGTAAAGCCCTGTTTGCGGGACGATCGTTTTTTGGATTGACAAATATCGGCTGCAGTCCAACCGTGAAACACAGTGGACTTGTGGAAATCGAAACCCACCTTCTGGATTTCGATGTGGATATTTACGAAATGCAGCTCGAACTGGAACTGCACCAGTATCTAAGGGAGGAACGATTGTTTAAGAGCGAACAAGAACTCAGCGAGGCCATTCGCCAAGATGTGATTTTGGCCAGAAAGCTGATTGGGAGTAAGCCCGATGCCAAAGCTTAAAGTACTGCTAATGCTGGCTTTGCTTGTTGCTTGCGGGTATGGTTCGGCTGCTTTGAATTCTGTCCCAGGCACTTCAGATCCCCTGCCCTATCCTCAGCAGCGTGAAGCTCATGCCTGCTATCACGATAACCAGGATGATTATCACATTTATGGCAGCACGCAGTGGGCAGTGCGGTTCGATTTTCAGGATTTCTATCCCGGAGTGGCCGATTGCCGTTTTATCACTTCCAAAGTCCGTATCTTTTTCCCCAATGCCGCTTCCCAAGCTACGGTATCCCTTTTTGCCGATGCTGATTCCCTGCCCACAGGCAATGCCCTGCGTCAAGTAAGCGCTCCCATTAGCAATCAGGTGATGGAATTCACTTTCCCAGATACTCTTTCCGCCTCTGTAATCTGGCTGGTAGTGGATTACCCTGCCAATGGCCTTAGCAGCTTTGTGTCCGCATCTGCCGGAGGGGGTAGCCATAGTTATTATCTGGATACCACTGCTCCCGTGCCCTTCCTGCAAAGCATGAACGCTGCAGGCTTCCGCTGTGAACTGGCCTTTGGCCTTGTGGGTAGTTTTGCTCTGGACAGCCCTGATCTGGAATTGGTAAGCTTTGGTCTTTCCGGGGCTCTCCTTCCCCGCCAATCAGTTAGCCCTGTTTTTTCAATTTACAACCACTCCACCAGCCCCATAACCGATGCCGCGATTCTGGTGGAATTCAGCTGCCCCGATAGCAGCTTCGCCATTAGCGACACCATCGCCATCTCCCAAAATATTGCTCCTCAGGATTCGCTAATCATCAGCGCTCCTGGATATCCCGGCTACAGCTATGAACTTCCCCAAAGCCCCATGCAAATTCGCGTGAAGGCCACCCTTTATTTTGGCACCAGCGAACCCGCCAATCTCTTTCACAATAACCTCAGCACTGCCTATTATGGCATTTATGCCAATCCCTATCCCTTCTATCCGGTGGAGAATTTCCTACGCCTGAATACGGTAAATAGCATTCTCCCCCTCCAGGATGGCATGCTTTCACCCAGGATGCGAAGTCTGCTCTATTTTCCTGATCTGGGCGACAGCCTGGGCAATCTGGCTTCGCGAGACCGCTTCGATTGGTATGCCTATAATACCTATCCTACCCTGGCCATAAATGGTTCACAGCGCATCTACGGCTTTCCCCCCGGCTATAGCAACCGTCTACAGATTTTGCAAGACAACGCCTTGAGCTTGAATACCTTCATCAGTCGCGACACGGTGATGGTTGAGCACATCCCCGATACCGATCTGCTACAGCTTACGTTCAAGCTCACCAATGGCGAAACCCTTCTATATGACACTGCCAGCCTCAATCCGGCCCTTCAATCCCGCTTCTTCGCCGGATTGTTCCGTCGTGTGAATCTGGCAGGTAGCACCCGCTTTGTGCTACAGCGCTGGATTGCCTTTGCCGACACCCTCTCCAATCCTTTACTGTTGGAGGGTATCATCTCCAAAAGCTATACCTTCAATCGCCCCAATCTCACCAATGAAGAATTGATCCAGGACTACTGCATTTTTTACTGGCTGCAAAATCGTGATGGCGGGCAAATCCATTTTGCCGGGGATTTCAATTTTAGCCCCGAAAACTTCACCGCCGTGGATGATAACTATATTCCAGCTCCCCAACCGCGGCTTTATCCCAATCCCCTCAAAGGTGCTGCGGAACTTAAGATCGCCGATCTGGAAAAAGGAGCTTTGCTTAGCATCTATAACCTCCGGGGGCAGCTAATCTGGAAAACCCGTGCCTCCAAAAGCAGTCTGGCCATTCCCGATTACATCTTCCCCGCTTCGGGAATCTATATCGTAAAAATCGCCTCCCCCACTCCGGGAAAACCAAGCCTAACCAAGAAAATTACCTATATTAAGTGAATAAATTATGACAAATCAAACACATCTCTCCGATTTTCACCAAAAAGTGGGTGAAGAGGTAATCGGCTTCTATCTGGCTGCCGAAAAAGAACTGCGCGACGGCAAGAACGATCAGTACCTGCGCCTGAAATTGCAGGATCGCAGCGGGAGCATCTCTGCCAATGTGTGGAAGGATGCCCGTAAATTTGCCAGCGAATTTGACACTGGTGATGTTATAAAAATCAAAGGCAACGTGGTCAATTTCAAAGGCCAGATTCAGGTTTCCATCACCAATCTGCGCTTTGCCGACAAATCGGAATACAATCTGGAAGATCTGCTCACCCGCAGTAAAATAGCTCCGGAAGTGCTTTCCGAACGCTTTTTCGCCTTTGTGGACAAGGTTAAACAGGAACACCTGAGCCGCTTGCTACATATGCTTTTTGATGATAAGGAATTCTTCGCCAGGTTTCTGGCTGCTCCTGCCGCTAAAAGCTGGCATCACAACTATATGCATGGGCTTATTGAACACACTGCTTCGGTGGCTTCACTTTGCGAATTTGCCTCCACCATGTACCCCGTGGATTACGATCTACTGATCACCGGAGCTCTTTTGCACGACGTGGCCAAGCTGAAGGAATACGAGGGTAAAAGCAGCATCGAATTTTCGGACGAGGGACGCCTGATCGGACATCTGGCCATGAGCGACCAATTGGTTTGCGAAACCGCCGCCCGCAT
>CAZSST010000021.1:23226-24374 GCA_964609575.1 uncultured Candidatus Cloacimonas sp.
AGCTAATGTTCCAAACCGCCGTGATCGCCAGCGGCAGCAAAGGAAATTGCGTGCTGCTGCAAACCTCCTCCACCGCTCTGCTTTTGGATGCAGGGATCAGCCTCTACCGCATTTTGGAGGCTATGCATGCCCTTAATGCGCCTGTGGATAAGCTTGCCGGGGTTATCGTCAGCCATGAGCATTCCGATCACATCCGCTCCGTTGGGGCGGTGTGCCGTAAACTAAAAATCCCCATCTATATCAATCGCCCCACTCTTGCCCGCTGTGAAGACCGCTTGGGCAGGATAGACGACCGGCTGTGTATCTTCAATACCGGCAATAGTTTCAGCATCGGGGATATCATGGTGGAGCCATTTGCCTCGTCTCACGATGCCGCCGATAGCTGCAATTTTATCTTTCATCCCGAAAACCAGCCCGAACAGAAATTGGGTGTGGCCACCGATCTGGGCTATCCCACGCACCTTAGTATCCACAAACTAAGCGGAGCTAGCACCCTTATTCTGGAAAGCAATCACGATATTACCATGCTGATGGACGGCCCCTATGAGTGGCACCTTAAACAGCGCATCCGCAGCAATCATGGCCACCTATCCAATGAGCAGGCCGTGGGGCTGATCTCCACCCTGCACCATCATGGCCTGAAAAACCTTATCCTGGCACACCTTAGCGAAACCAATAACCTCCCTTCTATCGCCGAAAAGACCATGCGTGACTATCTGGAAAGCATTCGCAGCGATGTTAAACTGCTTATCGCCCAGCAGGATAGGCATACACCGCTGATATCTGTGTGATATTACCCTCCCACAAATACACACCAATAAAAGATAACTATTTCACAAATAGAATGAACTAAGGGCAGTGCGATAGATAGCAATGGAGCATTGCGCATAGGCAAGCAAGATGTTTATCTCTATGTTTGATAGCGCTTTGGACTTCAAACAGCATTACTATCAAGGCAGGAAGCTCAAACAGCAGCAGTCATACAGCCACCAGCGATCTCTTCCACTAATCCCATTAACCCTTAACCTGTTATCCCTTTTGTTTACCATGAGATGCCCATGCGACCACCGGGCATTTGCATGGGCGTCGCATGGGCATCACCTGTGCAAGGAGTAGTGATGAAGGATGGTAAATTAAGACCGTTGAGT
>CAZSST010000022.1:0-1087 GCA_964609575.1 uncultured Candidatus Cloacimonas sp.
GGCGAGTGCGTAGCTCGGCAAGGCGAATGCCCTCAGCCCTGTAGTTCACTGCTGGGAACATGGCATATATAGAATAAATGAGTCCGGAGGACGATACTGATTTGTTCATATGCCGTCCTCCGGACTTATTTCTTATCTTTCTACACTTTCCCACCTATGAATTGCTGGGCTGGGGGCATACGCCTTTGCGTGCTCCGCACTAAAAAATGGCTTCTGCATCAATGGCTACTGCATAATTTTGGGTTAGACCAAGCACTCTGCCCTTGTAGAATTTACATGTACAATTCCAAGCCAGGTCGTTCCCCAAAGGGTACACAGCGCCGGGCAAATGAGGAAGGCTCAAAGTGGATGCTATAGCATCTGCACCAGCCTTTCATATCCATCCACCGCGGGTAGCACTCCTGCTTCCACGGCAGCTTTAATGCTGATGCAGGGAAGATTCCGCTGATAAATCTCTTCCCTGGTGATAGTTTGCAGATTCACATTTTCTACGAGCCCGGCCATTGCATACATCAGGCGCATATACATGGCCGACCAGGTTAATACAGGCTTGTCCCTATTTTCGCCTAAGCGGTTGTACCCCAATTGGTATAGCTGCAAATCTTTCCGATATCCCGCGGATGGATTTAGCCCAAATACATTCCTGCTGGTGTTTCCGATTCTCTCGTTCTCCGGGGTGATTTTGTGCTTGGTTTTTTTCCGGGCATACATGGTTCCCGAGAACCTATTGTAACAGAATACCAGATCATCTGCCTTGCCGGAGTAGGCCCAGGGTCTGCCGTTCATCTTCACTTTCATTTGTTCCTCTCAATATTTTGTTCCTTCACTATTCCTGAGACGACAAATCCGAAGATCAGCGACAAAAATGCCGTTTTTTTTCTTTGCAGTTTGTTTTTCATGCCACGTCCATGCAACCACCATGTATATGCCCGGGGGTCTCATGGGCATTGCCAGTTCTCCTTTATGCATCACCCTTCAAGGGTTTGGTTTGTACCTATGTCCTGAGGTTCCGCTTCGTTACACCTCAGGCTATAGAATGCCGCTCCTCCGGAGCTTGGCGGTCTCACCTGCGTAGCTCTCACTTCCA
>CAZSST010000022.1:1187-24064 GCA_964609575.1 uncultured Candidatus Cloacimonas sp.
TAGAATGCCGCTCCTCCGGAGCTTGGCGGTCTCACCTGCGTAGCTCTCACTTCCAAAGGTCTCACATCAAATACATGGGATCCACATCGATGGATTGGCGAACTCCGGAAGGGGGATTATACATCTCGCCAAAGATATTCAGCGCTTCTCTCAGCACCTTGCTGTTTATGGCTTTTATAATCAGATGGTGGCGAAACAGATTTCCCACCTTTGCCAAAGGAGCCTCTGTGGGACCGATGATAACCAGTTCTTCAGACGAGTGTTCTGCGCCAAGCTTGGTTTTAATCAATTCCAGCTGCTTATCCTGGTTAGTGAGCAGTGATCTATCCATGCTTTGCCAGAGAATTCGCGCCAAACGGCAATAAGGAGGATAGAATAGTTGTTTGCGGTATTGCATTTCCAGGGTGGCAAAGCTATCATAATCCTGAAGGCTGGCGGCTTGAATGGCATAATGCTCCGCATTGAAGGTTTGGATTATCACTTCCCCGGCCAGAATGTTTCTTCCGGAGCGTCCTGCCACTTGGGTGATGAGCTGGAAGGTACGTTCTGCGGCTCTAAAATCTGGAACATTCAGGCTGATATCGGCCATCACGATTCCCACCAGGGTTACAAAGGGAAAATCAAGGCCTTTGGAGATCATCTGCGTGCCCAATAGGATGTCCACTTCGCGGCTTTTCATGCGCTTGTACATAGAGCCATAGGTGTCTTTGCTGCGTGCCGAATCCGAATCCATCCGCATAATTCTGGCAGTGGGGAAGAGGATTTTGAGCAGTTGTTCCACTTTTTGGGTTCCCGGAGCCCCATAGGAAAAGCTGTAGCTACCGCAATCGGGACACTTACGGGGACTGGGAAAAAAGCTGCCGCAATAGTGACAATGCATTTCCTCGCGGTCGCGATGATAGGTCATGCTGATATCACACTGCTTGCATTTTATAAGGTTGCCGCATTTCAAACACTGTAGAAACGAGGAAAATCCGCGTCTATTCTGAAACAGAATCACCTGTTCCTGTTTCTGCAAGCGCTCATCAATGGCAGCTACAAGCGTGGGGGAGATAAGGTCTGGCTCACTCTGCTCACGCATATCCACAATTTGCACCTTGGGCAGCTGGTAATCCAAGGGACGGGATTCCAGCTTGTGCAGCTTATACTTGCCGGTTTGGGCGTTATACCATGATTCCAGAGCCGGAGTGGCGGAACCGATGATTACCTGTGCATTTTGCATTTGACCTCGCAGGATAGCCATGTCCCTGCCATGGTAACGGGGAAGGTTGTCCTGCTTGTAAGTTCCTTCATGCTCTTCATCTACTATTATCAGGCCCAAATCGGGAATGGGGGCAAAAATGGCACTGCGGGCACCCACAACGATGCGTTTTTCTCCCTGGCGCAGGCTCTTCCACTGCTGCAAACGCTCCAGTTCTGATAGCTGACTATGCTGAATGGCCAGAGTATCGCCAAAACAACCGCGAAAACGCTCCACCATCTGAGGGGTTAAGGCGATCTCGGGAATCAAAAATATGATGCTTCTGGCGTTTTCCAGATACTTTCGCATCATGGCAATATAAATCTCGGTTTTGCCACTGCCGGTGATGCCATAAAGCAGATGCACTCCAAAGCTGCCAAAACCTGCGGCAACTTCGGCTATGGCTTGGTTCTGCGCATCGTTCAGGGTGATTTGCTTGGGGGCTGTCTGTGCATCGTATTCTGCTACCAGGGGATTTACCTGACGTGCCTGGATGCTAATGAAACCTTTCTTTACCAGAGCTTTTATGGCACTGTAGGCAACGGTGGCGCTGAGATTAGCCAGGGGAAAGCTTCCGGATTCATTACATATCAATTCCCAAGCCTCACGCTGCTTTAAAGGAAGGCTGTCCGGAAGAAGGCTCGGAGTTTGGCGCACTATGTAATTGGCGGTTTTGGGCTTGTCCTTGTGTTTCAATTTACGCTTGATGTTTATTAAACCAAGAGCTTCTGCTTCTTCCGTACGGCGATAAAGCGCGTAGCCCGGCAGCAGGGGACGAAGGTCTTTCAAGCTAAGCTCCCTATCTTGCAAAGCATCATGCAGAGGGGCAAATTCGGGAGGAACTGCGTCTGAAATCCATTTAAGGTAGGCTTCCGGTTCGGGTTGCAGCCTGGATGGTAGCATCGCAAAGAGCACTTTTCCGATGGGACAGCGATAGTACGAAGCCATCCACATGCCTAGTTTTAGCAATTCCGCAGGTAGCAAGGGTTCTGTATCCAGCACTTCCTCTATCTGTTTATAGCGAATGGAGGATTTATGTTCCGGAAGGGCTTCTATTCCACATATCCCCAAATGATGCTTGGCGCCTACAGAAACAACTACCCGCACTCCTTCCTGCAGTTCGGAGCAACTGCTATAAACCAGCTCTTTATCGAGATTCAGGGGAAGATGAACGGTGTAATAATGCATAAGGCAAGTCTGGAGGGAATGGGGGAGGTGTCAATTACTTTATGTGGGGACAAAGAAAAAGCCCTGCGTAAACAGGGCTCTAAGTATGAGTTTTGATATCTGATCAACCCTTGCGGAATGATGCTTTGAAGGTGTACCAGCTATCTTCGTTTACGTTATTGAATCTCCAGCTTTCGCAAAGGCTCTTAACCTCAGCCAGGAAACCATTGGGCATGCTGCCATTGGGAGTAACCACAGCAGTTTCCACGGCTCCGTTGGCTTTAATCAGCAAGCTGATGGTGGTACTGCCGGTAAAGGGAATGGTGGCGTTCCACTTGGAATAAGCTTGTTGCAATTGGCTTTTGCGGGCACTAACCGTGGCTGCGATGTTTTCATAATTGGTTCTGGTTTGAGAAGGTAAAGCTTCGCTAATGGCTCCTTCACGCACTTCCTGAATCTTTTTGCTGCGGAAGGATTGCACCGCGGTGGTCATTCTGGCAGTTTGGCCAAACACCACTCCACTGGGAGCTAGCTTGCTTTGGTCGCCGGCTACATTTACAAAGGTTCCTTCGGAAGGACGAATGTTTGATCCGCCAACTCTGGGAGCATTGGTAACAGTGCGTCCGATGTCGCTGCTGAAGGTTCTGGGCGCATTGGGATCGAAGGAAGTTCCTCCAAATCCTGATCCAGCTCCACCACCGCCGCCACCAGGACCACTTCCACCACCGCCACCGCCCCTTCCGGGACGTGCAGCTACAAAGCCTTCGGCAGAGGTTACGATTCTGATTTGCGAACCGGTACCCGTGGCATTGGGATCGAAAGTACCCAGTCCGAACATGGAACCGGCGCTCTTAGTGGTGCCTGTTCCGCCTGGAACTCCTTGTTGGGATCCGGTTTGTGGAGCGGCTTGGGTTTCACCCTCTACTTCCGCTTCACCTGTGGTGGCTTGCTGCTCGAAGGTACTTCCTACATTTTGTTCTGCGATCTGGGCTTTTACTAGTTCCGCTTTCTGCAGCATGGCCAGTTTCTGTTGCAGGCTGGCATCTGAGCTAAGCTGATAGTTTGGCTTTATTACCAGATCAAAGAGCAGGATGAATATGGCGGTAAGGAAGATGAACAGCAATACCAGATTGCGGTTGAAACGCTGCATCGGAGTTGCTTCCGTGCTTCGGGCATATTGGGCAACGATTTGCTTCTCTTCGGGGGTTAATACTCTTTCCCAGGGTTCCTTGAATTCGTAGCTTACCTGATAATCCGGAGAAATGGCAACCGTTCCTGTCATGTTCTGGTTCAGTTTCAGCTCTGTACCCTGCAGAATGTTATTCTGTGAGAGGTAAGAACTTTCCACTGCCTTGCCATCCACGGCGCAGCTTACGCTTGCACCGGGGGTTAGCTGCATGTAGTATTGGTTCCCTTTTTCAGTAATAAAAAGGTGCTTATCAGGGAAGGTGGGATCGAGGATTTGCCATTGGAGATATTTGTTGGAGCCAATAAAGAACTTTTTGGTTATTTCTTTACCTTGCTTGGCAAAGTCCAATGGCTTACCCTTGTAATTTAGCTTCAAGTTAAGTAATTTTGCCATTATCCCTCCTTCTTACCTTGCTGTATTCGCAGCATACGCATTCAGCCATTCGGCATCTTCCAGAGTGGCAAAATAAATATTCGTGAATCCTGCGGAAGTTCCTACTTTAACAACTTCAGAAACATAGTCGCAGGGTAGATATTCATCTGCCTGTACTACCAGACAGGGCTCGTTTCCAGCTTCAATAATCGTATTGGCCTCAAGCGTAAGGTAATTATAGATGTTTTCACGCTTTTGAGGATCACTGTAAAGCTCTTGGGGTGTGCCGAATTCCAGGCTTTCATTACCAAGCACTACCTTATCCAGGAACAGCTTCACGGGTATCGTTCCGGCTTTTTTCATCAATTCATCATTGGTGATGGTGCTGGGGTAGGTCATCCCTTTTTCTTCGGCGATGATCGTGGCTTCAGTGGACACGTTTTTGATCAGGAAACACAAGATGATCGTCAATACATCCAATAGGGATGTAATGGACAATCCCTTGGCATCTTCGAATTTTCTCCGCACAGCCCGGGCTTTTTTATTGGAACCACTTACTTTACTCAGTACGTTCATAATAGTTCTCCTTTAATAGTACCCAACTGTGGGACGCGTGTAGTGAACCAAGGTGAATCCATTGGTTTTACACAAATCAATCGTACGCATCAGATCTCCATAAAGGACATCCGGATACACGAGGACGGTGATATCTTTTAAATCGGTCTTGCGGGACCGGATTTGTTTGAGGGCGTTATCTAAGCTCGAAAAGTTATAAATAGTTCCTACTGCGGGGATATTCATGTTTTCAAGTCCTGGTTCCCGGAGCTGAAATCCGAGCATTCCTTCCTTGGCTTGCATTTGTTTTCCCCAAATTTGGACTTCTATCTTTTCGGAAGCATTAGCTCCGCCGCCTCCGCCACCAGGTCCATCACCGCCTCCCCCTTGCGAGAAGTTGAGCTCAACCAAGGCCACCGCTGAAATCACCACCATCATCATCATAAAGGGAATGATGGCGAGAAACAGGTTCATAATCGGAACCAGGTTGGGTTCCTGAGGTATCGTTTGGCCTTTTTGTTGACGCACATCGGAAGGCTTATAGACTGCCATGGCTTAGTCCTTGATTGCAGTGTTAATGGAGTTTATCAGTTTTACGCTAAATTCATCGATATCGCTGATCAGATTGGTTGCACGGGTAAGTAGCCACCCCTTGATAACGGTTAGCGGAATGGCAGCCAGCAAACCGAGAGCCGTGGTACCGATAGCTACTTTGATACCAACCGTAAGAGCCTGGCTTTGAGCAGCACCGGTAAGTCCAGCCAAACCTGCAAAGGCTTGCAGCAGTCCCCAGATGGTACCAAGCAGACCGAAGTAGGTGGCAACCTGAGCCAGAGTATCAAACCAGAACAATCCGCCATCCAGATAGTGCACTTTTTGCAGCACTGCTTCTTCCAAAGCATTCTGCACAGAAGTTCTCAGTTCTGCACCTTTAAGACCAGACTTACGCTGTTCCTTGAATATTCTCAGGGCGCTCCAGAAGATGAATCCCAGAGTGGTTTCCTTGAAACTCTCAGAAACTTTCTCAGCTTCTTCCAACTGATCGTTTTTGATATAGTTCTTCAGCTTCAAATAGAACTTCGGGGCATCGATCTTTTCCTTGCGATAAAGCTGATTCCAGCGAGCAACTGCATAGATGATACCGATCACAAACACTAAGAGAATCGCGTAGGCCCATGAACCGGAGGTAATGAACACAGTCCACAGATTTACTTTTTCAGCGGCCGCAGCCGGAGCAGCAGTAGTTTCTGCAGCCGGTTGGGCAAGTAACGAACCAAGGCTAATAAACAGGGCGATGACAACGAGGACGATATGTTTAGCTTTCATTTTGACTCCTTCAGCCATTTATTTAATAGGATTTCGCTATTTTTTACTAATGATTCGTGGTTGTAAGTAAAGCCATAGTAGCCGGCTTTGTTATAGGTATCCGATTTATCTTGAAATACATCGGTGTCGGGGATTTGGGATTTCAGTTCTATTATCAATTCCTGGGTTTCTGTATATTGACGGACTCCTCGAGGAGGAGTAACCACAGGATTGGCAGCAGGTTGTTCCGTAGCAGCAGGAGCCTCTTGCGCAAAAAGAACTCCCATAGCTACTGCCATTAGGATCAGTATCAGGATATGTTTCTTCATCTCAGTTCCTCCTTACCGGCTTTAATAATGGTTACCGCCGCGATAAAGCCCCGGTAGGCCGAATTATTATTCACCACAAAGCGAATGGTGTTTTTTCCTTGCTGTACCAGTTCCTTGTTCAGGGGAACCGTTATCGGATAGGCCATAAAGGGATCGCTATCGTAATCAAAGGCATAATTTCCTTCCATGGCTTTACCATTGATCAGGATGGTGGCTGATTCAGGAGCAACAAACTCCAGCTTGCCCTCTCTGAATTCACTGTCCAGCATGAAGCTGGTTTCAAATACTACAGATTCTACGGGGGCTTCCTCATTGGTCCAAATCGCCCGCGCCGAGGCATAGGTGAAGTTATCGATCTGATCGGGATTGATACCGAACTTGGGAGCATATATTGCAGGAGTGGCGGTTTCAGTACCTGTCTCCGGGTTGCTCTGTACCACCTTCCAGGAATTATCGCTGTAAAGCATTACAGTTTCATTGGGAATTGATTCGGCAATCCTCTTCTTATCGGTTATCACCTGAAGGTTCAAGCTTAGGGTTTGGGGATCAGGACTCTGGTTGGGAGCAGTGATCTCCACTATGTTTTGGCCCTCACCCCAGGCAGTATTGGGAATCCAATAGGCATATCTGGTGGTTACGGGTTTACCGGTAACCAAAGTATCAGTGGGAACAGCGCTGGATTCCAGCTTATTACCATTTAGCTTCAGTTCCAATTCATAAGGATAAACCAAGTGTAGCAGGGCAAAATCCGGAACGATCTTCACCGGAACCATCCTGGTAAGCTTCAGATCGCTACCCGAAGGTATTGCGAGGCTGCCAAGCTTTACTCCCAGAGGAGAGGTGATCATTTCCGAGGAAAGCCTGCCGGTTTCGGTGCCAATTTTTTGCGACCAGCCATTATTCAGCGGATATTCTTCTACCTTATAGTCTGGCATTATGTTCCAGGCACTCAGCTTTTCAGCACTGCGTTCTGTATAGGTGTCCTTATATCCTGCCATTGCATAGCGGTTGTACACGTTCAAGTGTGTGCTGGCTGCCATGCTTAGCAGGTCATTATTCTGACTCCCCACCACCTGATTGATCAAAGCCAAAAGGTCATCCCCGGGATATTGCTGACGGTAACCCGCGGCCTCAGAAGAATTACGCATATAGTACGTGATCTGAGTTTCGATCACATTTGCACCTTTGTCATAAATCCTGGCGATAAGGTCATAAGCACGTAACCGACGAGGATTATCCAGATCAAATCCGGATTCATTGGCAGTTTCCAATAGCTTATTAACTTTGCCTACTTCTGATGCAACTGTGGCCTTCAAGTTTGGAATCCTGCGTGCTGATCCACCAATCATGTGGTTTTCCCACTTGGTGTTTACATTAACTGTGATCAGCTTCGCCGGTGCGGCAGTCATCAAATTACCTTTTTCGATTGCCGTCAATTGGTTATCGAAGGTACGATAGAAGGCAGTACGTTTCTGAATATCATCATATTCTTTTTGTACAGCCGCAAAGTACTCATAAACTCCCGCGGAATCGAAGGTTAATCCTTCCTTAATATAGGCAGCTTCCATTTTACGGTAATCATCACGATAGCCGAAGGCTTTGGCGTAATCACCGTTCTTGTAAGCTGTATCAAAACCATACCAAAGCTTATGCAGCTTATAATCTGCCACATACTTATAGCGTTCAGACTTGGTTTTGTCTTTCACATAGATATCTTTGGCAAGTTGCTCAAAGCGAATCGTATCCCCTTTGGCACGATAATCATCAGCGATGTACTCCATATAGGGAATAACGTTTTGATGATTGGGATAGATAGTGAGGAAGTTCTTATATACTTCTATTTCTTTATCTTTGTTACCGGCATTGCGGTAGCTAATGGCAGCATTAACCATCAAAGCATCCACTGGATCGGTACCGGTATTCACGGTTTTGTTTCTTGCTTCATTATGCAGAGCCAGATAGGCTTCGGCGGCGGCTTCATTTTTGGCAGGGTCTTTTTGCATCTCCAGAATGTCTGCCAGGCGCAGGGAATAAGCACGTGCGCTGCTGGGGTATTTGGCTATGAAGCTTTGGCGGATCGATGTGCCCAGCTCCTTGTTCTTCATCAGAGAATCTGCGGAAGCAATCTCACTGGCACGGTAATAATAGGCATACACTTCTTCCACGTCGGTCTTGTTGCCTGCAAGTTCCAGAACCAGGTCGATAGCTTTTTGATATTCTTTGGCGTTTACATAGGATTGGTGGGCTGCCCATTTTAATCCTTGAATTCTGCTAACATCTGTGGAGGGGAGTTGTTCCGCAAGTCTCAATCTTTCGGAAGCGGCCAGAGCATAATTCGGCTGCTGGCCTGATGTTCCGGTTTCAGCCGCAGTGTAGTTATTCTGAATTTGCAGATAGATGTTATTGTTTATTGCAGTTCTCTGATCTGGGGTTTGGGCAAATTGCAGGGCACTACGGTAGTACTGTTCAGATTTTTGGTAGTCCTTATTCTGCTCTGCCATCAAAGCGAGCTTGCCATAAATGTCAAACTTGCTGGCATCGGAGATCAGGGCCTGCTGATCCAATGCTTTCAGATACAGCTCGGTGGCCTGAGGATATTTACCCCGGTCATATTGAGCATCACCTAAGCTAAGCAGAATTCCCAAGGCCTGTTGCTCACGTTCTGGAGTGCGATACTTTTCACTGGTGAGAACCGAGATAAAACGCTGGGCATTGGCATTCAGCTTGCTGAAAAGGGAGTCTTCCGTGGCCGGTAAATCAGCTCCGGGATTAAACCCAGGCTCTGCATAGCGGTCTTTCAGCTGATCGAAGATGTTATTGGCATAGGTATAGGACAGTCCTTCATGAAGGAAATAGTCTTCATCATCGGGGTATTTGTCGTTGAAGTTGCGGATATTAACGATGGCCCGCAGATAATCCTTAGGCAATTGCGAACTTTCCGCCTGCATGGTGCTAAGAATCAGCTCTTCCTTCATCGCGCCCTGTTGCCATACTGCCAATCCTTCCGGGAAAAGTTCCGGATAGGCTGCAAATCTTCCCATGTGTTCATGGTAGGCAGTTAGCTTGGCTTCGTTGGTGGGATCAGCTATAAGCTCGTTTTTCAAACGCTTGCTGCGTTCTTCATAGGCCTTGCGCACCACCACTAATTGTGGAGCAATGTTCTTATCTTTATTCTCCGCATACCAGGCAGAATTCTTGTCATAGTTATTTATCAGATTCAAATAAATATCCTGACGTAATTGGGAAATATCCTGCCCTTCGCGAAGCTGTCTGGAATCGCGCTCCATCACCATCAAAATCGAATCAAGATAGGTGGGATTATCCAGGGCCAGGGGAGTGAGATTCACTTTCAGCCACATGTAATCCACGGCTTGCATCGAAGCATCCAGATTGAATTTCTTCAAGGCTGCCTGATCTACCACGGCCTTAATAACTTCCTTGTTAGAGTAATTCGCAAAGATATTTTGCAGCTCGGTTACACCCTTGGCCTGGGAATTGAAATCCAATCCGTCCAGCGCTATCAGGCAGTAAGCAATGTTATTAACGGCATCTTCGCGATAGTCTTTCACCAAAACGGGATCGGAAATCTGTTTGTTCTCGATGGCGTTCAGCAAGGTAAGGAAATCACCCATAGCCAGCTTGAGATTTTCTTCCTCGGTGGAATTCAATCTCAGCCACCCACGTTGATACAGGGCATCGTACTTGAATTTGCTATCCGGCTTGGAGATGATCTCGTCAAATTGATTCGTGGCCAGACTATAGTAACGGGCTGGCTGATCTGAATCGGTTGCCAGATAATAATTCAGCACCCCCATCCGGTATAGAGCTTCATCATAATACTCAGAATCCTTATAATTGTCCACAATACCTTGGTAGGATTCGATGGCTTCCGCAAAGTCTCCATATTTATACTTGCTGGCATCATCCAAAGCCAGGGCATTGCTATTGAGCTCGTAGAAGCGATTACGATTCTGGTCTATTTGCAGCCTCTTTTGCTGGCTACTGATAAAGCCAATGTTATACAGCGCGGCATCGCGGTGCGCAAAGTTTGGCCCTAATTGCACCACTTTACGATAGCTTTCCAGGGCTTCCTGAGGATTATTTAAATTCACTGCATATTGCAGTTCCGCCAGATTATAGTACAGATCAGCATTGGTAACCAGATAGGTGCTATCGGGCTGCTCTATAACCTTGAAATCGGGATTGTTATTTATAAACGTTTGGGTACGGGCAATCAGTGCTTTCTTCTCAACCAGAATCTCAGCTTGTTTGGCAATCATCTCGTCTTCGGTTAAGGAACCGCGTTGCGCCAAACGTGCCTGGTCTTTGAAGCGAAGATTACGGTAGGCAAGTTGCAGCTTGATGAATTCTAAATTGTCCAAAATCCCACGAGCATTGCGGCTGATAGCTTCATCACGTTCGTTGGAATCGGCTATCACAACCAGGTCAGTGCCCACACGTGCTTTCAGGTCTTCCCGGTTTTGCACATCCAGCAGTTGACGGGCTTCCTTATTAAAGAAGTCTTCCAGTTCTGCCACCTGGATATCAAAATCTTTCTTTTCTTGCTTGGTGGCGTAGTATTCCATCAAAATATCGTTGAAAATTGCTTCTTCCACGTCACTACTGTGCTTACGGGTTTGCAGGTAGGTTTCTTTACGAATCTGGTAGTCAGTTCTTTTTTCTGACCATTCGGCCCGCATATTCTGCATTCTTTCGCGCACATCCACCAATTCCGGATCGGCAATGGCTTTGTCCAATTCGGCAATCAAGGCATCGCAATCGTCGATATTCTTTTCTATCTCCACGAGGCGCTTCATTTCCATGTCGCTATAATTAGCGCCTACTACTTCAGGATCATTGGCCAGGATTCTTTCATATTGCTTCTGAAGGATGGTATCCAAGAGATTCATCTGCTTGTCGCTTATGATGGAATACTGCTTCAGAGCTTGCAATTTGGAAGTCCCTTCAGCGATAATGGTATCGGCATCCTTGGTGCTGTTCATGTAGTTTGTAAGATTTTGCTTCAAACCGTCCAGCATCTCCAGTTCATCTTTATGCAGCTTCACCACATCGTCCAAATAGATTATTCCTTTCAGGGCGATAAGTTGGTTGTAAACTGATGTAAGATCAGTTTTGATGCCATCTATTTGGGATATCACATTATCGTAGTTTTCTTTAGTAGAATTGCGATAGAAAGCATTCAAATCAATATCGTCAACCCTGCTAATGATCGCTTTCTTCTGGGGAAGCAGCACATTCATTATAGTGTCGCGATTCTGATTGTAAGTCTCCAGCATGGAGCTAACGCTTTCATATTCTCCGTCTTCAGCGCTCAAATCTGCCCATATATAAAGGTAGGAGGGATAGTAACGATCAATATTGAAATTCTCGAATACGATCGCCTGCAAAAAGTCTTTGGCTGTTTTCCGGTCATTCTTTTGCAAGTATGAGATCATCTGATCATACAATACCAGATTCAGCATCTTTCGGGCATCATCATTCAAGTGCGTTTTGAGCAGGGAATTAAAGGTAGTGATCGCCTTGGTATTTTCACCCATTTTGGCATAGAGATGCCCCAATAAATAAAGTAAATCATTCTGATCCATGGTATTAAGCATACCGCTTGCCTGAGCTAATGCTCGATCGGCAGCATCAGGATCAGTTTTCATCAGTTCGGGAAGTGTATCTACTATCAATCTTTTGGCTTCTGCTTTTATCTCTTGCTTCTCAATGGCTATCAACCGCAGGAGCTCTTCCCGGGAGTATGTTTCCTCGTTTTGAGCGTTACAGATGCCTAGCATGCTCAAGGCTAAAACAACCAGTAGCACATTTTTTATCTTCTTTTTCATAACCCCGCTCGCTTATTCTTCAATTCTTTAACCAGCTTGGAATTCTAAGGATTCAAGACAGGGCATTTACTACCCTGTCTTGAACCCGTTTCTCTATCTATAGGAAGTATGAATCCTATACCTACTCTTTACAAGCATGGTAGTAACAGATTAATTCTTTGGTTTCTTGAGTTCCTGAATCCATAGCCGCAGATCATCCAAGGCCTGTTGAGCTTTGGTCCGTTCTTCTCTTAACGTTTGCAGTTCTTTCAGGAGGTCCCGAACTTCCGGGGAAACTTCTTTGTAAGAGGCTCCACCCTGGCTAACCAGGCCGGGAGTTTGGAGTGTGGTGGTAACTTCGGTGCCGGTAACTTCTCCGGTTTCGCCGGTGATAGGAGTTTCGCCAACTTCCACGATCTCGGTTCCTTCCATTTCGCCTGTGGTGGCGTATTTGCGCAGATCGGGACGACGCTTGGCCTCGGCATATTTGTCAAAGAGGTAAGAAAGACCAACGGCTACGCGCATATTGTCTTCATAACCATTGCCTTCGTTTCCTTTAGCCCAGTCTTCAATTGCGGCTGCGGCAACTTTGATGCCAAAATTCTTAAAGGAATACTTTATTCCTGCGTTGAAATCCTCACCATCGTATTCGGCTAAGAGCGATAAATCTCTTACCGGGGAAAGCTCCATGGAAGTGAATAGTCCATTGATGATACGGGAACGGCTCACCTGGCCCACGAAGCGATTTGATCCCACTCCTAAATTATACATCCAGGGGATGCCAAACAGCATGAATTGCTTCGAGCCCACCAGATAGGGAGAATAGTATTCGTAGGAATCTCTGTCGGGATGGGTTACAAAATCGTCCCCTTGTTCCAGGTCTTGGGCACGATGCTTGGGCGAGGGGGAGAGGATGTTATCCATACCAATCGAAACCTGGGGGATTCTCAGAGTCTCTTCCAGCACTTTCACCTTGGCATTCATGAAGTAAACCATTCCGTCTTCTTCAGTATAGTCTCCGGCAAAAACACCCAGTTCCACTCTGTTCAGGATACCAACTCCAACCATGCCGTAGGGGAAGAAGCCCTTGTGAGAATTTTCCCATTTATCACGGAGGTCTGCATCAGCTGCTACCCAGGCGGGCATGCCAGGGGCGGCAACATCACGGTAATATCCAACAAGTAATAGTTCCGCTGCCAAATGTGGCAACACGTATGCATCGGGAGTACGCAGCATCCCGAGGGTCTGGAAGGGGGCTGCCTCTACCAAACTGAACATAGCTGCCAGCGCGAGTACACATAATATAACTTTTTTCATACTTCCCTCCACCTTTCGGTGTTGTTTCTTATCATAGTTCATCTTTATTATTGACATTGAATCCGTCAAGCTTTTTCTTGATTCATGAAGATTAATTTACGTAATATAATCGCACAAACCGGTGAAAACATCGCCGCCACATACTTGGTATCCCATGGATACAAAGTAATTTACAGGAACTATCGCCAGCCTTGCGGGGAGATTGACCTCATCGTAGAAAAAAATCAACATCTCATTTTTGCCGAAGTCAAAACCCGTTCTTCACACTCTATCGCTTCTGCTTTGGATGCGGTGTCCTACAATAAACAAAAACGCATCACCAAAACAGCTCAGTTATACATTAACCAAAATCCCGTTTTCGCCAATCATATTTTTCGTTTTGATGTGTTAGTTGTCTTTTACTATCCTGATACTGACACATATTCCGTTAAGCACTTCGAAGATGCCTTTTTGCCTGTTTACTCTGATTGAAACCTATCGCTCGATTCATGTCGGCTTCCTAATCCTTGGCCATGCTATTCCCATGCCATTCCCAGGGGGCAGCATGGGAGTGATATGTGAGGCATAAAAGGGACTATTAAATATTTTAGTTATCCAGCCTGCTTTCATCGAAATCAGTACCTACAAAGCGTAACCAATCCGGATCGGAATTTTCCATGTCGTCATCTTCCACATAAATCAAGCGGAAGTTTCCGCTCATCTGAATGTCGATAAATACATACACCGGCTTGTATCCCGAAGAGTATTTCCAGATTTGATAATCTTTACGGACAAAGCGGCTTTGGTCGGAGCTGGTATCGCGAATAATCTCATCAGGAGCTCCGTTGCGGATGTAAATGCGTCCCATATCCGTTGTCCAGCCAGCCTTGTGATGCCCATAGTATTTATTCACATAGTCCAGGCGCTCTCTCACCAGATCCATGATGTCGGGAATGCTGCGGCCGGTGTTCAGCGCCATGTTTCTCCAAAATTGCGTAATGAATCTGCTTTTGGTGGCATCATCAAAATTCTTCCAATCGGAGGGGATCTGGCTGGACAGGAAATAGCGCATCAGTTCGTATTCATCATCGGGTCTGGGCATCAATGCATAATGCTGTTCGTGCTCCTCGGTGAGTACAAAATCGAAATTGCGTTTCTGGATTTTATCCCCAGCCGTGATAGTTACAATGCCATGGTGAATTCCTGCCTTCAGTTTTTTTAAGGGTATTTTCAGGCTAAAGCTCTGGCTTCCACTGCGAGGCACAAATTCCAGATTTTCGTTCATCACGTTCAGGCTGTCCTTGGCTATCGATAAGTTTAGCATACACTTATCACCATTTAGAAATTCTGGACGATAAACTTCAAAATATAGAAACATGCTGTCCTGCATCGATTTATTAATCAGTAAGGAAGGTTCGCTTTGATACAGCACGTTGTTTCTGTGGAATTTAGCCAGGTATTGCAGGGTGTCTGCTTTAACCACTGAGTTCAGCTCAATGTCGCTGATTATCGCATCGGTTTCCAGTTCGTTAATTATATAACTCCAGGTAAACTGCTTTCCGGAATTGATATCGGTGGCGCTAAGCTTCATGGTGTATTGAGGATCATCCATGATGTAGCTAAGCCGGTTCATATATTTCTTGGTGGCGGAGGTGGCGTCGGCCTTGTTTCTGATGCCAATGTTATCCGTAACCTGCTGAGAAAAGGCCAGCGAATCGGCATTATACAATTCCAGCTGCACATCTACTTCGGCAAAGAATCCTCCCTGTCCTGCCAGAAACAGCAAATTCCGGTATGGAATCTGGTAATCCACCAGGAAGATGGTTTTCTTGTCGCTACTTAGAAAACGGTTATAATCGATGAACATATTCAAGGTGTTCTGTGCTGCCAGAAAGCAGCAACATAGCAATATCGGGAGCAGTGCCAGGCATCGTTTAGTATTCATCTTCTTTGTTCCTCAAAGTATATTGTCCATAGCCTTTGGTGTCGGCGAAAATAAAGCGTCGGTCTTCCTTATAATAGGACCAGATTACACTTGGGTATTGTCCCATGGAAAATACCTCACTAACGATATCATCAGGTTCACCGTACTTTATGTATATTCTACCCCGGTCAGACTTCCAACCCTGCATTTTTTTATGGACGGTATAGCGTTCATCAGCTTTGATAACGCGTTGGCTGAATTCTTCCCTGGATTCATTACGGAGAGTGCCAGGGCTGGGATCATGCTTACTCCAGAAACTATCGATGGCTTCCACGTGTTTTGAAGCCGGTAAATGACTAAGTATCTGCCATTCATTTTGAGATGCAACATAACGGAGCTGTGCCAATTGATCTTCGGAAGTGTAGCGGATGGAATATGAAAACCAGGGTGTGAAGAGAAAGGGCTCCAGATTATACTGAATATTGGCTTCAAAGATCGAAATAAGCACTTTGTCGGTGCTATTCTCTCTTAAATAAGGCGTTAAATCCACAGAAAGGGGGCTGATCGGTTGGTTTATAACCAGTTTCTGAAGGCCAATGCTTATTCTCAGACTGTCTATAGGTAGTGAAAACCTCTGCTGGTAGCTTAGTTTGGGGAATTGCTCGCCAAAGCTGTTTATATCAGTTGGGATGAATTCCACACTATCGCGTTGGGCTCTCATCCAGCTGAAGCCAATCTCTGTATCCTGCTTGCCGATCACCAGCTCTTTAACAAATTGCCTTTTCACTCCAGCCTGTTTGTTACGAAGCTTCAGAGCTGCTTTATAGGTTCCGGGATCAAGCTTCACAGTAAAATCCACAGGCAGAGCGGTATTCTGAAGCCACTGGCTGCGGGGAATGGTTAGTTTATGATCCTGGATAACGTTTATCCACTTGCCTTTGTGGTTCTTGATCTGCAAATTGATAGTGTATGTCGTTTGCATCTGATCCTTGGGGAAAATGATGTTCTCATAGGGAATCACTACGCATCCATGCACCATACCCCTGGCGTGCTCATACACAATTTCCTGAGCAGGCAGGCACTTGAGCATCAAAACCAGAATTATCAGGCTAAGTATTCTTTTCACCGCTAAATACCTTCAATTGGAAATCTACTTTCTCTTTTTCCAGCCATGCCAGGGTCTTATCGGATGGGAACATGGTTTTACGGGAAAGTAGCAGATAACTATTTAAATCATCAGTCTGGATGGCCGTGCTTAGCTTAAAATTACCTTTATTGGCAACCACTGCTGCGATCTCTTTCAAGTAACCTTTTTTAATTTGCTCAGCGCTGATGGAAATTCTCAATTCGCCTTTCAGCTCCTGCGCCAGATTCTCAAAGGGAATCATCGCCAGGGGCATCAACCTCAGCATGCCGTCGTCATTACCATTAAAGGTGGATTTGGTGCCAATCAAAAAGAACACTCTGCCCACCGTTATCAACGGCTGAAACTGCTGATAATCACGATTGAACAGGGGCACTTCAAATCTTCCGGACAGGTCTTCAAATTCCACAAAGGCAATGGGATTACCCTTGTTATCACGCTTTTTTGATATACTGCACACAATCCCTGCCAGCATCAAATCGCCATTGTTCTTGCTTTTGGCAGTTTGTGAATTGGCATTGGTAAGATACTTTATCAGGCTTTTATATTCGAAAAGCGGGTGCCCACTCATATAGAACCCCAGAACCTCTTTTTCCTTTTCCAGTTGATGCAGGTAAGTCCAGGGATCTACTGTGGGCAGCGGTGGGAAATAATCCTTATCGTTTTCATCTTCACTGAAAAGATCAAAGAGCGTGGTTTGGCCCTTTTTGCGATCGCGCTGTTCGGAACTGCTAAACGAAAGGGCTTGTTCTATCACTGCCCATTTCTGTGCACGGCTACCTTCCAGTTCATCCATGGCTCCCGAGGCAATAAGGCTTTCCAGAACGGTTTTATTTACCGAACTGCTGTCCAGACGATTACAGAACCCGAAGATAGAGTTATAGGTGCCATTTTGTTCCCTATCCTCGATAATAGCACGCATGGCAGCATCTCCAAGGTTTTTTATAGCTCTCAAACCAAACAGCACTTCCTTGCCATGCACTGCGAATTCGCTGCTACTACGATTCAGATTGGGAGGGATAATCTTTATTCCCATTGCTTTACAAACCTCAATCTTACCTGGTATGGCAGAGGGATCATCTTCCAGGGAAAGCAGCGCAGCCATAAATTCCACGGGGTAATAGGCCTTCAGATACGCCGTTTGATAGGCTACGAGGGCATAGCAGGTAGCATGAGACTTATTAAAGGCATATTCCGCAAAGCGTAGCCATTCCTGCCAGATTTTGTCTATTACAGGCACCGGAACGTTATTCGCCTTGGCTCCCTCAATGATCTTTTCCTGATATTTCATCATCAGATCATTGCGTTTCTTGCCCATGGCTTTACGCAGCATATCAGCTTCGCCACGGGTTAATCCACCCAAATCCATGGAAATTCTCATCACCTGTTCCTGGTAGATGGTCACTCCGTAGGTTTCTTTCAGGGTATTTTCCACCAATGGATGGTCATAAACCACTTTTTCCTTGCCATGTTTTCGGGCAATGTAGCTATCGATAAAACGCATGGGGCCCGGACGGTAGAGGGCCACCATGGCGATAAGATCTTCGAACATATTGGGCTTCAGTTCCATCAGATACTTGCGCATGCCATCGGATTCAAACTGAAACACTCCATCTGTTTCGCCTTTACTGAGGAGCTGAAACACTTTCTTATCGTCGGTGCCAATCTTGTTGATCTCGATGTCGATATCCTGAGATTGCTTCACCAGATCAATGGTTTTCTGGATAAGGGTTAGCGTCTTCAGCCCCAGAATATCCATTTTCAGCATCTTCAGGTCATCCAGCCACTTGCCTTCGTATTGCACCAGAATAACGTTCTCACCCTCTTTCTGGATACTGCAAGCCAATGGCACATAGTCTGTTAAATCTCCGGGAGCAATCACCACTCCCGCAGCATGGATTCCTGTTTGCCGGATAAGCCCTTCCAGAACCTGAGAGTGCGTGAAGATGCTTTGATAAAGGTCGTTATTCTTTATTAAAGCAGTAAATTCTGGGGCCTGGGTAATGGCATCATCCAGGCTTTTGCAGGTAAAGGGAATGGTTTTGGTGATGTTATTGGCTTCCACGGCAGGAACGGAAAGCACTCTGGCTACGTCTTTGATCACCGATTTTGCCCCCAGAGTGCCAAAGGTGATTATCTGCGTAACGCTATTTCTGCCAAATCGTTGCACTATGTAATCGATCACTTTGCCCCGTCCCTGTGCACAGAAATCGATATCAATATCGGGCATGCTGATACGGTCGGGATTTAAAAATCTTTCAAACAGCAAACCGTACTTCAGGGGATCGATAAGCGTGATATCCAAAAGATAAGCCACGATACTACCGGCTGCAGAACCACGTCCTGGGCCTACCGGTACATTCTGCTTGCGGGAATTATCGATAATGTCTTTCACCACCAGGAAATAGCCATTAAATCCCATGCGATCAATCACGCCCAATTCATAATCGATGCGTTCCTTAACCTTGTCATCCACCACCGGGTACTTTTTTCCGGCGTTTTCGTAGCAAAGATGCCGCAGATAATCTCCCATGTTGCTAAATTCAGGGGGCGTTTCCACTTTGGGCAGCAGGAATTTATCGTAATGAAGCTCCAGATCTATTCGATCTGCTATTACTAAGGTATTGGCAAAGGCTTCCGGCGCATCGGGAAAGATTGCCGCCATTTCTTCGGGACTCTTAAAGTAAAGCTGGGTAGTATTATAGCGCATCCGTCCAGGATCATTAAGTAACTTACCGGTTTGAATGCAAAGCAAAATATCATGTGCTTCATTATCGTTTTGGTGCAGATAGTGGCAGTCGTTGGTTAATACCAGAGGAATTTCCATCTCTTTTGCCATACTTATCAAGCGAGGCATCACGGCTTTTTCCACATCCAGGCCGTGATCTTGAATCTCGATGTAATAGCGGTCTCCAAATAAGTTCCGATACCATTCCGCCGCTTCTTTGGCTTGCTTCATCCTTTCATTCAGAATCAGGGATGGGATTTCGCCTTTCACACAGGCGGATAAACAGATCAGGCCCTCGCTGTGCTTGCTTAGCAGACTTTTGGAAATGCGTGGTTTGTAGTAAAAACCATCTATGTATGAAGCAGAGCTGAGCTTCATCAGGTTTTTATAACCGGTGTAATTCATAGCCAAAAGGATGAGATGATGCCTGGTTTCAGCCTTGCTCTGCTCCGTGCCCAATTCCCCGTTTATCACGTAGGCCTCTATCCCAATAATGGGCTTTATTCCTGCGTTTCTGGCCGTATGATAAAAGTCTATTACGCCAAACAGATTGCCATGATCAGTAATCGCCACGGCAGGCATTTCATACTCTTTGGCCAGCTTGATCATTCGATCCACCCGGCATGCACCGTCTAACATGCTATATTGTGTATGATTATGTAAATGTACAAAAGACATTTGATACTCCATCGCTTACTCAAATGTAAGGAATATTGAAGGGCTGAAATCTGTCAAAGGATATCTTGAAGGGGGGTGAGACCTGCGAAAGTGAGAGCTTTGCAGGTGAGACAGCTTTGCTGAAGTGAGAGCTTTGCAGGTGAGACAGCTTCGCTGAAGTGAGAGCTTTGCAGGTGAGACAGCTTCGCTGAAGTGAGAGCTTTGCAAGTGAGATAGAAAACCCTCATAGTACTTTTCATTCTTCATTCCCATGCGATCCCCATGCGATTCCCGGGCATTTGCATGGTGGTCTCATGGGCGTGTCATGATCAGATTGTTAGCATGAAAGGCAGCCATAAAAGAGGGGCGATCAGCAGATCGTCCCTTTCATCTAACCTAAAACTTGTTAACCCGTTAACCCACTAACCAGTTAACCCGTTAACCATTAACCCGCTAACCTATTTCATCAACACCGCTTTGCCATTGAACACTTTTTCGCCAGCTTGCATACGGAACAGGTAAATTCCCGTGGCTACGATATTGCCATTGTCATCCTTGCCGTCCCAGGCAGTGCTGTGATGGCCGGAGGGTTTGGTTCCTTCGTTCAGGGTGCGCACTAATTGTCCGCGGTGGTTGTAAATTTTAACGCTTACCAGGGCATCATCAGCCAGGCTGTAGCTGAGATTAACATTGGGATTGAAGGGATTGGGGAAGATGCTTTTCAGCTTGGTTACCATGGGCACTCCGGGTTGCTGAGGACCATTACCGCCCAGGTAAACCAGAGAAATTGGCCCCTGGAAGCTCTCGCTGCCATCCAGATTGCTTATCTGCAGCCAGTAGTAAAAGGTTCCAAATCCAGATAGCTCCCTGTCGGTGAAGCTGTAGCTTTGTTCCGAAGAGCTATTGGTGGCAGGAATCAGGTCGCTGACCAAAATGGATGTGGCCAGATCGATCTCGCTATTTCTATAGATATAGAATCCGGTCATCCCAGTTTCAGATTCGGTTACCCAGGTTAGCACTGCGTCGTTATGGGCATTTAGATTAACCGTGAAAGAGGCCAGTTCAAAAGGCAGAGTGGGATCAACATCGCCCAAAACGATAGGAATGTAGGGTCCTGCATCCTTGGTAGGTGTGAAGCTGAAACTAATCTGCCCACCGGAATTCTCCACGGCATTCCAATGTCCATCCCAATAATAGGCACCCCAGGGAGCATCGGTATCAAGGGTAAACGTCCAGGGCGTAGGGCCAGAACCATAGGGTATCAATACCACGCTGAAGCTAGGGATAAATTCACCATTATTAATGGGCGGAATCACTCCCGCATCATCGATATTGGCCGAAAGATTATGTAAGAGGATGGGAATCCCATCAACTTCGGTAACAACGCCATCGGGAATTCCGAAAAACCCGGTGATCATCAGATTATCGAGGTAGAGATTGTTGCCATAAGCGCTGGTAGCCGTGAATCTCAGCAGGTTTGCCGTGGATGGAATGGCTACGTTGATGTTTTCCCATTGGGAGGCATTGGGGGTGAAACTGCTGGTGTTTGCTCCTGCTGTATTGAGGATGCCACTGAGTCCCCCGGGCATAGACAGCAACAAATTAAACGTAGCTCCGGCATCGGTGGAATAATAAACATCCAGCTGATCCACTTCGTTAATGTAGGTGGCGTAGGCATAGTCAAAGTTCAATTCCAGGCCAATAAATCCTCTGATATCAAACGCAGGAGAGAACAAGTGGAAGGGATCAGAGCCACTGATATTGTAAAACGGAGCTTCAAAAGATTGAGTGCCAATGCCATAGGCACTTGCAGCGCCCAGATACCATTGCCCAGAACCCGCTGTTTGAGTCCATTCCACCAAGGTTGGAGAATCATTTTCCACTGTTTCAAGCAACCAGAAATCTACATCAGGCAGGGTTACGATAATGCCAGGTCCTCCCCAATTGCTAACTTCCCGGGTAGCGCTATATGAACGCACATACCATTGATATTGCGTATCATGAGTAAGGCCGCTTAATACATAGGGATTGGTGCCGACAGAGATGGGCGTGGCCAAATTGGGATTGAATCCGGGCAAGCCATACACAATCTCCCAAGCTGTTGCAGCTGGGTTGTTGTTTTCCTGCCAACTGAGCCTGGCAGAATTCTTGGTGATGTTACTAACGTTGAGATTGCTGGGGCTAAGCAATCCTGTAACTTCATTGATGGCAATATCATCTATACACATGTAGTACATATCTGCATCACTGTAGCCCTGCCAACCGAAAAAGTAGGTTCCGGTGCTGGGGGGAGTGAATGCTACCGTGGCCTGTAACCAGGCTGAAGATTGAAACGAGCCTATATCTGTTAATGATAAACTCATCCCTGCAACCGTGGGAGAGGTGCCATACTTCAGCCTTAGTTTTTCCGGATAGCTGCTGCTGCTTCTATAAAAGAATTCGATGGTGTAGTCTGTGCCACCGGTAAGGCTTACACCACTGGAAAAGGCCCAGTCATTCATGGCTTGAGAGGTATTGTACCTTATATACAGGCAGTTTGGGGTTGTGCTGGTGTGAGTGTAGCCGCTACTGGTAACCCAGGTGTAGCTGTCGCCATTTACATTGGCGGTAGACCATCCGGCAGGTAAAGTAGGAGGAGTTACAGTGTTAAAATGCTCTTCAAAAATCGGTTGGCCATACACACCGCTGTAGCACAAAACGATAAACAAGCTGATCAATACTATGCTTTTCATAAAGCGTCTCCTTATGTTCTTAATACAATGGATGCATGATAGAAGGGAGGATCATTACCTCTGCATATCCGCAATCTTCCTTTAGTGGAAATCAAAGCCGCCAACGGGACAACAGCTATCGGCACCACTGTCCCAAAAATAACATACAAAACCATATAATCCTCTGCTGAGCCATACAACATCTTCTGATACATAAAATATCTTTAATCCAATTCTTGTCAAGTTTTATTTTAGGTGTACTACATCTGGAAAAACTGAAAATATTACCTCTGCTCACACAGCGTACTATCACAGCTTGCTCTTACAGCCTGCTCCCACAGTTTGCTATAACAGAACGCTTCTTCTTCGCGGAATTCTCTTGCATTCCCCCAAAAAATCGGATGTTGATAACTGTATTAAGCAGTAATGCAA
>CAZSST010000023.1:0-1978 GCA_964609575.1 uncultured Candidatus Cloacimonas sp.
AACCGAGACCCCCTGCTGCGGTGAAAAAGTGCCAAAGCAAATGGCCCCGGATAAGAAAGGAGAATAGAATGCCTCAAGACGTTACATCCATCATGGACAAGCTCCCACAGCTTTTATCCACTGTGGGGCTGAAGCTGCTGGCCGCAATTCTTATCTATCTGATTGGAAAATGGGTAGCCCGCATGATCGCCAATCTGGTGAGAAAAATGATGACTAAGGGGAAAGTTGATCCCTCTCTTACTTCGTTTATCTCCAGCATCATCTATGCTGTGCTGCTGATCTTTGTGATCATTGCCGCCATCGGCAGGCTGGGAGTGCAAACCACTTCCTTCATCGCCATCATCGGTGCTGCCGGCTTGGCCGTGGGCATGGCTTTGCAAGGCACTTTGGCAAATTTCGCCTCCGGGGTAATGATAATCCTCTTCAAACCCTTCAAAGTGGGCGATAGCATCACCGGTGCAGGCCAATCCGGCACCGTGCATGAAATCGGGGTATTCAGCACCACCATCCTCACTGGCGACAACCGCAAGATCATCGTTCCCAATGCCAAACTCTCCGGCGATATCATCACCAATTTTAGCGCCATGCCAACCCGCAAGCTTGATCTTAGCATAGCCGTTCCAGGAACCACGGACATCGCCACTGCCCGCGAACTGCTGCTGGCCGTAGTGAATAGCGAAGAAAAAGTACTGAAAAGCCCTGCCGCGTCTGTAACCGTTACTGCTGCCGATGCCGCTTCGGTTACCTTTGGAATTGGCGCGCATGTAAATAACGCCGATTTGGGTGCAGTGCAGGCCAATCTCATCGAAAAAATCAAGCTGGCCCTTAATGCCAAAGGTATTTGGGCATAGGGGAGTTTCACAAATGAAATACGCAGTTATCCTGCTGATGATGCTACCTCTGATGCTGGCAGCCGAACCCTGGAAGCTGGATTCAGATTTCAATTTCAGCTTCACACAAAGCGCTTATAATAGCGATTGGGTGGGCACCGAGCTCAGTAATATCACCTGGGTGGCCAATTCCAATACCAGCGCGGAGAAACAGCTGAAATCCTGGCTGCTGAACCGCACCACCCTGAAGCTGGCCTTCGGACAAACCCACCTGCAAAAGGTGGAAGCCAGCGGCGAAAGAGAATGGCAAACCCCGCAAAAATCCACGGATAAGATCGACCTGGAATCGCTATTTCGCTTCACCACCCAGGGCTGGGTTGATCCCTTTGCAGCGGTGCGGATGGAATCTCAATTTATCGATGAATCCGATCCTGACCTCACCAGAATCATCAATCCCATGCTGCTAACCGAATCTGCGGGTATTATGCGCTCGTTTTACAGCAGCGAAAATACCTCGCTGGACACCCGTTTTGGTGCTGCTTTCCGCGAGAGATTGAATAGGGAAGCTCTGCAACCCGATCTCACCCGCGAGCTGGAAACCACCGTGGATGGCGGTTTGGAATCGGTTACCGAGTACAAGACCAAGCTGCCCATGATGGATACCAATTTCAAAAGCCGCCTGGGACTATACCAGGCCCTCTTCAATTCCCAAAGCGACGAGGTGGATGGCGATTGGAAAGCCCTGGACGTAGCTTGGGAAAATGCCCTTATAGTTAAGCTGTGGGGATTGCTATCCGCCAATCTAACCTTCGAACTGCGCTACGAAAAAGAAGCCGTGCACGCTGTGCAGTGGAAGGAAATATTGGGCCTGGGCTTTAGCTACACCCTGTTCTAAACTAAGCTAAGTCTGCCCCATCGCTTCCAGAAGCCCAAAAGATGATTTACAAGCCCCGTGCCCATCCAGTGCGGGGCTTTGCTTTATGCCTATGGCAGCACTCATAAACATCGCCTCATCTGGATACCCAAGCCCCTCCGAGAACCCTCCCAGAACCATCCGAGAACCATCCAAGATCGCGATGAGGGAGGGAACTGGGGATGTAGGATGTAGGATGTAGGATGTAGGATGTAGGATGTAGGATGTAGAATGT
>CAZSST010000023.1:2078-23965 GCA_964609575.1 uncultured Candidatus Cloacimonas sp.
GGATGTAGGATGTAGGATGTAGGATGTAGGATGTAGGATGTAGGATGTAGAATGTAGGATGTAGAATGTAGAATGTAGGATTTGCTTGACAATCCTGATATGGTACAGAACTTCAATCTCATTATAAACTGGAGGTTCAGAATGCATAGATTAATATTGATTCTGATGCTTGTGTCGTTAGTTTTCGCCCTAAGCGGGCAAACCTATTCCGAAGAAATGAAGCAAAAAGCCGAAGCCGGTGATCTGGGTTATCAAACTGATTTGGGACTATGTTACTATCACGGCTATGGTATTGAGCAGAATTATGCAACTGCCGTTTATTGGTGGCGCAAAGCTGCCGACAAAGGCTATGCCAATGCACAGCATAATATGGGGATTAGCTATGAAGAGGGAAATGGCGTGGAAAAGAATTTCGCCGAAGCCGTGAAATGGTATAAGAAAGCTGCAGAGCAAAATCAAGAGCTTTCCCAAAACAATTTGGGAGTTTGCTATGATTTTGGCAGCGGAGTGGAAAAAAATCACGAAACTGCTGTCTATTGGTACCGCCGCTCTGCTGATCTGGGCTGCATGGATGGCCAGTTTAACCTTGCCAATAGTTATTATGACGGTAAGGGAATCGCCCAGAATTATACCGAGGCCATGAAATATTATGAAAAGGCCGCCAATCAAGGTCATGCCGGTGCTGCAAACAACTTGGGAACCTGCTATCAGGATGGCCTGGGAACGATTAAAGACCTGGAATCAGCTTATTTCTGGTATCTGGTGGCCGATGAATTGGGCGATGACAATGCCGAAACCAATATCGACGCTATCTACGAATACCTCACCGACGACGAGATCGATAATGCCGAAGAGGATTTCTACTATTGGCTGGATGATTACGAAGGATATTATTGAAGCAGGCAGTTAAGATACTTTAAGGCTTGGCAAACTACCCAGCCATTATCCTTGACAAGCATCGGCAAGTCAATAAACTTGTCTTACGCTTTGTTTTTACTAAAATTAGGGAGCCAGAATGATAGCTGTATTCACCTGTGATATTATTGCCTCAAGGTTATTCACGATTGTGCAGCGTAAAGCTTTGGATGCAGGAATCAAAGAAGCATTTACCGCTACCTGCCAGGCCCTCCCAGCTGCCGAAGCAGAATTACTATCTTTTTCGGTAATCCAGGGCGATGAATTTCAATTCAGCATTCTAAATCCCCAATATTTCTATCACTTTCTGCTGATGCTGCGGCTGCGTTTTGCCTTGTTGTTGCCCGCTTCAGTTCCTTTGTTCCGATGTGGAATCGGGATGGGAGAACGCAGTATCAGCTCCGGAACCAGCTACCAAAGGGATGGCAGCGCTTACCATCGTTCCCGTTCCGCCTTGGGATGCTTCGATATGCATAAAGGCAGGCTGAGCTTTCTGCATAGTCCGCGGGAACTTGCCAATCGTAGTGCCAATGTCATCTTGGGATGTTGTGACCACTTTGAAAAAAGCTGGAGCAATAAGCAACGCAAGGCTATCCTGCTGAAAATGGAAGGGAGAACTCTGAAGCAAAGCTCCGAACTGATGGAATCAAGCTGGCAAAATGTCCAGCAACTTCTGCAAAATGCCAACTGGGAACGCATCCAGGAAGCGCTAAGTTACTTTGCAGAGCTTCCCTGGAATGAATTGAGTGAGGAGTTAGCTAAGTGAGAGCTGAGCCTTACACCACAAGCATAAATACTTGTTTCACCTGTTTACAAGTTATATTGCTTGTTGGTTCAAGGCCGAAAGGAGGAGAGCTATGGTGATCTGGAGACTAATTTTTGCTCATTTTGTTAGTGATTTTCTGCTGCAAAACCGCTGGATTATCCGCAACAAGGCAAGATTTTCGGGTTTGGGCACACACAGCTTTATCTATCTACTGGCAGGCATTTTAAGTATGATCGATCTGCTAAATACGCAGGTACTGCTGGTGCTTTTTAGCCTGGCTGTACTGCATGGCGTGGTGGACTATCTGAAAGGTGCCTGCAAGGTCTGGTTTGGCCGTATGCAATGGCTGCTATTTCTTGGCGATCAGGCTGTGCATGCCCTTACCATCTTCATCGCCGCAGGAATTTTATCCGCCCACGACCATGCCACTCTTAGCAGTCTGATTGGCCAATACCCTCTGGATCTATTGGTTAAGTATTTCACATTAATGATGATAACGGTGGTGGCAGGGATTCACTTCACGGATGCGGTGCTGGATAGTGCCCTGGATGGGGACACCGAATTGGACGCTGAACAGGAGCGTTCGAGCCGCACTATTGGGGTAGCAGAAAGGTTCTTAATCACGATTGCCGTATTGGTAAATCACTATGAACTGATTGCCTTTCTGATCGCTGCCAAATCCATCATTCGCCTGCCGGAAGCACAAAGCGACAAAACAGCACGACAGGCCACGCATTTTAGTAACTATTTTCTGGTGGGTACTTTTGTTAGCTATGCCTGGGCACTGACAATTGCCATCGTATTCAAAAGCATGTTTTTATAAAAGGGAGACGATATGATTAACGAGAAGCTAATCCCCTACATTGGTGGGGCCATAAAAGAATATTGGGATTTACCGGCGTTTACTGATTACCCCGGAAAGGCACTTAGTTATGGCGATGTAGCCAGACGGATAACGTGGATGCACAAGCTATTCAAGGCTTGCGGGGTGACCAGAGGTACCAAGATCGCGCTGGCGGGGAAAAACTGCAGTGCCTGGGCCACAGTGTGGCTTTCCACGGTTACTTTTGGTGCCACAGTGGTACCCATTCTGGCTGCTTTTTCTCCGGAAGATACGCAGCATATTGTGAATCACAGCGATGCCATGTTGCTTTTTATCTCCAAAGATAAATACGATGCTATCGATGAAGATACCCTGAAAGGGGTGAAATATATCTTTGCCCTGGAAGATTTTAGGCTGCTTTACAGCCAGGGAGATAACCGTAAGACGGTCAGCCCCATTCTGGATGAAGGTATTACAGGTTTTCCTGCCACTCCGGCTCAGTTCATAATCGAAGACGTATGCAGCAACGATGATATCGCCGCCATAATCTATACCAGCGGCACTACGGGCTTTTCCAAGGGCGTGATGCTACCCCATCGCAGTCTGCTGATTAATGTGATCTTTGCCCGTGATCATCTCACTTTCGAAGTGAGAGCCAAAGTGCTGGCCTTCCTTCCTTTGGCTCATGCCTATGCCGCAGCCTTTGACATGCTCTATCCTTTCACACGGGGCAATCATATGAACTTTATGGAGAAGATTCCTGCCCCCAAACTGCTGCTGGCAGCCATGCAAGATCTGAAACCGCAGGTGGTGCTAACCGTTCCCCTACTTATCGAAAAGATCTATAAAAAGCAGATTCAGCCGCTCATCGAGACGCCCAAGATGCAGAAACTGCTGAAGATTCCCCTCATCAACAAGCTGATTTTAAAGAAGATCAGGGCCAAACTGATCACTGCGTTTGGCGGCAATTTACGCGAATTGATTACCGGCGGTGCGCCTATGAATGCCGAAGTGGAACTCTTTATGAAAAAGATTAAGCTACCTTTCACCATCGGCTATGGCATGACGGAGTGTGGACCCCTGGTGGGCTATGCAGGATGGGCGGAACACCGCTTCGAATCCAGCGGCAAGGTAGTGGATTTCCTGGAGATCAAGATAGATTCACATGATCCGGAAAAGGTTCCCGGAGAAATCATCCTCCGTGGGGAACAGATCTTTACGGGTTACTACAAGAACGATGAGGCCACCCACGAAGTGCTGCGTGGAGATTGGCTTTACACCGGAGATATCGGCACTCTGGACAAAGATGGCTTCATATTTATTCGTGGCCGTAGCAAAAACATGATTCTGGGCCCTTCCGGTGAAAACATCTATCCCGAACTGGTGGAACAAAAGCTCACCAATCTGCCCTATGTGGGTGAAGCGCTGGTGCTGGAAAGAGATCGCCAGCTTCATGCTCTCATTTATCCCGATCTGGAAACCCTCGATGCCGATAAAATCCCCCTGGCTAAGATCCCCGAACTAATGGAAAAGAACCGCAATGACGTGAATAAGATTCTGGCTTCCTTCAGCCGCATTGCCAAGATTCAGATCGTTAATGAACCCTTCCAAAAGACTCCTACGCAGAAGATTAAGAGGTATTTGTATAGTTAGGTGAGAGCTGAAGCTGTGAGAGGACTTCGTCCTGTGAGAGCTTCGCTGTGAGAGTAAACTGTGAGAAAAGGGAGTCTGTATGACACATAGGGACTTGGATGTGTACAAGGAAAGTATGAGCTTTGTGGGCAGGATTTATGAGAGACCATCGAATAATCCAAACTCAGCTAAGCCACAATGAATCAGAGATGCATTTTCGGAACTCTCAAGAGAAACATGTCATTTAGTATGATCTTGGCTACTTACCCCTCTATTCACCCTCAGGAGCTTTGGGGATCAGTATAGCTCTGTATTCAGCGGCTTTGTCATGTTGGTTGAGCTTTTCATAGGTATCAATGAGTCCCTTGAGGGTTTGCTGTGTTTTTTGATGTTCACGACCCAGATTTTTTTTTCTGATTTCCAACGCTTGAAGAAATAGAGATTCAGCTTGATCATACTTGTCAATGTTATAGTACATTGTTGCCAAGCTGTTTAGCGTTAGTGCCAAACTGGGATGCTCTGTTCCCAGAACCTTTTTCTTGATCACTATCGCACGTAGAAAAAGAGGTTCGGCTTGGGCATATTTTCTTTGGACTTGATACAAGTTTGCCAGATTGTTTAGTGTAATTGCCGTATCGGGATGCTCAGGACCCGAGGTCTGCTCACGGATGGATAATGCCCGTTGATGAAGGTGTTCAGCTTCGGTGTATTTGCCTTGAACGAAATATAAACCTGCAATATTGTTTAACGTGCGGGCTATCTCCGGATGCTCAGCGCCCAAGATTTTCTCATTGATCTCAAGTACCTGTAGAAATAAGTGATTTGCTTGATCGTATTTGCCTTGAGCTTGACATAGGCAAGCAAGATTATTATATGATATAGCTGTATCGAGATGCTCTACGCCATAGACCTGCTCATAAATTGCCAGTGCACGTGACAATAGTGGTTCAGCTTGGCTGTATTTACCTAGTGATTGATACAATGATGCCAAATTGTCTAAAGATAGTGCTGTACTGGGATGCTCCGTTCCCAGACTCTGCTCATTTATTACCCACGACCGCAGATATAGCGATTCGGCTTGGTCATATCTTCCTTGGGCTTCATACAATATTGCAAGGTTGTTCAACGTAATTGCTGTTTCTGGATGATCTGACCCTAAGCACTTTTCTTTAATAGCATGCGCCCGCAAATACAATGGTTCGGCTTGTGCATACTTACCCTGAGCTTTGTACAATATGGCCAAACCATTTAATGAGGTTGCGGTATCAAGATGATCGGGCCCCAAATACTTTTCTCTTATCGCCAGTGCCCGTAGATGTAAAGATTCGGATTGCGAATACTTACCCTGAGCTTTATATAAGATTGCCAGGTTGTTCAACGAGTCTGCTGTATCAGGATGATCTGGACCCAAACATTTCTCTCTTATCGCCAATGCCTGAATATGCTGGGATTCAGCTTGAGAGTATTTGCCTTGCTCTTCATGTAAACATGCCAGATTGTTAAGTGATGTTGCAGTATCCTGATGCTCCGCTCCCAATACCTTCTCTCTGATGGCCAAAGCTATTTTTAATAAGGATTCGCTCTTAATCCAGTCATATTGCTCTTTATACCAGCACCCAGCAATATCGTAATACTTAGCAGCCTTTTCTTCCTTTCCTGCATTCTCATAGTGCCCTGCTATCTCCTCCGCATGCTCATTCAGGGCCTTCTCATTATCTTTGTACATCCTTTCCATAGCTTCCGCTGCCAGCAGGTGCAGCTTCTGCAGTTTATCGCTCAGCATGCGGTTATAGGCGGTGTCCTTGATCAGCACATGGGTAAAGATATAGCGCAGTTCATCCACATCTGCCCAAACGCGTGCCTGTTTGCCTTCGCCGAGGTCGTCGTCCAGCTTGCGAGACAGCATCTCACTCAGCACCCGCGTGTTAAACTCCAGTCCCAGCACACAGGCATGCTGCAGGGTGTTGCGCACACTATCCGTGAGGCTGTCTATGCGGCTGCCGATGATATCCGCAATGCCAAAGGAACTGAGGTAGTCCAGGTTGCCTTTCAACCTGTATGCGCTGTCAAAGCAGTCGTTTTCCTTCAGATAGGCCGCCACCTGTTCAATAAAGAGAGGATTACCATCTGCTTTCTTCACTATCCAATCCCGTGTTTCCGGCGGCAAGGCATCCACTTGAAGCAGATGGCAAATCAATGTGGATGAGGCATCTTCGCTCAAGCGGTTCAGCTCTATGTTCCTGGCTTCCCAATTGGGTATCTCCAGGTTTACGGGCGTGCCGTCTTCCAGATACCTGCAGGCAGCGATGATTGCGATATTATCTATCTTGGCGGTACCAAGCTGCCGGAAGTACTCTGTGTCGCTGTCATCCAGCCACTGGGGATCGTCCAGATGGATGATTACCTTTTCCGCCTCGGTTATTCTGGCCAGCAGTGTGGCAAAGGCTCTTCTTTGCTGTTCCGGTCTTTCCTCCGGAGGTAGTATGCTCCAGATTGAACCTTCCCATTCCAAGCCCAGCAGGTTACCCACGATGGACTCGATGCGCTGCAGTTCCTTATCCTCCCCTGCCAGTTGTTCCCATTGTTGCCTATAACTTTTTTGGTTTTGTTCTCTGCTCAGCAGCAGATCATAAGCGAAGTACTGCCGCAGGAACTGCTTGATGGGTTCCAGCAGCCTGTGCCCGGAGGGGTCGCAGAATAGGAAGTAGCGTTTGGGATAGGGCTTCAAGGCCTCCAGAATCAAACGCGACTTACCTATGCCCGGCTCGCCGGAAATATACACAATGCGGCTTCCTGGTTCTTCCACAGCCTGCCTGATCAGCCCCAGATCCTCATCCCTGCCTACCAGATCGGCCATGAAGCTTTGGGGAGGGGCAGGCAGTCTTTCAAACAACCGGTTGCTGTGCACAGGGGTGGTAAAGCCTTTCAAGGTAACGGTTGCCGCAGGTTCAAAGCGGTATTTGTAGTGCATTTCCTGCTCCAGGTAACTATCGGTAAGAATCTCACCCTGCTTAGCTTTCTGCATCAGGCGGGAAGCCAAATTCACGGCAGAACCCAGCGCAGTGTATTCCTGAGTGCTTTCGCTACCCACATAGCCCGCATAGGCATTGCCGCAGGACAGGCCAATAGCCAGCCCGGGAAAGGTGTTAATTGTTTCCAAAGCAAAACGGCAAGCCCTTTCCAGAGTATTACCCATCGCCTTGGGCAGGCCAAATAGCACCAAAGCCACCAATCCCTTATCCCCGGCGTCCAGCTTGTTGAGAAATCCCCCATAGTTATCCAGCTTGTCATGGATCAGCTCCAGCGCTGCGGCTATCCTGTCCTTCCTTACCAGGGACAGATCAATGAAGCAGTATGCCGCATCCCGAATTTCGTTTTCGAAACTAATCCCCTGCAGTTTGGAATTCAAGAATTTACTGGCTTGGGCCTCATCACGCTGGAAGCTGCTATGTTTGTGGGATAAAGGTTTGGGGGCAACCTCTGCGAACGCAGCCTGCACAGCCGGAGACAGCGCAAGATCATGTTTCTGAGCGCTGAGCGCTTTGGTCTCATGTAGCGGGCTGCCCGCGAAGACATATTCATATTGACTTGCCAGGCGATATACCTGCCAGTCCAGCTTGCCAGAGCAAAGTGTGATCCGCACTTTCAGCGGAAAATCGCCCAACCCTGTGTGGCAGGTTTGGTGCTGAGCAGAATAGCTCACTAGGTCATCCACCACCTGTTTCAGCTCAGCTACCTCACCCTCGGGAAACACTGCGTAGAAAGCATCTCCGGCAAAGTGGCTGACAAATCCGCCATGGCTCTCCACCGTGTGAATGGGATAAGCCAGAGCAGTGTGCAGATATTGGTGCAGTGCCTCAGCACCCTTTTTTCCCTCTTTACGCAGGACATTGCTCAGGTCGGTGAACCCGGCAATATCAGCAAACAGCACAAACCCGGATAAAGAACCTGAATACGTGTCAGCAGCGGCGCGATTCAGTATAAAATCAGGCACATAACGTAGCATAAAGACTCCTTCCAAAGTGAATAGAACAAATATCAAACCAAGATACTAACTGTCAAGCATAATTCTTCACCAACATACCTATCTATGACCTTTTATCATTACTACAATGTAACATTCATTTTTGCAAATCATCTAATCGCTTCTTAAACAGAAGGTAATGCAGATGATTTAAGTCTCAACCCGAGACTTGCATGAAACACTAATCCTGAATAATGCTATTGGAGTACATGAGGCCAGAAAAACTTCTTGCTGATGTGGATATTGTAGAGCCTCATGGACTTTAAAAGCAGGCAGATTATTATGCGCGGCTTTGTAGTCCAAACCGCCAATAATATATTAGGTAAGAAATAGTTTGTTTAGGAGGTTTGAATTCCAATACCACAATTGGGCTAACATCAATGCCTGAATTATCTCCCGGATATAGCGGTGCTGCCTGGTGTCCAAAATAATGATGATTTCTTGTTCAATGCATCGGATAATGCTTCATAACTGAAAATCCGCTTGGGATTGATAGTGATGCTCTCATTTTTGGCTGGGATGGGAGGATTTGAACCCCCACGTACGGATCCAGAGTCCGCTGTCCTACCATTAGACGACATCCCAGCAGGAACATTGGTTGTGGTTTGGCTGGGCAGGGAGGATTCGAACCCCCGGATGGCGGGACCAAAACCCGCTGCCTTACCACTTGGCGACTGCCCAGTGTACACTATATCTATCTGGCGGAGAGGCAGGGATTCGAACCCTGGGTGGGCTTTTGACCCACACACGCTTAGCAGGCGTGCACCTTCAGCCAGCTCGGTCACCTCTCCCCATAAAAGGGATCACTCTATATTCTGGCGGAGGATGAGGGATTCGAACCCCCATGGGCAGAACCCGGCGGTTTTCAAGACCGCTGCCTTACCAATTAGGACTAATCCTCCCTGGAGATTTAATCCTGAAACTCGTTGGCCGTTTTTTTGTCAAGCAGTTTCTGCATTTCTCTTTCAATAAAGACATTTGAAGGGCGATTACATGCGAGAGTGGCATCGGCCGTCCAAAAATCTCCATGCACTCTCTGCCGAGCTTTGAAGCATTCTCCCTATCGTCATTCATCCCAGAGCCCTCTTTCATCGCGATCCAGGATTGATCTTGGTTGATTCTTGGTTGCTATTAGGGAAGATGCCCGGAATCCTTTTACAGCAGGAGTCATGCAGCTCTCTACTATTCTACATATTTGGCATCAATTATGTGGGCTGCAGGACTCATGTGAAGATGGTAACTTTCGCATGAGTCCTTTGCGCCTGATAGCCAGAATCTATAAGATAAATATCTCGGCGCAAATGACTCCTGCTTAGTGGCGCTTATAGTGTGGACAAGAGATAAAGACCCACTTGGTTTGAAAGAGAGCCATATTTTTACAATCCTATCATTCCTGAACCGCGGTGATCAGATAGAAGCGTTTTTCCGCTGTTGCCGGTTCTGCAAAGGTGGTGGTGCTGCCTGCCACGGTATCGATCAGGTACATAGGACTGGCCGTGAGATCAGGACTATCTGAGCTGTAGATATTGAACCAGCTTGGGGTGAAGGGATAGCTCCAGTTTAACTGCACATTGCCGCCTGGCTGCAGGGTTATACTTAGATCGGTTACGGGCGGTAAAATGCCCCAATTGATTCTATTATAGGGATCGGCATCATAGTCTTCCCCGGAAAAAATCCCTGTGGCGTCCAGCATATACACTGCTCCGTAATTCACCGATTTGGCCACATTGTAGCCGAAGGTGAGGCTTTCGGGGAAGTTTGCGCCCATGATGGTGAGATTTTGGCTGGTATTAAGCAGCAGAAAGCGGGAACGGTTGGAGATGGTACCGCTAAAGCCATCGGTGAAGGTGCAATTCGTAAAGCAGTTATTCATATCCACCGTGGCGCCGCTTTGCACCTGCACTCCCGCGATATTCATATTGCGGAAGATGGCTTCCCGGGCGGCAATGAAGGCTCCGGAGAGGATGTCATAGCCGATAAAGCCGCTTATAGCGCTTATTTCTGCCTCGCTGCCGGCTTCTCCCAGGCATTGCAATATGCCACCACTTTGCACGATCAGGCTTTGTCCTCCCGCGATTTGCAGAGTGCCCCAGGCGTCCACTTCCAGGATGCCATAGCGGCGTACGGTTACCCCCGCATATGCTTTCAGAGTATGACCATTGGTATCCAGGCGTCCTGAGATTACCTCCACCAGGCCACTGGCCACCACAATGTGGGTATTTAGCTCGGCACCGGTGCTGCTATCGATCTTAAGTACATTGAAGCCATTGTTTTGCACCATGCCGATGAGGCTGGGTTCACCGGAAGGATGCTCCGTGATTGTCACCGTTCCGCTGGTGGGATTGAAAAGGCTTTGCATATTAACCGCGAAGCCTGCACAGGCCAGGGTGCCGGTTCCGGGGCTGAAATCAAGCGAGGTTCCGATAATAACCGAATTGTGGGCGGCGATCAGAGACCCGCTCTCCATGGTGATGGTGCCATTCAGGGTGGTGCTGTAGGGTGAGGTAGCGTCCGTCCAACGGAAGATTCCGGAGCCGATATTCAGCACTGAAGTATTATTGAAAATGGCTTTACCGGCGATCTGCACGGTGTTTGCACCCACGTATAGGGAGCCATTCAGCTGCAAATCACCACCGATGGTCAGATTTCCCAGATACAGGTACACGGTTCCATAGTTGTAGTAATTGCCGTTAACGGTTAGATTTCCGCCATGCAGCAGATTCACTCCGGATTGGGAGGCGGAATTCACATAGCCGCTAACCGCCACAATGCAGCTATCCACCACCAGATAGTTATCCCCAGCCAAATGCAGATTTCCGGCAATGGTGAAGGGCAAAGAACCGGCCACTGCTGTTACTTCCTGGGCGTCATCCTTGTCCAGATAGAGGTCTCCCAGAGTGGTTCCGCTTGCCATATTGGTGATAAAGGCGGGATATTCGCCCACAAAACGCAGATCGCTATTGGCATTCATCTGGAAAGTAGAGCCTGCATCGATGGAGAACCAACGCGTTACTCTGATCTCTCCGGTGGTGATGGTGCCGGTGGCGGATGCGAACCAATAGAGCGATGCCCCGGCAGAGAGCAGATCGGTGCCGCTATCCATAATCAGGTTGCCGTGGATGTCGATATCATTACCTACCAGCATACTGAAGCCGCTAAGATCCAGAGTGCCGGAACTTACTATCAGATCGCCATATACTTTTACATCAGACATCAGGGTGATCACTTCCGCACGCGGCAGATTCGTTTCTCTGGTGGCCAGGTAATCGTTATCACGAGTTAAACCGCTATCTATAACCAAGTTGCCAAAACGGCTGGAAGCAACGCAATATAGGGTTTGGGTTCCGGAGGTGGCACGCTTCACATGGAAGGTGGTACCCGTGGGAAGGAAGTTGTCCCTGGTGCAGGCCAGATTCCCCTTCATTTGGATGGTACCGCCAGTGAGGTTGGTGGTTAGGGCATAGCCGGAATTCTGGATCAATAGACCGCTATTCGGGAAGTCCAAAGTTCCACCGGTGATGGTTAGTTCACAGCTTCCGCCCCAGGGGATGGTCATGCCTCCATAGCCGCCACTAACTCTCATGAGGCCCCCATGAAGCCTTAAAGATCCCCGTAGATCAAGCCTGTGTTCTGAATCCTGGATGATGAACAGATAACCGCTGTGGATGGTGTAATTGCCGTAAACCCCGTCTGCTGCGAGGTCCATGATGTTCAAGGTGCCGCCATCGATGTAGAGGGTGCCGTCCGTCCATACATAGCTATCGCAGGAGGAAACACCGCTGTCGAAATGAAGCTCGGTGCCACCCACAATTTCCAGAATGTGCATCTCCACATTCACGCATTCGGATTGGGCTCCGCCATCGAAAGTAACGGTGCTGGTGCCTTTTAAAAAACCGCCATTTATCATGTTGTTGTAGAAAGAGCCTTTGATGTAAAGATGATAATCATCGGCATACAGACCTCCCCCCGTTAGCAGCAAATCGCCATGTACATTGAGGTCTGCACCAAGCACACAGGCTGCGGGAGTGTCGATCATAAGGTTGTAAAACCAGGTTCCGGCAGGGCAGGCAAGCGTGCCCGAAATGCCATCAAGCTTAAAAGTGCCATGGTCAAAGCGAGGCCCACCATTTATAAATACCGGCAGTCCATCCAGGTCTATCATTCTATCTGAGCCCGAGCCCATGTAGCCATTTTGGAAAGTAAGCTGCCCGTTTATTTCCAGATCATAAGTAGAGAGGGCAGAATAATATACGGTGGCGCTGGATTGTTTGTTTATCACCAGATTGTACAGGCTGGTATTGCTGGCGAGATTGGTGATGTGTGCATTGCGGTTGGACACCATTTGCACCGTTCCTGCGGCAGGCCTGATCTGGGAATTTTCCTTCATTGTCCAGTTGCCATAACAGATTATATTGCTTCCTGCCACTGCCACCAGGCTGGAAAATGCTTCCCAGGAGATGTTGCCGGACACTTCCAGAGTGCTTACGTCGTTTTCCAGATGCACCGTTCCCAGCACCTGAAAATTGCCATAAACGGATAGATTTGAAGTTTGGATATGAAGAGCAGTATCGCTGGCCAGAGTAAGGCTTCTAACCGCAGCGAAGGATTGTGCATACACATAAGGATCATTGGGGCATCCGCTTGGGATCAGCACATCATCATTCAGCGTGGGAACTGCGTTTCCAAGCCAATTGGCAGGATTGTGCCAATTGTGATTTGCCAGTCCCGTCCACTTTCCTCCACTATAAATGCGTAGGGTGTAATCCGCGTTGATGAGGCTTCCGGAGCTGATGCACAGGCCATAAATGCCTGCCTGGGTAAGGGTAACATTAAAGGACTCCGTTCCTCCTGGTTCCACATTGCGTGAAAACACCATCGCTTCATTATAGCCAAAGATGCCATCCCCACCGGGAGCATAAAGAGCCATATCCAGATCAAGGGATGAGCTTGCATTGTTTACATCCGCCTCGATGAAGTAATTCCCCGCCGGCAGACTGAGATTGTGCATATAGGCAAATTGCAGGCCATTATAGCTGTAGCTATAGGTTCCAGGAGTGATGATGCCTTCCACTTGTGACAGCTCTCCAAAGGCAACGGTCTGATCATGGGCATTGCTTACTTTTATGCCATATTCATGAGCTGCAAGCTGATTGTTATTCACCACCACATAGTTCACTTTGTCCTCTCCGGTAAAGAGCTCTGCTTCCCCGGTGAACTGGGCATTATTATACAGCTCGATGTCCCAGGGATGATATCCCTCCGCCACATCGTCATATAGGGATATGGCATACCAGGTATCCTCTTCAAAGAGATTGGCTGTAAAGTAGTCTGGATTGCGTACGGCAGACTGAGGGGAATCGTTCAGTTCGGTTAGGCTTCCTCCGGGACGGATTTTGAAATTACCAAAGCTGCCGTCGGTGGCGATAATTCTATCCAGGGCAGGATCATAGAATTCAATCTTTATCCTGCCATAATCTGTTTGATTACCCCAAAAGCAATTGATATCAGGCACCAACCATTCGTACAATCCGTCATTTTCCGTATCCATGGTGATGGGAATCCAATATTCCGGATTCGCCCCTCCTTCGGCATGGTAGTACAGCCTTACTTCGAGGTGATCGGCCAGCCAACCATCCCAGGTTATTTCGTACATATCACCGGAATTCAGGGTTTCTCCACCATTATTATCACTCCATCCCATACCGCCATTTAATGACGTAAGCTGCACCCAGCCATAATCTCCGGGATCATCAGGATAAACATGCACCCAATAGATCGCTTCCAGAATCCCGCGGTTATAGGCCACAATATCCGCATTATTGGGATCGTGCACATAGAAGATGTCCGGATCGTCGCTATATCCCACGCAGGCTACGGCATGATTGGGAATGCCGGTATGGAGGGGAAGGTGATTTTCGGAAATCTCATAGCGTACATTTTCCATCAGTTCCCTTGGTTCCCAGCTTGCAGCCCAGCGTCCATCCGATTCACAGCCATATCCTCTGCCTTCAAAAGCATTTTCATAGCCATCGCAGATATCTTCGCGGGAAGTGCCACCCTCACCATCTGTATCCATGTGATTGTGCAGCGACAAATTCATATCGGTTACATGGTGGTCATATTGATCCTGAACATCATCCCATTTGGTCATGAGATACTTATCCAGATTACTTAATTGGTAAACCTCGTCCCACCACGAAGCGAGCATGGAACCGGTGGTGGGAGCGCAGCCTTCGTGCCAGATGTAAAAGGGCATTTTGTCCAAATAGGGAATGTAGGAGGTGGTTCTATTCATGGTTCTATTGCCATCCAGCATGCTGGCCCAGTCCTCATCGAAATCATCCCTTTCCCAATAGGGCGTCATGGATGCCAGGTGTTTATGGAAAGCAGTTTCATCCAATACTTTCAGCTTGGGCTCCACATTTATGTAACGCTTTTCCTTGCCATCTGAAACGCAGGTCCAATAGTCCACCGGCCCCATATAATAAATCTTCTCTATTTCATAGCCATTCGGGAAGGCTTCGGAAGCAGCTTTGGCGATTTGCTCCCCATAAATGATCTGCATGGAAAGAGTCTGAGAAAATTCTATCAACACCGGCATCTTGCGGTTGGCCCCCACCACCATATAAGCAAATTCTCCTTTGCGGAAGGCTTTTTCCCAATTGCCCGCAGCCAGATCAGCAGCACAGCTTTGGCTTAGCCCGTCTTTGGAAGGAAAAGCTTTGCCCAAGGAAAAATCATATTGCCAGGCAACAAGGCTTTCGTCCGGCCCATACAAAGGGATCGGCTCTGCGGCATCCAGATTATTCCCCCAAAGCTCGCGGGCATTACTAAAGGCTAAGTTTCTTACCTCATTGGGCGTTACCGAGCGTTCTGCAGCCATCAGACAGGTGCAGAGGAAAATAAGTAAAACGAACATGAGCTTTTGTTTCATGATCTTCTCCTAAAATTGGCTATGATCCCCTTACCGAAAAGGGGCAAAGGTGAATTGATGAAGATGCGGGGATAGAAGACGCAGGATTCCTTACCGCCGGAATTGGCAGTACCTAAATCAGTATTTTGCCTGCCTGGCACGAACATAAGCTTTCCTGTTCCTCCCGCCTCATAACGATGATGTTGTGAATAAACCGGAACATATAAAAGACACAATCACACCTAAGATTTTGTTCCCGATTATGTCAAGCATTTTATTGAAATTAGATATAGTTATATCCTACCAAGGTAGTGTGAAAGGGTGAAAAGGCGGGAAGGTGAAAAGGTGGAAAAGTGTAAAGGTGGAAAAGTGAAACACAGTGCTTTCATTTCGTTTCCTGTTGTCCATAATGTCCATATCGTATACTGAACATTAGTTATACCATATCGCGCCGCTTTCATTCTTCATTTTTCATTCTTCATTTCCATGCGCTTCCCATGCGACCACCGGGCATTTGCATGGGCATCGCACGGGCACCGATTTGGGGTGATGGAGGTTTTGTGAGTTCCCGCCAAGGATTAAAGAGGCGGCGTTATAACTTCTAACCCGAAAGAAAGTCCTTGCCAAAAAAAACGGGATTTGTTTTAATGCTTTTAAACATAATATTATTAGTGGGATTTGACACATGAAACGCCTGTTGATGCTGATGATAGCACTATCTGTGCTTGCGGGATGCGTTCATTATGATGAAGAGCTCTGGCTTAATCATGATGGCTCCGGCAGGGCGAAGCTGCGTCTAATTCACCGTTCACCTTATGAGAACCCTGAAGAAATCATGCGCAAATCCTCCCTTCCCGGAATCAGCCTGCAGTCCTATAATATCCAAAGGCGTGGCCCTGATGCGGTGTATACCATCGAATTCAAATTCAAGAGCGTGGAAGCCTTCAATAATGTGAATGACCAGCTTTCCAATGCCGATTTTTGGGGTAAGATCACCCTGAATAAAGAGCCGGGACGACGGATCACCTTTAAACGCCGCATTTCGCTTGGCTCGCAAGAATCCGATGACGATCTGGAAAATCTCTTTAGCCGCATGCAAACGGAAAGTGCGAATTGGAATTATAAGCTGCACGTGCCCTGGAAGATTATCTCCACCAATGCCTTGCCCGAAAATGTGGACAAGGATAAGGGTAGTATCTCCTGGAGCTTCGATAGCAATTCCATGTGGAACAAGCAGGAAATGATGACCGTGGAACTGCAGAAAGCCTTCCCCTGGATGTTGGTGATAATAGGCTTTATCGTTTTTGTGCTTACCGGATTTTTGGTTTACTGGCTCTTCAAGATAGGCAGGAAAGCACATTTTATAGAGCGTTTAACCCACCACGAACACCACTCAGCACCCTAACGTTGCTTTAGTGTGCTTCGTACCAGTTTCTGCCAGTTCCGATATCCGTTTTTAGCTGTACTCCGCTGCTTAGTTCTGCGGGCAAAGCCTTTTCCATGCATTCCCTAACCAGGCTTTTTGCTTCGTCCAGAGCGTTTCTGCGCACCTCAAATACCAGTTCATCGTGAACCTGTAAAATCATACGGATATTGCTATCTGCCTTTATCTTATCATCGATACTGATCATCGCCCTTTTAATGATATCCGCAGCGGTACCTTGAATCGGCATATTCACTGCCACGCGTTCCGCTTCGCTTTTTAGGCCCGGATTCTTGCTGGAAATGTTAGGCAGGTACAGCCGGCGTCCAAAGAGCGTTTCGGAATACTGAAGCTGCCTGGCCCTGGCAACGCAGCCATTGATGTAGTCGCGAATCGAGGGAAACTGGTTAAAATAGCTTTCGATAATTTCCTTGGCCTCTGCCAGACTGATCCCCAGTTCGCGGGATAGCTTACGCTGCCCCATCCCATACAGGATGCCGAAATTAATCGTTTTAGCGGCACGACGCTGATCCTTGCTAACCTGTTCAATAGGCACGTTGTAAATCTTGGCCGCCATCTGGGCATGAATATCCTTGCCTTCGGCAAAAGCCTGTATCAATACCTCATCGCGGCTCATCAAGGCCAGTAGTCTCAGTTCTATCTGCGAATAGTCTGCGGCCATCATCACATGCTCACTATCGATGGCACAGAAGGCCTTGCGAATCTCGCGTCCCAGTTCGGTGCGCACCGGAATATTCTGCAGATTGGGATTGGAAGAAGACAGCCTGCCTGTGGAGGCCACGGTTTGGTTAAAACTGGAATGGATACGCTCCGTAAGGGGATTTATCATCTTGGGCAGGGCGCTTACGTAGGTGGATTCCAGCTTCGTATACTGGCGATAGCGAATGATCTCATCTGCAATATCGTAATCCCCCGCCAGGTCTTCCAGCACGCTGTTGTCGGTTGAATAGCCGCTTTTGGTTTTCTTTTTTGCAGGCAGCTTCTTTTCTTCGAAGAGCAGTCTGGCAAGCTGCTGGGTGGAATTTAGGTTAAATTCATATCCCGCATAGCGGTAGATGCTTTCTGTGAGCTTTTTTACCTCTTCCCAGATCAAGTGCGAAATGCTTCCCAAAATGCTGGTATCGATGGCCACACCATGCTCTTCCATCCTCTGCAGCACCTTTATCAGGGGAACTTCGATGCTGTTATAAAGCTCCGCCATGGGCGAGAAATCCAGCTTACGCCGGTAAATGGGATACAGCTTCCAGGTGGCCCAGGCGTCTTCTGCGGCGTAGATACAGGCTTCCTGCACATCCACGAGGTCAAAGGTGCTTTGGTTTTTGCCTGCACCAATCAAGCTGCTGATGGGGATCATGGTATGCTGCAGTTCGCTTAAAGCACAGGCATCCAGGGAATAAGCCATGGTTCCAGGATCCAGAACATAGGCCGCCAGCATGGTGTCAAAAAGGGGATTATCCAAATCCAGCCCGTGGCGTTTCAGAATTTGCAAATCAAACTTCAGGTTATGCCCGATCAGCAGCTTACCCTTCAGCACCGCTGCCAGATGCTTAACTACTTCGTTTGTAGCCAGATTATCCGCCAAACGGTGTCCCAAGGGCAGATACCAGGCATGATCATCGGCAGTACAAAGTGAAATGCCTACCAGTCCTGCCTGCATGGCATCCAGCCCATCCGTCTCGGTATCGATGGCAATTTTCTCTGCTTTCTTAAGCTCATTAATGAGGTTAATGAAGTTACTGCTGGTGCCCAGGATGGCAGTAAAGGGCAAATCTCCCTCTGCTGCTGCTGTTTTTGGCTCGTTTATTCCAGCTCTTTCCTCCACTTTGGTTTCGGCATCCGTAGCAAAGATATCATCCTGATATTCATCCCTGGCAGTAGCCTTTTCCGGTTGTTGCGGAGGATACTTGGCCTCGATTTTACGTCGGGTGGAATTAAGCTCATATTTCGCCAGGAAGTCCAGCGCCAGGCTAAGGCGTTCCGGCTCGAAATTGAACACCCTGTCCTCCGCAATGGGCAACGGAGCATCGGTGATGATGGTAGCCAGTTTTTGGGATAAATAAGCCTTGTCCCGGTCTTCTAAAAGCCGTTCTTTCAGCTTGCCCTTCAGTTCATCCAGGTGCGTATATATCCCATCCAGGCTATGATAGTCTTTTATCAGGCTTTCGGCAGTCTTGGGGCCGATGCTTTTAACTCCCGGAATATTGTCCGATGCATCACCTACCAGGGCCAGATAATCAATGAACTGGTCTGGCTTGATGCCATATTTCTCTTCCACAGCTTTATCATCCAGTTCCCTTTCTTTGGCCGGATCGAAAAGCAGCACCCGGTCATTCACCAATTGGCAATAATCCTTGTCGCTGGTAACCATCACAATGCTGTAGCGGTCTTTGTAGCGCGTGGCCAGGGTGCCGATGATGTCATCCGCTTCAAAGCCATCCATCCCGATTTCGGGAAGTCCGATGATGCGAAAGAACTCCCGCACCGGTTCCACCTGAGCGATCAGGTCATCCGGCATGGGAGGACGATTGGCCTTGTATGCTTCATACATCTCATGGCGGAAAGTGGGGGCCTTGCGGTCAAAACTTATGGCAATATGCCTGGCCTTGCGGCTTTCCACCAGATAGATAAAGGAATTTACCACCCCAAAGATAGCGCTGGTATTCATTCCCTTGCTATTGATCAGCGGATTTTTGATGAAGGCAAAATGCGAACGGTATAAGAGCGCCGTTCCATCGATCAGATATAGCTTTTCGTCCATTTGTCTCTCCCCGGAAGCTGATAAAGCCAGCTTGCTCCATTAGGTTATTCTGGCAAGAGAATTGTTGGATGGTGATAAACTATGTGAAAAGGTGTAAAAGTGGAAGGGTGAAACATAGGCAACGCATTTATTGGCAGGCTGCTCATTCTCCTCTTTTTCCCTTAGGTTTTTATTGTGCTATTCGCTGTGTTAATAAAGGGTCAATTTCAATCTTAGGGGGTAAGAACATAATTCCTCCCGTCAATCTGGAACGGAATGCTGCATAACCATTTACCATGCGGTTTCCATGCGATCACCATGCATTTGCATGGGCATCGCATGGGCGTCGCATGGACAAAGACTTGAGTATATAGCACAAATTCTGCTGTAACACTGCGACAGTTCATAGGCAAACGATTTTAGGGTATTAACAAACCTGATGGGGAATAGAAATAGACGGGCAGGTACTTCGTTCTATAGTAATACATTAACACTATGGTATACTGTGATATCCATGCAATATCAAAATCTCATTCTAAGATGCAGGCACCTGAATATTTCTTATTCCCTATTAAATGACACCCAAAGTGTCAGACATCTACCAGTATGACAAATCGACATAAGCCCTTATCTTGTGCAGAGATGCTTAGGACTGCTTTCGGAAAGATGTCACAGTGGTTTTGGACTTCTTTGGACTGGTTTGTGACAGTTTTATGTCAAATCTGGACTAGTTTCAGACTGATTTCGGAACTGGCTGAATCTCAACGAAATAGACCAGTTGGAAAGACTCGCAGTGTGAGTGGGACACCCCGACAAGCATATCAAACCTCAGTCTAAAAGGAGTCTTTATTCGGAAAAGAAAGATCGATGGCGAACGGATTAGTTCTTACTTGTCTTTATGTTAAGTTATGCCAGCTCTTCTTAAGTTGAGGCATCTTATCCTATGGGCTTAGTTCTGGAATCAATCTAAAACGATGCTTCGATTGTGATCTGGTAAGACCTTTGATGAGGGCATAGCGATGAAAATAGCCACAAAGAACAACCATAGTTTTATCTTCAAATCGGCTATTGTAGCTAAGGATATTACTGATCATGGCTTTGTCTCTTCTGGCATGGAAGTTCATCATTTTCCCAAAGTCTCTTTCATATTGTGAAAACTCAGGCACCAAAGAGAAAAGAGCCTTGTTGACTTGGCGAATTAGTGATATATACGTCTCCACTTGAACGTCGCAGAGTGGGCTATTGATATCGAATATCGTGCGTTTGTCTTTGGTTTCATGAACCCCAAATCTTCTGCCCATACCCTCAATTAACTTGTACAAGTAACAAGCAGTTGGATTGGCGGATGGTTGTTTAAAATAGGCACTGCATGCTACATTGAAGGCTTGCTCCTTTTCAAAGAACTTTATTTTGATGAAGTAGTCATTTCTGCATTTGATATCATAAGGCAAGACCTCTGCACGATGGTCTTCAAGATACCTTAGAACTGCAGCTGCTTCCCCACCGCCTCGTTTTTTGGAACGATCGGCACATCCTTTCAACCAGTCCATCATAGGCCACATGTTATCGATTGGCGATTCATCCAGGATAATATCAGGTTTAATCTCCAAAAGCTGTTTGTATAAGTCTTCCACTTTGAACCCGATGGTATCCCCATGACAGGTACCAATTATGTAGATTATGTTATTCATAGTTCTTCAAGTTGCTCCCTTCGGTCGATATAGAGTTCAGTTCCAATGATAGTAATCTTATTCATTTAAACGCTACCTTAAATCTCTATCTAATTGAGCACGTTTACCATATGTCAGCCCACTTAGAGATGGCGCTGTTGATCTCATTACAGCTTTTATCCGTCATATCGTTAAAAGGAGCAAAATCACGAAACTCCTGCAGATTGTCTTTATCTATAAAATCAGGGATTGGCGTCAGAGCTTTGAACTGGGAGAATTTGCAAGTATAGATCATGCCATCGGCTATGTCTTTCAACCGGAATTCCTCATAACCCAAAGAGTAAAAGCTGTCGTCCGGCAAATCGCCCACCGGGCTGCCTTTCAGGTCAAAAGCTAATTCGGAAAAGTGTGGACTTACTATCGTCTCGATGATTCCGCCGCCTGGGGCCTGTTGGGGAGCATCAGCTTTAATGGCATCCCAGGGATCGTAAAAGCAGATGTTACAAACTCTGTCTCCATACTCATCTTGAAGATGGTTGCCAAAGCGGACAGTGTCGAAACCTTTGAAGACTTTGCAGCCATTCTCAATATTGAAACTCGGCTCGCGATAACGGGTGAAAGCGTGGTGAGAGCCCATGATGCCCAATACTTTGCTAACTCCGGGATGATGATATGCATTTAACGCTTCCAGCCAAGTCTTTTCGTTGCAATCCTTCCAGATCAGCTTGATCTCCTCTGGATTGGGTTTGCGGTTTTGTTCGCGGCATATCTGGTTGTATAGCTTCCAATTGTATGGATCGTTCAAGCCAACGCAGCGGATTTGCTTTGTGGGTGGGTTTATGCGGTTTTGCTGCCAAATCAACCTGAATATATCCTGATACTCCTGGTATCCCCAAAAGGCTTCCTGCCTGAGGGCGATCCGCTTTGCCAGAGGGACGTCGAACCACTCTTTGGATAGCAATT
>CAZSST010000024.1:0-23395 GCA_964609575.1 uncultured Candidatus Cloacimonas sp.
AGATGCTGATGGTTAAATAAGTTGAGAGGTCGAGAGGTCGAGAGGTCGAGATGTAATGGCGCTTTCCAAAGCGCCATTGAGTTGAGGGGTAGCGGCGCTTTCCAAAGCGCCGGAAAGTTGGGTGTAGTGGCGCTTTCCAAAGCGCCATTGAGTTGATAGGCGTGCCAAAGTGCCAATGTATCGTGAGGTTGAGAAGTATTTCTTGTCATTTTCATTACTTTCATTGTTTCACTGCTGTTCCACTCTCACAGCTTGCTCTCACAGTTTACTCTCACAGGACGATGTCCTCTCACTTACGAAGTTCTCCCAGCACAGCTCAAGACCTTTTTGGAAGCTGTCTGTGTCGCCATAGACAGAAAAGGATTGACGGATGACAAGGGAGGAAAAATAATGCCCTCCAATATAAATTTCGGAATGACGATGAAGAGACTTTTTAAGCCAGAACTTGTAAAAATAGTCGAAGGTTTCGACTCTAAGGCAGCGTGCCTGGAATTCATGGCTGGAATGCTATCGGAGAGCGGCTGTTTAAGCTTTCCGGATCGGTTTCTGGCGGCGGTAAAAGGCCGGGAAGAAATTATGAGCACCGGAATTGGACGCCAGGTGGCTATTCCTCATGCCAGAGACCTCACTGTGGGGTGTCTGCGTATCGCAGTGTGTCAAATGAAGCGGGAGCTAGATTTTGGCAGTGTGGACGATTTGCCGGTCCGATTGGTATTTATGATTGCGGTTCCCCAAAGTTCCAATCAGGACTACATGAAAATTCTCAGATCGCTGTCGGAATTTCTCCGCAATGATGAGAACCGGGAGCTATTGCTTCTAGCAAAGGACGAAAGGGACTTATATGAAAAGGTGCATGTTCTTGAAGACATCATCCATCCTCATCTGGTCGATTAGCCTGCTTTTTTGCCTTCCCCTTTTTGCTCAGCATCAGGATGCAGGAACCACAGGATTTAACACCCTGAAGTTACTTTATTCAGCCAGGGCAAATGCCATGGGACAGGCGATGACAGGCAGAGTGATGAATTATGACGGGATGCAGGCAAATCCAGCGAGTATCTTGCGTACTCCCACGGATGCCGTATCCAGTACGTTTATGGATCACTTTGTGGGTAGTGGCGGCGGATCTTTGCAATATCTGCAGTCCAAGAATATTTACAGTGCCTGGGGCGTTTTTATCAACTACTGGTCCTCCGGAGCGATTGACCGTACCGATATCAGCGATAGCGGGGAATTGCTGGAGCTTGATGACACATTTGGGGCACAGAATTTGATCGCCGGATACTCCATGGCCCGATTCCTGAGCCCTGCCGTGGACTTAGGTGGAACCCTGAAGCTGATATTGGATCAGATTGACGATAAGCAGGCTTCGGCAGTGCTTATCGATGCGGGTCTGATGCATCACACTGCCAATGAAAAGATCAAGATTGGGCTGGCGGTGCGGAATTTGGGGCTGCAAACCAGCTATTATACGGAAGAGAAATATAAAGAAGGGATGCCAACCACATTCTGCGCGGGTTTGGGATTTGATTTCAAGCCGCAAAGTAAGCTTAATCTAGATATTGTGAAGGCTACAGGTGATAATTTTACTGCCAAGGCCGGATATGAACATCAGGTGCATCCAAACTTAAGCCTTAGAGCAGGATTTCGCAGTAATGCCGGAGATTATTATCAGGGCGGAGCCTTGTCCTGGACCTCCGGACTAAGCCTGGGTGCAGGCTGGACCTGGAAAAACATAGCTTTGGACTATGCTGTATCTTCCTATGGAGATTTGGGGATAGTAAATCAACTTAGCATGCGCTATCACTTCAGTGATATGATCCGCTAAGACGGGGCAGATTTGGATAAAGTATCATTTTTACTGGAACTGGGTTGTGAAGAAATTCCTGAAAAACAACTGGAGATTGCCGGCGAGAGCTTAAAAAGCTCATTTACGGAGTTTTGCGCCACAGCCCGTTTGAACTTCAGGAGCTATAAGGTAACTTACACTCCCCGTCGGCTGGCTATCCTGGTGGATGGATTGGATACCCGGCAGGAAGATCTGGAGATTGTGCGTACCGGTCCCTCCGTTAAAGTGGCCTATACCCCAACAGGAGAACTAAGCCCTGCGGGAGCCGGTTTTATAAAAAAGAATAATGCCAGGGTGACGGATTGCTTTGTTCAGAAGACTGACAAAGGTGAATTTCTGGGAATAAAGTTCACGCAATTGGGCAAGGAAACTACCCAGCTATTGCAGGAATGGATTCCTGGTATGATTCTAAATATTCCCTTTGGCAAAAAGATGATCTGGAGCGACAAGGCTTTGGCTTTTTCCCGTCCCCTGCGCTGGATTCTGGCCTTGTATGACGGGCAGGTGTTGCCAATAGATTTCTTTGGAATAACAAGCGGCAATAGCAGCTATGGCAACAGATATCTGGGATTGGATTACAAAGTGCAAATCTCCAGTCCGGATGCCTATTATGCAGCGCTTTTGGAAGCAAAAGTGATGGCCGATCAGGAAATGCGCAAGCGGGAAATATCCAGGCAATTGCTACATGTATTACATGGAACCGCTTTCACGGTGGTGGATGATCCCCGGCTGGTGGGAACGGTATGTAACCTTGTGGAATATCCGCATGCGGTGGTGGGCGAATTTGAATCAGGATTTCTGAAGCTGCCGGAAAAGATAATCATCAGCACTATCAGCCAGAATCAGAAGTACTTCTCGGTGCGCGATGCACAGGGAAAGCTGGCTAATAAATTCGTTTTCATTTCCAATGGAGATCCCAGCGCTGCGGAGATTATTCGCAAGGGCAATGAAAAGGTGGTGAATGCCAGGCTTGCCGATGCCATGTGGTATTATGCAGAAGACACCAAACATCCTTTGGAGTGGTTTATTCCCCGTTTAGCTGAAGTGGTGTTTCAATCGCAATTGGGAACGATGGCGGAAAAGGCAAAACGGGTGGAAATACTGGCAGAAAGCATCTGCAAGTCGCTTAAGCTTGGTTCAGACCAAACTGCCAAAGTACTTCGCTGTGCCAGCCTGTGCAAAGCCGATTTGGTTACCACTATGCTGGGTGAAAAAGAATTCACGAAGCTGCAAGGCTATATCGGCATGCAATATGCCCTGGCGGGTAATGAGGATCAGGAAATCGCTCAGGGGATTTATGAGCATTACATGCCAAGGGGTTCGGCGGATGAATTGCCGGAAACGCTTTGTGGCAGCATTGTAGCTGTGGCGGACAAGCTGGATACGGTTGCCGGGATTATAGCCATTGGCATGCTTCCCACGGGAAGCGGTGATCCCTTTGCCCTGCGCAGGGCCGCCAATGGAATCGTGCAAATCATCAGCAGCCAGAAATGGAATCTGAATTTGTACCAAATAGCGGATAAGGCTTTGGAAGCCATTGCCCTAAATAGAGAGATTAAGCCTGAAGCCAGGAATAATATCCACGGATTTCTGGATTTGCGGGTAACGGGCTTGCTATCGCAACAAGGCATCAGTTATGATGTGATCGACAGCGTGATGCATATTGACAAATCACATTTAACCGCTTTGGAAAATCGTGCGGCCACCATTCAGGAATTGAAAGCGCATCCCGATTTCATAAAGCTGGTAATCGGATTCAAGCGGGTGGCCAATATCATCGCAGCGGATAAGGAATTTGTAGTCTTCCTTCCCGAGAAGATGGTGGAAGCAGAAGAAAGGGCATTGTACAACGGATTATCCGAGCTTAAGAACAAGATCGAAGCTGCTTTAAGGGTAGGCAGTTATAGGCAATCGCTGGATTATCTGATTGCTTTTGGCAGCGTTATTGACAGCTTCTTTGATGCCGTGCTGGTAAATTGTGAAGACCAGATGCTGCAGGCGAACCGGCATGCGCTGCTTAGCCTGGTGCGGAGTGAATTCTTAAGGGTGGCGGATCTGTCCATGATAGTATTGGATGGAGAACAATAAGGAGATAACAAGTGAGTGTAATAAGCGAATTAACTGCAAAAGCAGCAAGTATAGGTGGCAAGGTAGTACTACCTGAATCTAATGATCCCAGGATGCTGAAAGCGGCCGCACAGATAGTAACCGAAGGCATAGCGGAAGTGGTGCTGTTGGGAGAAAAAACCCAGATATTGAAAGATGCGGAAGCGCTGGGACTAAACCTGGCAAGTGTAAAGGGAATAAGCTATGTGAATCCCAAGGATTCAATAGACACTCCTCGCTTTGCTGAATATTATTTTAACCGTCGCAAAGAGAAGGGCGTTAGCGCTGCAGAAGCGATGGACACGGTTCAAAAACCTCTGTATTATGGAGCCAGCATGGTGAAACATGGCCTGGTGAATGGGATGGTAGCCGGTTCGATAAATACCACTGCCGATGTGCTGAGATCGGCTTTGCACGTGGTGGGAGTGAAACTGGGGCTGAAAACTGTTTCCAGTACCTTTATCATGGTAGTTCCGGATTTTATGGGAGCCGACAAGGTGTTTCTCTTTGCCGATTGTGCGGTGGTTCCCAATCCCACAGATGCTCAGTTGGCAGACATTGCCATTAGCACGGCGCAGACGCGGAAAGCACTTCTGGGCGACGAACCCAAAGTAGCCTTGCTGTCATTTTCCACAAAGGGTAGCGCCAGTGATGATCTGGTAGAAAAAGTAGTATCTGCCAAAAAGATAATGGAAGAGCGTAAAGTGGATTTTGCCTTTGATGGTGAATTGCAGCTTGATGCGGCGATTATTCCGGAAGTTGCTAAAAGCAAGGCTCCGGGAAGTGCTGTGGCCGGACAGGCCAATGTATTGGTATTTCCGGATTTGCAAGCCGGTAATATTGGCTATAAACTGGTGCAACGCATGGCCAAGGCCGAAGCGATTGGGCCCATTATTCAGGGATTGGCTTGCCCGGTATGTGATCTTTCCAGGGGTTGTTCAGTTCAGGATATCGTGTCCACGGCAGTGCTGGTGCTGCTGATGTCTGTGCAAAAGTAATAAAAAAATAAAGACATACAGGGAGACCAAGATGGCTATCAAAATATCAAATCGCTGTAAGCTGATTAAGCCTTCACCAACGCTTACCCTTTCTGCGAAAGCCAAAGAGATGAGGGATGCCGGGATTGATGTGATCAATTTCGGAGTAGGTGAACCGGATTTTAATACTCCGGAGTATATCAAAAAAGCAGCGCATCGGGCTCTGGATGCTAATTTCACCCGTTATACCGCCAATGCGGGCATTCTGGAATTGCGTCAGGCGATCTGTGAGAAACTGAAACGCGATAATGGCATAAGCTACCAGCCCAAAGAGATTCTGGTTTCTCCGGGAGCCAAGGCTTCTATTATTAATATTTTAATTGCAGTGTGCGACAATGCAGATCAGGTGCTGATGGCTGCGCCTTATTGGGTTAGCTATCCCTATCAGGCAATGCTGGCCAATGCTGAACCAGTTTATATTCCCACTCGGGAAGCTGAATCCTATAAAATAACGGCGGCTGCTTTAGATGCTGCCATTGCCGAAAATCCCTGTGCCAAAGTGTTGATCCTTAATTCTCCGGGGAATCCCACTGGTGCGGTTTATAGTAAGGACGAATTAGCTGCGCTGGCCGAGATCTGCATAAAGCGTGACATTCTGGTAATCAGCGACGAGATTTATGAGCGCTTAGTGTATGATGGCGCCAAACACGTGTCCATTGCCAGCCTTAGCCCGGAAATGAAAGAGCGCTGCGTGGTGATCAATGGCGTTTCCAAAGCCTATGCTATGACGGGATGGCGGCTTGGTTATGCAGCAGGTCCGGCACACATCATCGCTGCGGCGGGACGGGTTCAGGAACATGCCACTTCTTGCGTTAATTCACTTACGCAGAAAGCATGCGTAACCGCCCTGAACGAAGAAGATGAATCCATCGAAATGATGCGACGTGAATTTGAACGCCGCAGAGACTATCTGTATAGTGAATTGGTTAAGATTCCGCACCTTACCTGCTTTAAACCTCAGGGTGCTTTCTATATTATGCCCGGGATCAAGTGGTATCTGGAAAACAACCAGCAGGATATTGCCAGTGCAGATCAATTCTGTGAAGTGCTGCTGGAAAAATATCATGTGGCCTTGGTAGCTGGTGGATCATTCGGGATGGAAGGAACGGTGCGTTTCTCTTATGCAAACAGCCTGGAAAACATCAAAACCGGGGTATCACGATTTGCAGCATTTTTGGCAGATTTAGCCAGAGGTAACTAACATGGGCGATCTCCAAGACAAAATGAAGGAACGCTGGCAGGAAAAAAGAAAGAAATCTTATAATTGGCCGAAGCTGATTATAATGATCCTGGCGGTGGTGGCAATTTTTTATGCCATGAACAGACTGAGCAATACTTCAAACGTAGTAAGCACTCCTGCTGCCACGGTGGTGGATAGCCTGGCAGCCGATTCGCTGAATGAGGAGCCTGGTAAATGAGTTTGGTGATCGTAGGGTCCCTGGGCCTGGATGATATCAGTACTCCGGCGGGATCGGTTCATGAGGCCTTGGGTGGCTCAGCAATTTATGCCGCAGTAGCCGCCACTCATTTCTGCACCCCTCACATTGTGGGAGTGGTTGGAAAGGATTTTCCTCACGAATCGCTGATGATGCTAAAAGCACAGGGGATCAATCTGGATGGTTTGGAGATAAGGGAAGGTAAAACCTTTCGCTGGGGTGGAGTGTACAATAACTGGAATCGTGCCGAAACCACCTTTACCGATTTGAATGTATTTGCAGAATTTACTCCGCAATTGAATGACTCCTGCAAGTGCTGCAAGAGCCTGCTGCTGGCCAATATTCATCCGCAATTGCAATTGCAGGTTTTGCAGCAGATAGAGAAATACAATCATGTGGCCTGTGATACCATGAACTATTGGATTGGTTTGTGTCCGGATGAACTTGCGGAAGTGCTGAAGAAAGTGGATCTGGTGTTCATGAATGAAGACGAGATTAAGGACTTCACGAAGCGCAAGGATATATTTTCGGCAGCCCGGGAACTGCTGAAGCTGGGTCCGCAGTGGATAATCGTGAAGCGTGGAGAATATGGGGCAGTGGCAATTGCCAGGGATGAGATGTTTTTCTTTCCTGCCTATCCGGTTAGTGAGGTAATTGATCCCACGGGAGCCGGAGATGTATTTGCGGGAGCCTTTATGGGATATTTGGCCAGGCATCCCCAGCTTTGCAGTGCAGTGGTGAAAGATGCCATGCGCTATGCCACGGTTTTGGCCGCGTTAAACGTACAGAATTTCAGCATCAGGGGAATCCTGGGCACTTCGCTGAACGAGATCAACAAACTAAAGGATGAGATGCTAACATGGACGACCTGAAGAAACCCCTCGATTACAAGACTGCGGGAGTGGATATCGCGGCCGGAGAGGAAGCTGTAAAGACCATTAAAAACAAGGTACGGCATACATATAATAAGAACGTATTGAGCGATCTGGGCAGCTTTGGGGGATTGTATCAGATAGATACCAAGGCCTGGAAACAGCCGATTCTGGTGTCAAGCACAGACGGGGTGGGAACCAAATTACGCGTGGCGATTATGGCCGGAGAGTACGGAAGCATCGGTCAAGACCTTGTGAATCATTGCGTTAATGATATCTTGGTGCAGGGAGCCATTCCCCAGTTCTTTCTGGATTATATCGGAGTGGGAATCCTGGAGCCGTGCAAGATAGAAAAGATCATAGATGGCCTGGTGAAAGCCTGCGTGGAAAATGGCTGTGCCCTGATCGGCGGAGAAATGGCCGAGATGCCTGGCATCTACCAAGCCGAGGATTTTGATTTGGCAGGAACTATCGTAGGGATGGTGGAAAAATCGGAGCTGCTTCCCCGAGCAAGTCTTAATGCGGGAGATATTCTGGTGGCCTTGCCAAGCTCTGGATTGCATACCAATGGCTACTCACTGGTGCGCAAGATCGTTTTTGAGATGCAGAATTTTAAGCTGGATTCATATATTGGCGAGTGCCAGGCCACTTTGGGAGAGATGATGCTGCAGGTGCATCGCAGTTATCTACCCACGCTGAGGGATTGGGTGAACCATCCGGCGTTGCATGGTTTGGCTCATATCACCGGTGGAGGAATCGCGGGAAATCTGAAAAGAATCCTGCCCGCCAAGGTGGGGGCTATTATTGAGCTGACTGCTGATCGTATTCCCCCGCTGTTTCATTGGCTGAGGGAAATTGGCAATTTGCAGGAAGCAACGATGCGGCAAACTTTCAATTTGGGTGTGGGCATGATCGCCGTGGTCGATGCAAATACAGCAACTGATTTCACGAAACAAACCGGCGGGTGGATTTTGGGCACCCTGGATACTATTTCCGAAACATCGGCTCCGGTCCGCTTCAGGCCTTGATTGTGCCCGGATTTAGCGCCTGAATTTAGCTTTGATCATGCCTAAGTATCTATCCTGTTTACCTAAGTACAATGATCCCAGAACCAACCTTGATCGCGATCCAGGATGGTTCTGGGTTGGTTCTTGGAGGCCAGTGGGAAATGTCCTCAGGCTGGGCGATAATTCAGGTTTTGCGAGGCATCGTGATTTGGGTTTTTTTCAGCCGACCTCCAAAATTGCAGGTGATGAAAAAAACCTCTTGACTATTTCGTGTATTTCAGAGAAACGAGACTCCAGTGGTAAAACCCCAATAAAATGGGGCGACTATCATTGTAGTGAGTTATATTATTATCAGATAAAAACCCAGGATTAAGGGAGGTTGTCGATGCGAAAGTTTGCATTGATCCTACTAATACTACTCGTGCTCGGTGGATTGGCTCTCGAGGCCGCAACCACCGGAAAGCTGGCAGTACGCGTTCGCGACGGACAGGGACGGCCTGTGGAATTCGTGAACATCGTGGTGATGCAAGGGAACACCCGTATCGCCACTGGTCAAACCAATGCCAAAGGTACTGCTATTATAATCAATATCCCTCCGGGGGTCTATACCGTTAAATTCTCCCTGATTGGTTATCAGGGCCAGAACTTCCAGGATGTACGCATCCAGGTGGATCAAACGTCGAATCTTACTCCGATCATGAATCGTACCGGATTCACCATAGGAACGGTTACGGTGGTAGCCAAAGAAGATAAAGTGGGTGCTGACCAGGTTGGTTCGGCCCATCAAATATCCATGGAAGGATTGGCAGATGCTGCGGTTACCGATGTTGCCGACATTGTGTCTCTTCAAGCGGGAGTAACCAATATCGGTGGTGAATTGCATATCCGGGGTGGACGTGCCAACGAAGTGAATTACACTGTGGACGGGATGAGCGTGTCTGATCCTGTGGACGGTGGAGCCACTCTGCAAGTGGATACTGATGCCATCAGCGATATGAAGGTAATGACGGGAGGATTTCCGGCTGAATACGGAAATGCTCAATCCGGCGTGATCAATATCGTCACCAAAGATGGCGATGCAGAATTTTCCGGCAAATTGGAATATAATACCGATCACATCCTTCCCGAGGGGAATGGAATTTTCAAAGATCGTAATTCTGATGTAATGAAATTCGCTATTGGCGGACCTGTGGTTCCCTTTGGCTCCCAAGATCTGAAAGAAAAATTCACGTTTTACTTAAACGGAGCCGGCGAATGGTTGGACGGACGCATGAAAGATTACTATGTAGCCGATCCCAACAAGGATTTTACCCTTAATGGCCGCTCTCTTCTGGAAAATGTGTATGCCCCCTACGATCCTTATGAAGATCGTGATGGCTTCCTGGGAATCGATATAAGCAACCGGAACTACAATTCTTATAACGTAAACTTGAAATCCAAATACGTGATAAACTCAGACCAGAATGTAACCTTTGCCGCTCGTGGAGATCGCAGCTACAATCATCTCTTTGGCGAATATGGCACGGATTTCTCCTGGCGCTATGCACAGCAGCACTTTGCCGAGGATGAAACCACCCAAAGACAATATATTGCCACTTACGATCACGTGTTTAATGCCGCCATGAACCTGAAAGTGAAAGCTAGCTATTACCAGAAGGACAGTTATACTGGTCCCAAAGGGGTGGGCCGCGATACCTATATGTATCTTACCGAAGACCCCAATAACATCTCCGATGAATATCTGAATGGCGTGCTTACAGGAACCTACTTTGGTTATGATAGTGTAGATAGCGACGCCGATGGAGTTTATGACGTTGGCTTCCTGCCTGCCAGTGAATGGGTTTATCGCCTGGAAAGTGTGGAAAATCCCCGTGCTGTTCCCGGATTCAGAGCTCCCGGCAGTATCTATGCCAATTTTGTGGATGATACTACCAAAACCCTAAGTGCCCGTGGAGACTTTGAATGGCAGCTAAATGATACTCATCTGGCCAAAACCGGATTGGAAATCATCAAGCATAGCATTCGCAAAAACCAGCTTCAGAATTTCCTTTCCGTTAATGAACGCCGCCGTCAGGAATACCTGAGAAGCATCTTTAATGTCGCTGATTTTGACTTGGCAAATTATGATCCGGATAATCCTCCCGACGAGCTTTATGCTTTATTAGCCGATGGCGTACCCACTTCTGTTTCTGATCTGGTTCCTGTTTACCTGCCTCAGGATTATTATGCTGCCGCCAAAGCCGCATCCGGCTCTCGCGACGGTTACGAAGCCGATCCTATTCAGATGGCATATTACCTGCAAGACAAGATGGAATGGGAAGGCATGATCGTTAATGCCGGCTTGCGTTTTGACTTCTGGTATCTGGGCAGCGAATACTCGGTGCTTAAGGACAGCGGTGCTTATGAATCCAGACCCTTTAAGAGTTCTGACCGCTTCCAGATGATGATCTCTCCGCGTTTGGGAGTGTCTCATCCGATTACCGACCGTGATGTGCTGCGCTTTGCCTATAACTATCAGAATCAATTGCCGCAAATGCAGTATATCTTCACCAGTAAAACTCCTCAGGATGCCAATGATTCTGATACCACCATCAGAGTGGGAAATCCGAATCTCGAGCCGCAGATCACGGTTACTTATGAAGTGGGATTATCGCACCAGCTTAGCGACGACTATGTGCTGGATATGACTGCTTATTACAAGAATCTGTATAACTATGTGAATACCATAAAAGAAAGAAGCGAAATCGAGCAAACGATATTCTGGTACCGCTACTATTCTGATGACTACGGCTCTGCCCGTGGTATTGATATGCAGGTGGAGAAGATGCTCTCCAATTTCAATACTTGGAGCGTTTCCTATTCTCTGGCTTGGGCTCAGGGTAATAATTCCTACACCATCATCCAGGACGAATCCACAAATCTGCGTGAATTCCCTCTGGACTGGGATATCCGGCACAATATCAATGCCAATTACACCTTCAGAATTGGCCGTGGTGAAGAGTTCTTCGTTCCCTTCACAGATTTCATCCTGCCTTTGGATGATTTCTCTGCCAATTTTGGCTGGACCTATTCTTCGGGTACTCCCTACACCCCGCAAAGTCTGGAAGGAAATAACATGCTGGATACGAACAGCAAGCGCAAGAAAGACACCAAAAATGCCAATTTGAGAATCACCAAGGGTATAACCCTTCCCAAAGGCATGAACCTGCGTCTGTTCCTGGATGTGGAAAATCTCTTCAAAAACAGCAATATCTACACTGTGTATTCCAAAACTGGTTCCCCTTACGATGATGGTGCCGATTTGGAAGACGATCTGATAAATTATGTATATCCCGAAGTGGAATATTCTTACGGGCTATTCGTTAATAATCCCACTTACATTAACAACTTCCGGAGTGTTACTCTGGGCGTTGCATTCAACTTCTAAATTATTCCAAGGAGGAATTATAAAATGAGAAGACTAACGATGGTAATGCTGCTGATAGCTGTTATGACCCTTGTACTAACGGGCCTGGCCTATGCACAGGCTGAACAAGCTGCTGCTGCTCCGGCTGCTTCAGGCGGAGCGATCCAGAACTTTGCGGAACTTGTTTTCGGCAGCGGAATGGTGAAATGGTTCAAAGACGGTGGATGGGCAATGTGGCCGATCCTGTTCTTTGCAGTATATGGCATTGCTTATATCATCTGGAAGTTTATCGCCCTGTTATCCGGAAAGATCAATCTTAATAATTTCCTGAACAAGATCCTTCCTCTGATCAAGGCGAAGAAATATAACGAAGCCATGGAGATTGCAAAGAATACCAGAGGCCCTGTTGCTGCAGTTGTTTATGCCGGATTGATGAAAGCCGATAAAGGTGTGGCAGATGTGGAAAAAGCTATTGAAAATGCTGCCATGATAGAGATGAGCTATTTGGAAAAAGGCTTCATCGAGTTATCTTCAACCATTACCCTGGCCCCCATGCTGGGATTCCTGGGAACGGTTGCCGGTATGATCTCCGCTTTCGATGCTATCGCCGCAGCCCGTGCCGTGGATGCTACCATCGTTGCCAGTGGTATCAAAATCGCTCTTATCACAACTGAGGCTGGATTGCTGGTGGCTATTCCTGCTCAGTTCTTCAATAATATCTTCATGACCATGGTGGATGGTACCGTCATCGATATGCAACGCGCTTCCGAGAAAGTTGTTGAAGCTATGCTCGAAGCTTAGGCGGTTTAAATGAAAATCGCTCGCAAGAGGAAACTAAAAGCTGAAATTCCGACGGCCTCAACCGGGGACATCGCCTTCTTGCTGATCATTTTCTTCATGGCAACTACCAAGTTTGACGTGAAGGAAGGTATCAAGCTGGTGCTCCCCGCGGCTTCAGATAAGCAGGAAGGTCAAACTCAGTCGCTAACGCTGACTGAGAATGAAATGACCCGTCTGCAGATCACGGCGGAAGGACAGATAGTGGTTAATAAAGAAGCTCCCCGCGTTATTGAAAGCGCTGAGCTTGATCAGCTAATCCAACAGAAGGTGAAAGTGAATCCGGAAATGATCTTCAAGGTGATTACCGATCGTGAAGCCAAATACAGCGAAACGATCAGGGTGGTAGACCGCCTTAAAGCCATGAAAATCGAAAAGATTTCACTTTCCACGAATTAGGAGTTTAAGATGGCGAATTTTCATTCTAAAAAAAGACGCGATGTTGCCATTCCTCAGGCTTCAACTTCGGATATTGCCTTCTTGTTGTTGCTGTTCTTTATGGTAACCACTGTTTTCGTGCAGGAGAAGAAATTCTGGGTGGAACGGGATCGCTGGCCGATTGCGGACAGCATTGAACGTATTCCCCGTAACCATACCAGTACCATATATGTGATGCGGGACGAAACAATCCTGATCGATGATGTTCCTACCCGGATCGAAAGTGAAGAAGATGTATTCGTAGCGAATACTCTGGTACGCAAGAAAGTGGAAGATCCGGAACTGATTGTTTGTTTCAGGACTGATCGCGATACCAAATACGGTGTAATGTCTGATGTGATGCGTCAACTTCAAGACGCAAACACATTGGTTGTAACTTTTGAAGCGCAAAAGCGTCAACAGTAGTCAGGAGGTGAAGAATGAAAGCTCATTCCAATGACTGGAAAGACATTGCCAATGCACAATTTGGCAAAGCCTTTGCCTTGGCTCTTACGCTGATGATCTTTGTGATGATGGTTACCCCGAAGATCGATGTCCGCAAGCAGGTTTTCAAGTCTGCAGAGATGGAATTGGTAGATATACCCATGGAAGAACGCGAAAAGATCGAGCCTCCGGAAACGGAAATCAATGTCGACGTGAGTTTTGAGATCAGCGATGAGCTGGGAACCGAGAAAGTCGATATGGCAACTTATGAACAGGCGATCTCGCAGATTGGGAATATGTATTCCACAACTGCCTCTTCCATGAACCAAGTTCAGGAAACTGGTCCGGTGAATTTCGTGCCTTACGATGATGCACCGGTGGTGATAGGTTCCATCGAGCCAGAATATCCTGATTTTGCCAAGCGTGCCCGTCAACAGGGAACGGTGGTGCTGGAAGTGGAAGTGCTGAAAGATGGAAGCATCCGTAATATTCACGTAAAACGTTCTGTATCATCCATCCCCGGAGGATTGGATGACGCTGCTATCGCCGCCGTGCGAAAAGTGCGTTTCCAACCCGGTCGCAGTAGCGGTCAGCCGGTGGATTGCCTGGTGATTATACCGATAGATTTTAAATTGTAGTAAATTGGGAGTAATTCATGAAGTTGTATAAGATAGGATTCTGCCTTGCTCTGCTGCTCTTTCTGGCAGCGGGTTCCGCTTATGCGGTGATGGCAGTACCTTCAACTGGAACCAAGAAACTGGACTTAGCAAAATACCATAATGTCGGAAACATCTGGTTGCGGGTCAGTAACTATGGTTTTTTCGGTTCGGGCGATGACATAGTGCCTCAATATCCTTCCTTGGAATATCCTGGAGGTAGTGGAATGGACTACCTGTATCAGGGAGCACTATGGTTTGGCGCTAAAAAACAGCGTCGCGACAGCCTGAATAGAAAGCTATACTGGAAAGTCTATCCGCCCTCAGCGGTGAACGACACCCTTCTCTATGAAGGGCATCCCGATTGGAACTCAAACATGACCCCGGCATTGGACACCCTGGTTACGGTGGGATTTGATGGTGATGCAGATCTCTATGAATTTCTTCCTGCCTACAATCCCCTGGTGGTGAATAACCCTGCTCAAACCACAAACTATGCTCTGTATAATAATGACGATGGCATTACCTTTGCCAGTTCACGCCAGCAGAAGCGCGGTGAGGATGATGATGGCGATGGTCGCATCGATGAGGATTTTGCGGGATACACCTTCCCTTTGCGGATCGGCTCTGAATTACCCGATCAATTTGATGATGCCGGTTTTGGAGGATTGTATATCCACAATGTTCCCATCTCGTCTTTTGATGTCCTGAAAGATCCTGCCAACGCGGAGATTTGGTTTCCCTTGGGATTCATGGACCTATCCGATCGTAGCTACACGGATTATACCTATTCGCGTGCTCATGACGACGATATGGATCAGCGTGTGGATGAAGACGGTGCTCCGGTATCAGAGCAGGACTACATCTCTTACTACTATGACTATTGTCCCTTCAATACCGATGGTGAAAGAGACTATGGCTCCTCTCGCGGATCCAATACCCATATTCCCTTAAAGGTGCGGGTGCGGCAGATGAGCTATCAATGGAGCTACGACTATATCAAGAATCTGGTATATGTGGAATTTGACGTTACCAATATGAACGATCTGGACGAGCTCAAAGACTGCGCCATGGGTATCTATATGGATGCAGATGTAGGTCCGCAAACCTATGGAGCGGAGAAAGCCTCTGATGACAAATCTGGCTACGTAAAAGGTGAAGGCTATGAATTTGCCTACACCTACGATGCTGATGGCGATGGTGGACTTTGCACCGGTTTAGTGGGTGCCCGTGTTTGTACTCCCGATCCGGAACAACTAAAATTCCACTGCTGGTATTGGAAAGTGGGGCAGGGTCCTTCGGACAGCAGCCCTCGCAATCTCAGCCCCAGCGGCACCACGGCCAACGAAAAATACTGGCTTTTAACCGGAAAAAATCCCAATAGTTCCTATTACACTCCCCTGCGTCCATCGGAAGATGACGTAACTGAATATGAACAACCCTCTCCGAATGATACACGTTTCCTTTTCTCCTTCTATGGTGCCCAACCCGGCTCTGCAGAATATAGCGAATTGGACTCCTTGGGTAACTATTATAAGAGATGGAATCTGGCTCCGAACAAGACCATGAAGATCGTGATCGCAGTTTTTCCTGGTGATAATAAGGAAGACTTGAAGCGTACTGCCCGTTGGGCCAAAGAAATCTATGGCGAAGCCCAGAACTTGATCACTGTGGTTCTACCGGATATCTTCCCGCACTACAATCCTCCGGAACCCCCCACAATTCCTCATCTCTATGCTACCATGGATCAGGAAGGAAGGAGCATTGATCTTTATTGGGATAACCGCAGTGAATTTTCCAATGACCCCAAAACCGTAAGTAACGCCATTATCGGCTGGCAAGACCCCAGCAGCCCCAATTTGAAGGCTGGCCTGGATAGCGATCCCACTCCTTACTTGCCAAACAACTGGCCGGTTGGCTTCCCCGATGAGTTCAAACCGGATATGTCCATAGCGGATAGTCTTCGCTGGAATATGAACGCACTGGCCAATCCCTATACTGCTTACAGGCTGAAGCATGACTTCCAGGGCTACAGCATTTGGGGAAGATCGGGTAGCGGAAGCCAGGAAGACTGGGAACTGAAGAGACGTTTCGATAAAGTTGAAACTCCTCAGGATTATGCCGATTATAACATCAATTCTAATAACCCCGGGGTCTTCCTCGATTTTGGTGGCTATCTGGGAATCGGAACCGAGCTTCCCAATAAGAACGAATGGGCACAGCCGGATTCTATCTATAATAAATTCTATCGTTACGACGAGAACTATCAATTGGTTCCCAATGGCAGCAATTTCTATGGATTCCCGCTTTATAATCCTGACGTGGATTATTCTCCGGCGCTCCAGGCTGAAGCTGATGCCATAGCTGCCGATAATCCCTTGCTTAGTGCAGAGGAGATTCAGGTGTTGCAAGCAAGGCTTTTCATTCATCCCGAATTGGCAGGCGAGAAACGGAACATCTTCGATACTCTGTTTGAAACCAAGATGATCCCCCTTAAGGGCTTTGCCTTTGCAGGGGGAGCCGGAATCGAGCCCAGTGCCGATGCACTGCTGGAACTGAAGAAAGAAAGGCTGGCACGTCGCTATTACAAATCCGCCATCCAGAATCCCCGTAGGGGAGTGGAATACTATGTGGCAGTTACTGCCTACGACCGTGGTATCCCCTCCAACGATTTGAACTTCCTGGAAACCGGACGCGATGCCGACGCCAATATGCAGGTATTCTTCCCCGGTTCTGCGGCTACGGATAATATGGATAACATCATGGTGATCCCGAATCCCTACGTAGGCCGCAGTAAATTTGACGGCCGCAAAACCAACGATGAAAAGGGTGATAAGAGCCGCCGCTTGTGGTTCATAAACCTTCCGGAAAGATGCAAAATCCGCATCTATACCCTGGCTGGTGACCTTGTTCAGGAATTGGATCATGAAGGTGCTCCCACCACGGAGATCATCACCATTTCCAAGGCCGCCAATTATGGTATTGCCGGAACCGGTATGGAGCCTTGGGATCTCTTGTCCAAGAATAATCAGATTATCGCCCCCGGAGTGTATCTGTTCTCCGTGGAAAATAAAGCCGATGACAAAATCAAAGTCGGCAAATTCGTCATTATTAAATAGGGAGGAACTGTGAAAAGAATAATTACTGCTCTGCTGATAGTTAGCCTTGGCCTGTTCCCGCTGGTTGTTTTTGGCAAGCCTTTTGGTAAAACCGGAACGGTGGGGCTGCAGTTCCTGAAGCTGGGAGTTGATGCGCGGGCCATTGGTATGGGTGAAGCCTATACCGCGGTTACCGATGACATTTCATCAGTCTATTGGAATCCTGCAGGTTTAGCACCCGCCTATCAGAATCAGGTATTTGTCTCGCACACCAATTGGGTGGCGGGGATAATGCAGGAATATATGGCCGGAACTTATACCAATGGCGTTTCCACTATTGCCGCCTATGGCACCATTCTGCATATGGATGATATGGATGTAACCGAGGAAGACATCTTTGGTCCCACGGGAGAAACCTTCACCAATAGCAGCATTGCTTTAGGCATGAATTATGCGCAGCAATTCACCGATAAATTCTCCGCCGGAGTTGGTGCAAAGTATCTGCGAGAGAATTTGTATGAATATGCCGTAAATAGCTATGCCTTCGATCTTGGCTCCATGTACAATACCGGCTGGAACAATATTAAGATCGGGATGGCTCTGCGTAATTTCGGCCCCGATATCCGCTATCGTGTGGATGACGATGATGACGGCAGCAACGATGAAGATCCCTTCGACCTCTTTGATAATGATGGCGATGGCCAGACTGACGAAGATGGCATCGAGCTGGAAAGCAAGATTCCCATGAGCTTCTCACTTGGTATCAGTGGAGATCTTAAGCGTACTGCTACCGATCATTGGATCGCTTCCGCTCAGTTAGATAACGTTATAGATCGTACGGAAACCTGGAACGTCGGCACCGAATACAAGATGGGAAACATCTTCTTCCGGGGCGGTTACCAATTCAATTATGATACCAATGGACTGAGCGCCGGGCTTGGATGGCAAGTCCCCACCAGCCTTGGGATCTTTAACATCGATTATGCCTATACCGATATGGGTAAGCTAAGTGAGAACATCATTAAAAGCGCTCACCGCGTATCCATTAAACTACGCTATTAAGAATGACCTTGAAAAAATTCAGGAGGAATGAATGAAGAAAATCCTTATGGTCGTCCTTTGCCTGACCTTCTTAACCGGTATCGTTTTTGCCAAAGAAATGATCCCCGGCGACAACAAGAAGCCAGTCAATCTACCCCAGGGTGTCCGCCTTACTCCCAATCGGGATGTACCGGCCTTCACTTTCACAAAGCTGCCGACCCCGCTGCTTACTTCTTATTATGACTATATGATAGGAAGCTACAACGGCCTGCCGCTTCGCGTAATTCCCACTGCCGCAGGTGGTGGATATTTTATGAGCTACCATGGTCGTCGTACTGCCACTGGTACCCGCAGAGCTTTTTATGCTCATCTTGATCCTGCGGGAAACATGCTGAATAACAGCGAAATCACCGCTTCCAATGCTGCCGAAGGTTATACCACGGTTGCCGTTGATCCCGTATCCGGCAAGCCTTTCTATGCCTGGCACGCCAATATGGATGCCGATGCCCAGTATGAAGTTCCTTTGACTTCCGATGCATTCCTGGGTGGATTATCCGGTCTGTTCAACGACATGGTATTGATCGAAGACGGCCCCGTAACCATCACTCCCAGCAATGCTGCTGCCACCAGTGACAACGAATTCATTTGGCCTACCGCTCAGATCGGACCTTCTCCGGTTGCCGGCAAGCGTCGTGTTTATGTGATTATGCGCAATAGCGTTACTCACACCTACGGCCCCAGCGAGAATCCTTACATTCGTTTCGCCGATTTCAATGCTGACGATATCGAAAATGGAACTCCTCTGAACTGGAATACCGCAAACTTCACCATTCCCGAAATGGACGACTGGAATCACGACGACGAATGGCGTCGTCCCTTCCACGCTCTTACTTGCGATGATGCCGGAAATATCTATTATGCCGGTTATCACTTTGCTACCCAGGCTGATGGCACCACCAATATCGATGAAGCCGATCTGGATATCTTCAAATGTGGAAACTATGGCGAAGGCACCTGGACCCGCGTTAGCGCTTATAGCAACCTTGCCACCTGGAATCCGGATACTTCCGCTACCAATACCACTGGTTACTTTGCCGATGACGGTGGCGTGGCCTATGCTGATAACGAGCTGTATTGGGCGCTGATGAATTCCAGCCACATCAATGCCACCGTGGACGACAATGGAAAAATCCACGTTGCCGGTATCTGGGGCTTGAACAATGCCGATGGATATTACTATCCCGCTCTGCAGTTCATGAAGGAATTCGTTTATGATCCGGCCACTTCACAATTCTCCATCAAAGAAGTATATCCTCAGGTTGATCCTGCCAATACCAATGACACCACCTTCCAGCCCTGGGATCTTGAAGCTCCCTGGGGTGTAGTGGACGAATTCGGTGGCGACGCTACCAGTGGATACTATCCCCTGATGGCCTCCGATTGGGATTTCCCCTATTGGGATAGCACTGTACACAGTGATGCCATGATGTTCCACTATAACAATGTGAAAGTAACCGAAAGCAATGGCTCTGGAATGATGGCCATAGTTTGGCAGAATGCTCAACGCGCCCGTTGGGCCAATGAATATGCCGATCCGGATTATTCAGCTTATGCCAATACCCCCGAAATCTGCATCTCCGTATCCCCCGATAATGGTGGCACCTGGAGCGAACCCATCGTTCTGAACAACGTGGATACTCCTCAATTCTCCGGCCTCAAGCCGATGTGGGTGTATCCCGCTGACAAAGTAATCCGCGTGGATGATCAGAATGGACACAAAGTTGGTAAGCTCGGCTTCATGTTCTATGATGACTACACTTGGGGCTCCAATGCCATCACTCCTCCTGTTCATCCTACTGCCGATGGTGGCCAGGTGATGTTCATGGAAATGGAAATTGTATTCCCGATCGGTGGTGGCGCCAACGAAGACGAAACCACTGCTCCTGCAGTAAGCAGACTGCAACAAAACTTCCCCAATCCCTTCAATCCTGAAACCACGATCAGTTTCGACCTGCCCAAAGCTCTCGATACCGATCTGGCTATCTATAACGTGAAGGGCCAATTGGTGAAAACCCTCTTCAGCGGCACTGCCCAAAAAGGCAGAACCTCTGTAACTTGGGACGGTACCGATAATAGCGGCGCCAAAGTAACCAGCGGCATCTACTTCTATCGCTTGAATAATGGCGACAAAGTGGAAACCCGCAAAATGATGCTGATGAAATAACGTAAGACGTTAAGCGTTAAACGTTAGGACAATAATAAGGGCGATCTTCGGATCGCCCTTTCGTATTGGCGGATTCCAATCCGCCATCTTTCGTATTGGCGGTCTCCGAACCGCCACTTCTCGTATTGTCGGTCTCCGAACCGCCATTCTACGTATTGGCGGATTCCAATCCGCCATTTCTCGTATTGGCGGATTCCAATCCGCCATTTTTCGTATTGGCGGTCTCCGAACCGCCATTCTACGTATTGGCGGATTCCAATCCGCCATATTGATTAAACTTGATTTATGCTATTGTAGTACATGAGGCCAAGAAATCTTTTTGCTGATGTGAACTTATGAGCCTCTGGACTACAAATGCAGGCAGATAATTATGCACGGCTTTGTTAGTTCAAGCCGCCGGAGATGGTGGCTAATCCCCTTCAGGGATAGGGATTGTGGTGCATCTCAGGATAAGGTGGATGAATCCACCACCTATGGATGAAAATCCCCTGAAGGTGATTATTCAATTCTCACAGCCCCACTCTCACCTTGCTAATCTCACACCGCAGGTCTCTCATTGCCGCAGGCATCTCACCTCAGCGAAGCTGTCTCACCTCCACTGGTCTAACAGCTTGCTCTATCAGTATAAATCTCACACTCTTTGTCATACGTGAAAAATGAGACGTAAACAATTATTCCAAACAAATACCTGGCGCCAAATTATCATGAAAAAACTCGAAAATAAAATCACATAGCATAACGTGCTGTGATACATGGATATAAATATGTGATGTGGAAATCTTTCCACAAAAAACCTGAATAAATCTTTGCATACACTCAAAACCTCAGAACTTGATCTTGACAATAAACCCCATTGTATGATGAATAAAATCGTTTGTGAGGATACTTGATAAACACATGTTTAATATAAGTTTATAGCTAGTATGTCCCATCATGAGCAAAGTAGTTTGTTTGGCGCAATGAAGCTGGTGTGTTGTTTACACTGATCTCAGTGCTATGCGGCTTGCGTTTGCCCTGGAAAATGGGATTATAAAAGGAAGTTTAAATGAAAACACTAAGATTTTGGCATAAGTCCAGAAGGAGAATGTCATGAGGAAGTTTATAATAGCATGTGTCTTACTAGTTTTTACAGTGGGAGTGTTTGGTGAAACTTTTACAGAGAATTTTGATGGAGACACTTTTGTACCTACTGGATGGTCAGGTGTAGACATGGTTCGCGTTGCACCAGGATACAACAGCTCTGCTTATGCATTACATTTCAGAGAAACTTATAAGGGGACAGCAAACATAATTACACCTTACATTTACGCACCGACTGCGATTACTTACTATGCAAACCAAGTTAGTGGGGGTAACGGTACGTTAAAAGTATATTATGCTACAGAAGCAGCCCCAACTACTTGGGTAGAGTGGGCTTCAGACGGAAATATACCCACAGGATGGACTTCTAGAACACCAGCTATCAAAAATGCAACCACAGCGAAAGTGAAATTGAAGTTTTACATATCCTCTAATACCAACAGAGACATTTACGTTGACAATCTAGTTGTAACATTTAATGGACCTGTTTCTTTTCGTACCACAGGTAATGGAAATTGGAACTCAGCTTCGATATGGGAGTATTCTGCTGATGGTACAAATTGGTACGCTGCCACACAAAGTCCTACCTCTACTGATGGCACAATCGAGGTTGTCTCAGGTCATACGGTAACCGTAACAGATAATGTGACCACAGACCAGACCACCGTTAACGGTTCTCTTACCGTAAACAGCGGGATCACATTAACCATCGCAAATGGAACAGGAACAGACTTCACTTTGAACGGAAGTCTTACCGTGACCGGTGCACTCAGCAATGCAGGCTCAACCATGACTACCGGTAGCGGATCGTCAGTAACCTTTAATGGTACGACTGCTCAAACTACTGGAACAGGCTTTGCAACCTCTGTGTATAATCTGGTAATCAACAATTCTTCCGGTGTAACATCATCTACCAACCTGACAGTGAATACGAATCTGACCATGACTGCTGGCGCATTGAATATGGGTACAAATAACATAACCTATGGGACAGGAGCATCACTGATCTATAATGGTGGTTCTGCTCAGACTGTTGGGAGCGAATGGCCATCAACACTTGGTATAAACGTTACGAATAACAACACAAGTACCTCAGGAATATCTTTAAATGAAAACAAAACAGCTTTTTCGGGAACGTTTTTTAACAATCAGACAACTAATACCGGATCTTACTATATCGGCGGAACGGGTACAGTGGTTAATAGTGACATGATAATCTCTACGATTTCCAGTCCGATAACCACTACTACTTTTACTCAAAATACGGGCTCTACTATTGAATACACCGCTGATGTTACTCTGCCATCACCATTTACCTATCAAAACCTCATACTTAGTTCTACGAATACCGAGTTTGATTTATCTGGTCAGATTGATGTTAACGAATCATTCTCTACTCAGAATAGTGCTCGTTTGCAGCCCAATGGCAACAGAATGTTTTTCCCCTTCAAGTATGTTAGTATTGGGGGAAATTCCACAATAACAGCCTTTTCTCCAGAAACCTATGTTGAAGCTCCAGCCCCTCCTGGAGCAGTAGCGCGTAAATGGACTTTCACCGGTACTGCTAGTGGATCCGTTACAATCTACTTACATTGGGATAATAGCCAGGATGATGGCTTGAGCTTTACGGCTAATGGATCAAAGATATGGTATTACAATGGAACTGCTTGGGTTGAATTGGGTACTACTGGTAGTCCCGTTACTGATGGTGCTTCACGAATGATGGTAAGTTTCACCACAATTTTGGGTGCTAAGGCGGATACAAGTGGTCAGTACGCGGTTACTCCATATGAATCTACTTTGCCCGTAGAGCTCTCATCCTTTACCGCGCTGTTCAGTAACCTGAATATGGTAACCCTGCAATGGGTAACCCAATCTGAAACCAACG
>CAZSST010000025.1:0-23353 GCA_964609575.1 uncultured Candidatus Cloacimonas sp.
TTAATAATGGGGTTTCATTCGTCATCCGAGGCATGGGAAATAGAGCCATCAAGGAGGGTATGCGCCTGAAAAGCTATCGGGGAATGAAAAACCTAAATGGCTTTATGGCCTTAGCCGTTTACTTCATCTATAAGCTGAGATACAAAGTGTGATTTTGAGGATTTGATGCAAAACAGACACTCCTGTCAATTCAGCAATCAAAACTGATATTTGGGTGCTTCGCCCACTTTTTCGCATGTCGAATACGATAACTTGCTGGAAACAAGACTTGTCGTGGTGAACAGTCTCGATATATCCTTACAGGCGATTCACCGGCTTACCCACCACAATTGGCTTCCAAATACCTTCCCAGAACCATCGAAGAACCAACCAAGATCGCGATGAAGGAAGGGTGATTGAATTTAGAATGTAGAATTTAGAATGTAGAATTTAGAATGGAGAATGAGTTAGGTGTCCTCACTCATACTCAGCAGGAGTCATGCAGCCCACAGGAAGCCTTGATATTTACATCAGGTTATACGGGCTGCAGGACTTATGCGGGCATCTATCTAACTACTCGTCTCACCTCTCCTGTATCCAGTTAATTCCTTCCAAAAGGGCATCACGATTAATTCTATGCCCCTCATCAAAGCTATAGAGGCGGGTTTTATTGCCATTAGCTTTCAGCAGTTTAAGTGCCTTCTCCGCGGCAGGATATTCAACCATCTTGTCAGCGGTGCCGTGGGCAATGAATACTTTCACGTCCCTGGCTTGTTGCAATTGCTCTTTGCCGATGATTTCCTCTTCCATCCAGCCGCCAAAGGCCAGCAGGCCATCAAAAAGCTCGGGATGGCTGAGGCCAATATTATAGGTCATAAAACAGCCTTGGGAAAAGCCCAGCAGATAGGTTTCATTGGTTAGATAGGTAGCCTTCAGATTGGCGCAAAGCTCGCTGATGGCATAGTTCAGATTCAGGTACGAATCTCGTTGCAAGGGGTCTTCTTCGTCCATGGATGGCGTCCAGCTATAGCCCACGCCATTGCTTCCAGGCATCACATACGGCGCTTCCGGAACCACGAAGATAAAGGGCTTGTCCTTCAGCAATTGATAGAGCTTGCCAAAGGCCAAAGCATTATCGCCATAGCCATGCAGTCCGATCAGCAGGTTGTAAGCAGTATTGGGATCATAGTTTTCGGGAAAGTGGATGCGGTAGGGCAGATTTGTGTTTATCGCATAGAATTCTTGCTTGCCTGCAGCCTTGGTTTTGCGCTCGGCCCACACGGAAATGCTATCCAGCGCGGCGATGTAGGCAGGAGTTTTTGTTATTTTTTTGAAATCAGGATCCTGGCGGATATGCTCCACATCCTCAAAACCCGCTTTATAGGCCTGCAATAGAATCCGGGAAGCAGGTTCTTCCTTGCCCAGCAAGCCATAGCAGCAGGCAAGATTATAGAGGGACAAAATGTCATTGGGTTTCTGGCGCAGGTGCAGGATGTAATTTCGGGCGGCATTTTCATAATCGCCCTTCTGATATAGCTCCGTAGCTTTGGCATCCAAGCCCTGAACGGGAGTGGTGATACTCTCGATAATCTGCGGAGCATAGATATCGATCTGGGTATCGGATGCCGTATCCAAGGCAAATACTCCCAAATATGCCATCCAGAATAACGAAATAAACAAAGCGGTCTTTTTCATGGTAATACTCCTATATGCGAGATAAACTTACAAAGCGTTGCCGGGTTGCCAATGCTACCACGCCGCGCCTATGTAACTGCATGTAAGTATCCTTAGTTTTAATCTGCCGGTTTTATGCAAGAAAAAACTACAGTTCTATTTCACTTCATCCTTGTTTCCATGGTTGAGAGCCGGAGGTGTTGACATTATTCATCAGCTCTTATCATTTTTTAGGAAAATCCCAGGCTTTTGGCTTGACAAACTATAGAACAACATTATCTAAAGTTATATGATATCATGTGTGTCGAGGTGTGAAATGAAACATCGTTCATTAGTATGTATGTCTTTTTTCCTGCTTTGTGCCTTGTATTTGCAAGGTCTTGATTTTCATTCTTTTAGTGGTGGTGAGTGGGGTGATGCCTCCACTTGGTGGGGTACCATAGTTGGTCCTCTTCCAGGGCCGGAGGATGATGTTTTTATCACAGCCGGAACCGAAGTGCTGGGAGGTGGGGATTGTCATAACCTCACCATAGAATATTCGGGAGGGATTCCTGGAAGGCTGAACGGACATCATGTGGGTTATGATGGATGTCGGGTGCGGGGAGATCTGGTGTGCAACGGCTATCTGATGCCGGGTTCTGGAGGTGGAACCTACACCGTGGAGCTGTGGGGGAATCTAACCGTAACAAATCTGCTGAAACCCACATCTCTGCATCTCACCGGCACCAGTTTATCGGTAAGCGACCAGGTGGCAATCAGCCAAAGCCCCGGAGCGATTATATTTACCTCGATCACCGTGGCAACGCCTTTTCCAGGGATAAAACTGCTAACTGATCTATCTCTGGACTCAAGCGATGGCTACAGCATTAGCGGCACGATCACCGGCCCTGAAATATACTTGAATGGCCATGTCATTTCCCGATGCAGGCTGATAAATTGTTACTTCCCTGCCTCTCCCAGTTGCATTAGCGGAAGCATCGCAAACTGCCAACTGTCCAATGTGGCTTCCTGGATCGAACTAACCAATTTTGGCACCTCCGACTTGCTGAATAACCAGTGTGTGTTAAATGGGACTTTGATCAATAATGGCACTTTTAATGGGCCCATTTCCATGAGCGGGGCTTTTGAGTGCGCGGACATCCTGAATTACGGCATCCTGCAAAACGGCTGGAATGGCTCGCTGAACATCACCTGCCATGGTGACATCGTAAACAACCATACACTGATTTCCGATCTGGTCTTTAGCCCGGAAGTGGCACATACATGGACAGAGGCAATGGGATCTACCACTGCCGGAAACTATGTTAATATGTCCCCCAGCCTTACCTTGCTTAGCGATTTTACTCTGCAACCCGGAAACACCCTCCATACAGGGGTGCTGAACCTGAATGGCCATACGCTGCACAACGCCAGCCTGCTGGGCGGAACCTTGAATGGCGATTCCGGAGCTTTGGACAATTGCTGGCTGAGCAGTGTGGATGTATATGGTGAAATCTTCCTGAATGGAATCTGCCAATTGCTGGACAGCAACACGGTGTTCAATGGCAGCACCAGTGTAAATGGCAATCTTGTGGGCAGTACCGGAGATATCTGTAGCACGATAATCCACGGTTTGTTCTATAATAATGGCGTAATAAATCCCGGCTGGAACGGGGAGCTAAATCTCACCTTGGGAAATGGCTTTAGCAATCATGGCTCCACCACGGCCAATCTGATTACTTTCAGTGGCGACGAAACGCAATACCTGAATTGGAGTGCCGGCTCGGTATTTGCTTTCGATATCAATAACCTTTGCCCGGAATTGGTACTGATGGGCTCCAGCCCCATAAATGCCAATAACCATACCTGGAGTTTGGGAACCTGCACTCTTTCCGGCCCGCAGGAGCTTGGCTTCATAAACCTTGCCAATAGCATAGTGAGAGGTGATACGCATCTTGGCCTGGATCTAGCCACCCTTACCAATATGCAGTTTGAGGTTCCCGTAACCGTTCATGGCAATGGCATCCATGTAACCGGCACGGGAGTATGTTTTACCGCCGATCTTACGCTTATGGGTCAATTGGCAGGGGAAAACGAGACGGATAACAGCATCCACTGTGAGGGTGATCTGATTATCAGCGAAGGAGCGCTGAACGATGGTTACAACGGCAGGATGACTGCATTTCTGGATTCTGATTTAATTATCAACAGCGGGGATGTGGTGCTTTATAACCTGGTATTCAGCTCCAACCCCCTGCATGAACTACACTGCCACAACTCCGGTACTGCCTTCAGTTGCATTGTGGACATCCAAGGCGGTGAGATTTTGAAACTGATGACCGATCTGGAAGTAGTGGCCAATAGCCTTTTCCGCCTTAATGGAGGGACTTTGGAACTGAATAACCATCAGCTTACTCTGGCCATACTAAATGGCGGTACGGTGCTGGGTGGTAGCCTTTATGCCTGCAATCTGCAACAAATGCAATTGACTGATATAGTAATTAACAGCACCAATATCCTGGAGGATAGTAACTGTGTTGCCACAGGAGTATTGACGGTTCAAGGGGAGTTTGTCTCCATGAATGGGGAAGCAGCGGAGTTTACGGTTTTGGGCAGTATAAGCAATGTCGGGATAGTCAGCGGAGGTTATTTGGGTACGCTTACCATGCTCTGTTATGGCAGCATATCCAATGGGGGCACTTGGGAAGCCGACACCTTCCTTCGGGGTAATGCTTCCCGCAATCTCAGTCTGAACTGCCCGTCGCATTTTATCACGGTGGATGATAACAGCCACTTCACCCTTGATGCCGTAAATTTACTATCATCCTTTACCGTAAATGCCGGTTCTGCCATTTCCGTTGGTACAGGAGCGATTCTAATGCTTGCCAATGCAGATGATTTCTATACCGCCAATCAAAGTGGATATGGCAGCGTAGTAAACCATGGCAGCTTATCCAATCTGCGCACGGTATCTGATACCACCCCGCTGGATTTCCATAGTCTGAAGCTGGTTCCAGGGGCAGCTCTGGCTGCAGATTATTCCGCGGTTGATGCTGCACACATCTATGGACTAAGCCCGGATGGCATTTCAGACATATATCTGGAATACTGGTTTATTACTCCGCATGGGCAAAGCCAATTATACAATGGAAGCCTTTGCTTCCACCACAGCCCTGATCCTTACACCCGGGTATGGGAAGAGGGTTTGGAACTTTGGTACCGCCTTTTGGGGCAGGGCATCTGGCAGCCATATACCGGAAGCTTCAGCTATTCTCTGGCGGAACATACCTACACTGCCACAGATATTCCCGTAGGTGGAGAATATGTATTCGTGGTGGGAGCCCTGGCAAGACCGGAAAATCTGCAAGTGGAAATGGTGCCCACTCCCGGGGGGGACAGGCCACAGCTAAGCTGGAACAGCGTTCCCGGTGCCTCATATTATTGTGTGATGGGTGCGGATACTCCAGATGGCCCGTGGGCACTGGAGGGAACTACCACGCAATCCTTCTGGCTGGATAATGCTCCTTGGAACAAGAGGTTCTACAAAGTAACCGCAAGGTGGGGAGCAAGATAAGAACATAGCTAAACCATGAGGTTCGATGATAATACCCGAGAGCTTATGAACAGGTACAAAAGGGAGGAAAAAATGAAAACTCTTTGCATAAGCTGGATTTTACTTTCGTTCATAGCCTTGTTATGGGCTTCTGATCCCATCACCTGGCAGTGGGCGGAAGCTTTCAATGTTACAGGTACGGGTGCGATCCAGGGCGGTAGATGCGATGCCCAGGGAAACATCTATGTATGTGGTTTCTTCGGTGGTGAACTAACCCTGGGAGCAGGTACTTACACCGCCACTGGTTCCGGCAGCGGGTTTGTTACCAAACTGAATAGCGAAGGTGAAGTACAATGGGCCGGTACCTGCTCAAACACTTTAGTAGCCAGGATCATGGATTGTGTACCCGATGGAGCCGGAAATCTATATGTAACCGGTTATCAATATGGCCCCACCACCTTCGGTTCCATCACCTCAGCGTGTCCGGAGCAGATTTACCGCGGGTTTGTTGCCAAAATCAATTCCAGTGGAGTATGGCAGTGGGCACGCACAGAATTTTCTCCAGACGGATCGGAAAGCCATTTTATAACCCGCGATGCTGCCGGAAATCTATATCTACTGGGAAATAACAACCTAAACGGTTCCATTTTTGTAGCCAAGCTCAATTCCTCCGGTGAGCAAACCTGGCGTACGGTAGCAACAGGAGAAAACGGCATGGCAAACATCCCCCGGGGCTTGATATTGGATCATGCCGGAAACATCATCATCCTCTGCGTGTTACATGGCAGCATCACCATTGGCAACGACACCCTCGTAAATGAACATGGCGCCAGCAGCAACGACTTCATACTTGCCAAACTGAACAGCTCCGGTGCCTGGCAATGGGCCAGGGACTGTGAGTATACGAACAATGTAGAGGCCAATGGGGTGGCTGTGGATGCTGGCAATAATGTCCTGATCGCCGGCGTAAACCTGGGCTATCCTGCCGCCGGTACTGTCACCATGGGAACTTTCACCCTCACTGCATCCCTGGTTTATGACATGATGGTTTTCAAAGTTGCTCCCAATGGCGATGTTATTGGTGGCTGGGACAATGCCACCGGCACCTCTGTAGGTACTCAACTTAAAAAAATGGTTTCTGATGGCAACAACAATTTCTATTGCTTTGGGATAACCGGAGCAACGGGTTGTTCTCTTGGTTCCATCGGCCTTGCCAACATTGGTATCTTCGTTGCCCGCATGGATGCCAACGCCAATTGGCAGGAAGTGAAGCTGCAAGCCTTGAATACTGTAGAGAGTAATTTCCTGGCTGGAGATGGAGATGGGCATCTCATTATCGGTAATGGCTTTGCAAGTTCTGTGCCTTTTGGAGGCATTACCCTGAATTTGATTTCCCCCTATGGCGATTTCTACGTGGCAAAAACGGGGAATATCGGACCGGTTGCTGCTGATGATCCCTTGGCTCCAGCCATAACTGGAATAATGGTTTGTCCAAATCCCAGCCGCGATAAGATAAGTATTGAATTGAAAAGCCTGGACAAACCTGCCCGGCTGATGATCTATAATCTTAAAGGCCAGCTGGTAAAAGAGTTTGAATACTCCCCTGGCCAAAAAGTTGTCTGGGATGGAAGAAACGCAACCAATAAACCCGTAGCCAGCGGTGTATATTGCTTGCGTGCCGTCTCTGGCTCAAAGGAGATGAGCTGCCGTATCTGTTTGCTAAAATAAAATACAGATTACAGAATTACTGGTTTGCCCACAAGCCCTCCCAATATCCCACCAAGATTCCTCCTGGATGAGCATCAAGGAGGAATCAAGGAGGGTAGGGAGATGGAAAATGCCTTCTGTCCTTGTCGATCCGCCGGTCGCCCTTATTTATCTTGTTTTAGCATTGTTAGCTTGCTGATACTTCCTTATCCACTTTTCCCTTGACTTTTTGTCCCTATTGCCCATATTGTAGATATCAAGAAAAATTAATGATCTCCAAGGAGGAACAATGGCAGTATATTCTGTTAATGAAGTAATCGAAATGGCAGTACAGATCGAAAAGAACGGCTATGCTTTTTATCATGAGGCCACCAAGCGCAAAGACCTGGATGCCAAGGCCAAAGAATTTCTGGAATACCTGCGGGATGAGGAATTGGGCCACGAAAAGAAATTCATGAATCTGCGCGACGAGATGGATATGGGCGTATTGGAGCTATCTGGGGATTGGGATCTGGTAGCTGAATATCTGAAGACGATTGTTGATGGCCGGATTTTCAATAACGAACATTCCGCCATCCAGCTTGCCACCCAGGCCAAAGACCTGAAAAGCATTCTGGATAATGCCATCACCTTCGAAAAGGACACCCTGCTCTATTTCCATGCCATTGCCGATTATGTTACCAGCACCAAAACCAAAAATGTGTTGCGTAGCATTATCAACGAGGAAGTTACGCACGTATTGAAGCTAAATGACTTCAAGAAACGCCTGGCATAGGGAAAATTGGCTTTAGCTATACATCTTTGAAAAAACACAAAAAAAGCAGCAGCACCAAAAGGATCATAAGCGTCCTGCTGGTGCTGCTGGTATTGCTGATCCTGCTGTATAATCCTGTTTCCATCCGGATCATGACGGTGGGAGTGGCGATCTGGCATGGGCTGGATCCGGTGATCTTTTATCGCCTGATCCGCACGGAAAGTTCCTTCCGCAGTTTTGCCGTGTCTGATGCCCAGGCCATAGGTTTGGGACAGATTCGCGAAAGCACCGCGCAATACATTCACAAAGAACATAAGCGGGGCTTGCTGTTTGTGCCGCTTTACAATCTGAATCTGGCTGCCAAATACCTGAAGTATCTGCTGAAACGCTATGATGGCAATTGGAGCCTGGCCCTGGCTGCTTACAATTGGGGCGAAACCAACGTCTCTTCGCGGTTCAGGAAAGTGTCCATCGATCCGCAAAAGGACTACCGCAGCAGGTTTAAAGACATTCCCGAAACCTATCATTACATTGGCAAAATCCTTACCCAAAAAAATAAGGCTTGACGAGAAATACCATGTGTAAATCCTTTGGAACGAATTCATTTCAGGAGTTTCTTATGCTTCGTAAACAAAACGGAATCTCGGTGTATACTGTTCTCAGTATCATCCTCTTGTTCGCCTTGATCTTCATCCTGGCGTTACCGAATTTTTTTAACCTGGATAAAGAACAGAACATAGACGATTGCATCAATAGCATGAAGCAAATCTGGGTGGCCACTACGGACTATATGCGCGATACCAATGCCGATTTTAATGGCGATATCAATACGCTTTTAAAAACCCCCAAGGCCCAAGACCCGAAAAATAAATATCTCATCAGTAATCAATACTGCCCCGAAACCTCACGCCAAAAGAATGAATACCTTGTGTATGGCAAGTACGTGCCCGAGCAAATCGGCACGGAGATTAAGCACAATTATGGCGTGATAGTGCTTTGCCCCAATCTGGCGGCCTATCCCAAGCACCTTATTCCCAAGATTTTTTATGAGAACATGGAGCCTACCCAGCTGCAAAACTATATGATCGACGATATGGAATTCATCGATCAGGAAACCAAAACCAACGGGGCCCGCAAGCTGGAACTGATGAAGAAATACATCGAAATCTGGAAAACCGATCCCGATGCCTTTGCAAAAAGAAAAGCCGATATGAACGCCCTGCGCGCTATCCTTTTCCCGGAAAAATTTGCTGCCGTGGAACCAAGCGTAGCAGAATAGATGCGGTAAACCGCTAAAGTAAAAGTTCAAGCATCATCCCTACCGGCTGCTGTTTGAACTTTTTTATTTTCCCTGGAGATATAAGTGCAATATCAGGAATTTCTTGATCTGATCTATCAAAAATATTCCGGCAATGTGAAGCTGGAGCTTAGCCGGGTTATTGGCCTGCTTGGCGATATGGATAATCCGCAAAAAGCGCTATCCGGCTTTCATGTGGGAGGAACCAATGGCAAAGGCAGCGTTTGTGCTACCCTGGAAGCACTGTGCCTGGCTCATGGCCAAAGCTGCGCCATGAATACTTCCCCGCATTTGATAAACTACACAGAACGCTTTCGGATGGGTGGTCAGGAAGTGGATTTTACGCGGGTGCTGGATACTTATCACCGTTATGAGAACATCTTTAACAAGTGGGATGCATCCTTCTTCGAAATCACCACTGCCATCGCTTTTGCCATGTTCGCTGAGGATAAAGTGCAAAGCGCGGTCATCGAAGTAGGCTTGGGGGGAAGATTGGATGCCACAAATCTCTTTGTTCCCGATGTGGCAATTATCACCAATATCGGGCTGGATCACGTGAAAACCCTGGGGCCAACCAAAGAGCTCATTGCCGGTGAGAAGGCAGGGATTATAAAATCTGGAGTTCCCCTGGTGATGGGGGATACTGAAGACGATCCGGCAGCGGTGATTCTGGGTAAAGCTGCTTCTTTGGGAGTGCCGGTGTATCGCTATAATCGCGATTGGAAGGCCGAAGTATCCAGCGATATGGTTTCTGGCTTATGTTTTAATTATGAATTTCAGGAATATAGCTTTATGGGCCTACAGGCCAATCTCATTGGCGATCATCAGGCCGTAAATCTTGGCTGCGCGCTCACTGCGTTCATTCTGTATGCCCGCATCAAGGGTTTTGCCATCTCCGAAGCGGCCATCAGACAAGCCTTGCAGCAGATTAACTGGCAGGGAAGGATGCAAATACTTTGTGCCCAGCCCACCCTGATAGTGGATGGAGCGCACAATCTGCATGGCATCAATGCGCTTATTAAGTCCCTGAACCGCATCTATCCTGGCCGCAAGCTGAGATTTCTGGTATCCATTCTGGCGGATAAAAACTATGCAGATATGCTGCAGGAGATTTGCCATAGCGCCTCCTTTGTGTATGTGGCACAAAATAAAAGCGACCGTGCCGCCACCGTGGAAGAACAGCTTGCGGAAATAAACAAGCATCATATCTCTTGCCAAGGATTTGCCAGTGTGGCAGAAGCCCTTTCCCAAGCCCTGACAGATTGCAATCCCGATGATGTGCTGGTAGCCGGAGGATCACTATACACCGTGGGTGAAGTTATCTCTGCCTTTCGCCACAGAAACTGATGCACAAAGAGATAGAATATTACCTCAGCCACCTTCTGCCTTTGCTGCAAAAGCATGGCGTGCAGATTTTGGACGAAAAAGAGATCGCCTATGGAGTGCAATTGCGGCTTAGCAAAGAGCCACAGAACGCAGTTCTGAACGTATATTTCTCGGACAAAAAAGGCCTTAGCCAGGTGGTAGGCGCTCCCAAAGGCAGTTCGCTGAAGAATCTGGTGGAGGCCTTGATCCAGGGAAGCAACACAGAAAGCACTTTTAACGCCGCATTTCACACCTGGGATGCCTGGATCGGCAGCGATGAATGCGGCAAAGGGGACTATTTTGGTGCGCCCGTGGTATGCGCTTTTGCCTATGACAAGTCCCTGGAAGCGGAATTCAAACGCTTGGGCATTGTGGATAGCAAGCTGCTGAGAGACACTGATATAAAGCGGATCGCCATGCATCTGTATCGTCATCACGCGTTCCGCATCAGTTGTTTCCCCCTTAAACCTGCCAAATATAACGATCTGATAGCATCTTTTAAACACGAAGGCAAGAACCTGAATCACCTGCTGGCCTGGATGCATGGCAGTGCGATTTTGGAGCTGCTGAACAAGCAAAACACCATGCAAGGCGTGCTGGTGGATCAATTCAGCCTTCATAAGCGCGTGCAAAGCTACCTTAAAACCAAGGCCTGCTCCCTGCCCTGCATCGAACGTCCCGGCGCTGAAGCTGATCCAGCCGTGGCTGCTGCCTCCATTGTGGCACGCTATCAGTTCGTTCAGACGCATCGCGAACTAAGTGAATTTTTCCAGATAGACTTTCCTCTTGGCGCTTCTGCAGGGGTAATCGAAAAGGCTGTGGAATTTTGTAAACGTTATGGCTTTAACCGTCTGAATGAAGTAGCCAAGCTGCATTTCGTTACTACCGCCAAGGTAAAACAGAAACTGGAGCAATCCGAACTCGATCTTTTCCCTTGACGTATCGTAGCCGCATACATTAGTAATTTATCCAAATGAAAACTATTAAAATACTTGGAATTGAATACCTGCTGTGGCTTTACATAGTAGCTTGCGCTTCCTGGTTCAGTTTGCGCGTGGGAGGGGTATCCCCTGCTGCTTGGTTCATATTGGGCTATCCCGTGCTTATTGCGCTTTTGATGTTGCTTCCCCAAAGCTGCATCGGCCGCAGGATTGTTAGCCCTATATGCAGCAGCTTTGCCTGGAAATTCGAGATGTATCTGCTGATTGCCATAAGCATTGTAATGGCCTGGGTGATAGTGGAAGTAAAGCCCATTGCCTTTTTTACCCAGGCAGCCAATACCCAAAGCATTTTAAGCGGCATTTTCAATCCCAATCCCACGGAACTGGTACCCATGCTGGCCGCCTTGATGGAAACCATCTATCTGGCTTTACTGGCCACCGTGCTGGCCATCCCCTTTGCCTTTCTATTTTCCTTTTTTGCTGCCAAAAACCTGATGTTTGGCTCGCTGCCGGGACGTGCAGCCTATGTTTTCATCCGCACTATCTCCACCATCTTCCGCAGCATCGAAGCCATCGTGTGGGCCATCATTTTTTGCGTGTGGGTAGGCATCGGACCTTTTGCAGGCATGCTGGCTTTGTGGATTCATTCCATTGCCTCCCTCATCAAGCTGTATAGCGAGCAGATCGAAAACATCGATCCGGGACCCGTGGAAGCCATTAAAGCCACCGGAGCCTCCACCTTGCAAGTATGGCGTTATGCCGTTACCCCACAGATCCTTGCGCCTTATCTGGCCTTCACCATTTACCGCTGGGACATCAATGTCCGCATGGCCACCATCGTCGGTTTTGTGGGTGGCGGCGGTATCGGCCTAGCCTTGTATCAGCAGCAGCAGATGCTTTCCTGGCGCAATGTAGGCCTCATCATGTGGCTGATTGCGCTGGTAGTGTGGGTAATGGACCTTTTCAGCGGTTACATCCGCAGCAAACTTATCACAAATTAGGACGATAAATGCAAAGCTACAATCCCGTGGAACTGCTCCTCAAAAAGCGTGATGGGGTGTCTCTCAGTGCTGAGGAACTGCGCTATTTCGTTTCCGGCTATCTGGATGGCAGCATCGCTGAGTACCAGATGAGTGCTTTTTTGATGGCATCTTACCTCCAGGGCCTTTCCGATGGCGAAATTGCAGCCCTCACGCAGTGCTACATCGCTTCTGGCAGAACCATCACTTTTGATGATGCTTTGCCCGTGGCCGATAAACATTCCACCGGCGGCGTAGGAGATAAAATCAGCCTCATGCTGGCTCCCATAGCGGCTTCTTTGGGCCTTTACGTTCCCATGATTTCCGGCCGTGGTCTTGGCCATACCGGCGGAACTTTGGACAAGCTGGAATCCATCCCCGGCTTCATAACCAGCTACAGCATGCAAGATTTTATGAAACTTGTGAAAAAGCACGGCTATGCTTTGGTGGGTCAATCCTCAGAACTGGTGCCTGCCGATAAGCGTATCTATGCCCTACGGGACGTAACTGCCACCGTGGAAAGCCCAGGACTGATCACTGCCAGCATCATGAGCAAAAAGATTGCCGAGGGTGCCAGGCACCTGGTGATAGACCTGAAGGTGGGTAGCGGTGCTTTTATGCCCAATCTGCGCCGTGCCAGGGAACTGGCAGAAAAGCTGATCAGCACTGGTAAAAGCTTCGGTCAAAAGGTGAAAGTGGTGTTTTCGAACATGAATAGCCCCCTGGGACACGCCGTGGGCAACGCTCTGGAGATGATCGAAGCCATCGAATACCTGAAGGGGAATTATCTGCCCGATACCTATGAACTAACCACTGCTCTTTGCACGCAAATGCTGCTTTCTTCAAGCCTGGCAGATAGCCCCGAAGAGGCAAAAAGCATGATCGACACCTCTGTATCAAGCGGCAAAGCCCTGGAGAAATTCAGAGAGATCATTATAGCCCAGGGTGGTGATGCCAAGGTTCTGGATGATTATTCCCGCTTTGCCCAAGCCCCAGTAAAACTGCCCATCATCGCAGCTACAGAAGGCTATGTGCATAGCATTGATAGCCGCGCCATTGGCTATGCTTTGGTGCGCATCAAAGCCGGACGCATGAAAGTAACCGATACTCTTGATTACGCAGCCGGAGCCTTGCTCTATCCCAAAATCGGGGATTTTATCAAGACCGGCCAAAAGCTTGGGGAGGTTCATGCCGCCACAATAGCGCAGGCAGAGGATACCGCAGCGTTGATCCTGGCTGCCTATAAGATCAATCCCCTTCCCTGTAAGCCCGAATCCCTTATCCTGGATATTGTGTAGCGTATTGGCGGTTTCCATACCGCCACAAGCGTATTGGCGGTTTCCATACCGCCACAATCGTATTGGCGGTCTCCGAACCGCCACATAATCGTACTGGCGGTTTCCAAACCGCCACCTAACAAGGAGACTACCATGAAACTAAAACACGCCGTATTAGTCATCTTAGCCCTGATTTTCGGCCTGCTCTATGCAGATGACAAGCCCCAAGCCCCCACTCCCGAATTCAGCACCTCCGAAATCCCCCGCGAGGACAAAAAGGAAGAGATGCTGATGGCCGGCTTCCAGGTGATGGACACCATGGAACACGAGGCCATGATGAAGGTTTGGAACCAGTTCATGGAAGTGGTGGAAAAGCTTCCTGCAGAAGAAAATACCCCCTACTATGGCATCAATTTCTTCACCAAGGATTACAATCCCGAAAACCACACCGGCTACGGCTACATGGCTTGCGTGCCCATCACCAGCGCTGAAAACCTCCCCGAAGGCGTCATCGTGCGCAAGATTCCTGCCCAGAAATACATCGTTTTTGAGCACAAAGGCCCCCTTATGTATCTGGAAGAAAGCTTCAACTACATATTCTACAAATACCTGCCCCAAAAGAAACACACTGCCCTCTACACCGATCTGCTGGAAGTATATGACTGCCGTTTCGATGCCGAATCACCGGAGTCCATCATCGAAATCTGGGTGCCGGTGAAGTAAGGTTACAGGTTGCAGGTTTCAGGTTTCAGGTTTCAGGTGTCAGGAGTGGAAAGGTGGAAGGGTTAAAAAGGGGGAAACACGGCTTTGGAATTTAGCTGGGAAAGACTAGTCAGTAAGTTTTTCGGGCTCTCTTTCAAACCAAGTGGGTAACAGAATGGTAAAGTGTCAGCCTAAGTATAGGGGGAGGGGTGACTTCCAAGAGGGATTTTAGATTAAAGCCTAAGGTAGTTATAAGCACTGAAAGTGCGATACTTGTATAGCGAGGGTGTGTAGCGAAGCGGAACCCCTCGAGATAAGTGCCAATTCTGCAAAGCCCTTTATGGGCGATACATTTAGATAACCGATTACCAATCATCTAGTTGTGTCGCCCCTGCAGGGCTTTATGATAATTTCCATTGAAACGAGGGGTTTCGCTTCGCTACACACCCTCGCTATGGCATTTCGCCCTGCGGGCTCTATCAGTTTCTTTAGACTCCTGATAAGCTTCTCATACTTACTACCAGTACTGGCCAGACAGCGTTATTATAACCTACCCACCTGGTTTGAAAGAGAGCCGTTTTTCGTGCTCGTCCTAAAGTGAGCACAGAAACACTCTCAGCACCAGAGCGCTCTGGTTGGGTTTAGACAGGTTCTCACGCAATCTCCTTCGCTGGAAAAACTGTAGTTTCTACTATCTTCTTATAAGGGAAGAGAGCCTTTAACCCCTAAATCTTTAGTCTCAGAAGTTTGCCTTCTCCTACAATCCATACCTTGTTTTCATTCACTGCACAGACAGATTTGAACCATGTACTATAAAACAGGTTGTAGTTCAAAGTCCAGCTAAGGCCATCATTGGTGGAATTACAAATACTTCCATTTTCACCTGCCAGCCACATACTTTGGGTACCGGGAGCCAGGCAAATTGTATTAATCCTACTATGTGCACTGGTGTTTACACCAGTCCAGTTTTGCCCTAAATCATCGGTTTTATACAATATCCCGGTACTACCTGAGTTTCCCACAATCCACATCGTGGCAGGTTCGCGAAAATAGTAATCCTCGTAGTCATGATCCCCATTCAATTCAGATCTCCATGTGGCTCCTCCATTATCACTGACTAGCAGACCCTGACCAAGGACGAATATTTTGAGACCTCTGGACCATATAGAATTATAACTACATCCGCCCTCATTCCTGATTTGTTGCCAGCTAATACCGGCATCTGTGGTTTTAAATACAGCTCCGTAAACCGAGACCAGATAGCCCGTATTGATGTCTTCAAAATGCAGCCCACAAAACTGCGCGCTTGCCGTTGTTCCCGCATTGATGCTCTGCCAGCTATTCCCACCATCCACGGTTTTAAGTACAGTGTTCTGATTCCCCACTATCCAGGCGTTGCTTTCATTCAGCCATTGCATGTCCATCAAATATGCATTTGTGCCAGAGCTGACTGATGTCCAGGTATCTCCACCGTCGTTACTCTTTTTGATGGTTCCATTCGAACCGCAAATCCAGCCATTGTTTTCATCGTGGAAATAGACCCTGTTGATTACCAGGTTGCTGTCCACTTCAGTAATATCCCAAAGGAGAGGGGGCATGGTGAAGCTCATATCTTCACCCCAAATCTCTCCTTGTTCGTTTCTGGCATAGGCACGATAATAGTAAGTGGTACCAGGATTAAGTCCGGCAATGGTATGACCCTTTAGATAAGAATTGGTGGAATTGCTTGGGGTAAAGTCTTGATGATCGCCAGAAAAATCGGGATGAGGGGATTCACCCCAACAAAATGCCAGGGCAGTGAGGGGCGAATCTCCGGCAGAGATCACCTTAAGCCACAGATTAGGTAAACCACTACTAACACCACTTACTGGCATTGTTTCGATTACGGGTAATCCTGTAAGGGGATTGGTAGTATTCTCCTTGCAAGAACTAATCGATAGTAGCAACCCAATGCATAGTGCAATAATAAAATAATTCCTCATTCTAAGTACTCCTGTACAGTGTGTTAACTATGTAGTGCCGAAATGGTGGCGCAGGGCTCAACAACTTGTTTCTCATACTGTGCTGCGCTAACCAATACTGCATGTTGCTTCCGATGGGAGGACAAGGTTTCAAGAACACATCGAATTTTGCCTTTACTTCATGGTTACTGGTTTCGATCACATGTGCGTAAGCCCCTTCTTTCGCCGGAATAAACATCCGGTATTTGGATGCATAAGCCAGCACGGATTGATAATCCGCAGAGGGCTGTTTGCCAAAGCGTATCGAAAATGTAAAGTCCATATTTCTCCGTCCCTGTGCTTTTGGGTATCACTTGGAATGGGGCTGTTTCAGTCAAGGAGTAAGTGGAGTGTGGTCGATGGCGTCAACGCTGAAGGTAGCGATATCAGCTTCTATTGGGTTGATCATGTAAGCTTCCAGAAGTGTCTGATCCAATTAAATCAGTCAGGTCACGAATCAAGTTTTCTTCGGAGATCTTTAGTTTCATATGAGATAGTCTTCTAAACTGGCACTCCCAAATAACCAGAACTTTCCAGCCCAGAGTATTTAACCCATCAATATTTCTTTGATCCCTTTGTACATTTGATTCGAGCTTCTCTTTCCACCAGTCATGCCTTGTAACAGGTATCCTGGAGTTATTGCATCCGTGCATATGCCAGAAACATCCATGCACATAAATTGCAACTTTGTACTTGGGTAAAACGATATCTGGCTTTCCCGGCAAAGAAGCAACATGCAGTCTGAATCTATAGCCATGACTATGCAGAATAGATCGCACCAGTATTTCAGGCCTGGTATTCTTGCCTTTTATTCTGCTCATGTTCCAATGGCGATGCTCAGAACAAGGGTGATCAATCAACGAAGAAACCCTCCTGGATTGCTTTTTTCTCGGCTTCAATTAATATTTTTGATTGCTTATCAGAAGGAATTCTATTGGGTATTGAGCACGCAACATTGAGGATGCTTATCTCAGTAGGACTTAGTATGTTATGAAGTCTGTTCCACTCTCTGAGTTTTTGCCAGTATTCAGCTTTCTTTTCTACTACATAAGTTTGATCATGGATGCCGTTCTGCATAGTTTGCTTCTTGCGTGCATCATGTTCAATATCTTTCCTTTCTTCGGGATCTATTAGCAGGTGCCGTACACTCTCCGAGAGTTCAATTCGCAGTCCCTTAACGGTTTCCCAACATTTCAGTTTCTTTGCCCATTCACTTGAGTTCGAGGTAATTCCCTCTGGAGGATCAAGGATAACATCGTTAACCTGTTCGGCTATGAGTTCAAACTGCTTTATCAATTCTTTTGGTACAGTCTGCTTTTCCCAAATTGCGCTGTAGTTTATTGAGTATCCTATGTTACATACCATATTAGAAAGTTTAGCCAGAGTGTACGTAACTATGTTTGCTTTGTAGCCCTGATACCAGTTACTTCGATACACACGTGCATCTACTTCCTTGAAAATAATAGCTTTGGCTATTGTCTGTTTGTACCAGAATTCGTTGAATTCTTTGTTATCTTTATCCCACCTTTCCGCTATTCTCTTTACCAGGCCCTTGGTGGCAGGTGTCCCGGAGAATGCTTTCTGAGCCCCTAAACTGACTTCATGGGGAGCATCATCAAACGAGAGAATGTACTTGGCCAGGTCGGTCTTTGTGAACATCTGCCTTTTGGGGTTCTGTATCAAGAATCTTCGTTTTTCGGATGCTGTCATATTTGTTTGAATATTAGCATATTGACCGCGTGCCCTCTCATAGAACCAGTGGGTTTGCTCCACGCTGCCCTCAGCAGCGGGAGCCCATAATCTACGTGAGAACTCCTCTATTCTCCCTTGGAGCGTAAATCGCAATAACAGACTGGATTCTTATAATGTGTCTATCCCTAAACCTCTCAGATAGTTATAGGTGCCGTCATAGAAATCACATTGTCTGGTATGGTCTGTAGGATCACCCTCGGGGACGACGATGACCATGCCTTGGCGAGCTCTGGTCAGAAGCACACGATATGCGTTCTTTAGATATTGCTGGCGATCAGCTTTGTGAATTCTTTGCCATTTATCGCCACGGAATGACCAGTGTTTCCATTCTCCTTTATCGAAGCGGAAATCTGCGTCCCAGGTCACACAAGTCCAATCTAGTTCGAGGCCCTGCACATGAAATTCTGTAGCTACATCTTCCAGATAGTATGATGAGCGAACATCGTCTTTTTCATTCAAGAACCAATGTACGGGGTTTGTATCATAGCGCACGTCAATGGCCAGAGGTTTCAGACGATAGGCTTGAGAAGAGACCACAATACCAAATCTTTCTGATCCGCGGGCTTTCTGGCGCAGCCAAGCTTTGGCCGTGTTTATATCTCTACAGATCAGGAGCGGGTATTTCTCTTTCAGTATCTGATATGTGTCTCTGGCATTGGGATCAAGATCGAGAATTTGCTTAACAAAGAGAGATACGTTTTCTGCCCTAAATGAGCGCATGGATACGCCCAAATGCAATTCCGGTATAGTCCGTACGTTATCTCGTCCTGACAGATGTTTGAGCACGAGTCCAGCGTCGTATTCAGAATCTTGCAGACGATCGGACAAGTAAATCTGCCAAGCCGGATACTTGTTTATCAAGCAATTGATCCACTCGCCAATTCCGGCTTCGCCAGTATTGATCTCCTGTCCACCGCCCACCAGACAGATAATCACTGCCCAGTCCTGGTGACGATCCATACAAGAGATAAGAAAATCTGGCTCAGAGAAGGGAAATTCCGCTTGGTGTTTTTTGGTTTTCATGAACTTCTCGGTTTGTTCTCGATTCCATGCTCTTTGGGCTTCGTCAAAGATAGCAATTTTGTTGTAAGGAGCTGTATCAATATCCGTTAGACAATCATCCCGAAAGTGATGTACGTTTTGGACAAAAGCTTTTACTTTGCTGTGCGCATCTCTTTTTATGGTTCTCTTTGCGGAGGTCTTATCTCGAGCCACCATGTCTCGTGCAAGCGCTTCTTTGAGTACTAATACCAAAGGACCATTGCCCGAGAGGAAAACTCCTTTCAGCGTTTCTTCCTCATCAATCTTTTGGGTGGCGATGTTGAGGCCGACCAGGGTTTTACCTGCCCCTGGTACCCCGGTAACAAAACAAATTGCTTTTTGAATATTGCTCTGGGTATTGTGGATCAGCTCTAGAATAGTATCTGTAGTATCTCTAAGGTTGGTAGCGCTAGCATCGGAACGTGCAATATTTACTACAGAGTGACCATTATAGAGAGATAGCGCTGCTTCAATAATATTGGGAGTGGGATGGTAGCTTCCCTTTTCCCAGATATCGGGATCCACTTTGGGGCCGTCACTGAAGTCCAGCACCGCTTTGATTTGATCTCTTAGCATCGCAGGGTTACTCAGGATAGGCACAAAGACCTGATCCTCAGCCGAGTATAGGGATAGTACTGATAAACTCTCTTTAGCTTTGCTGACCAGGAGGATGGGAGCGATAGCTACATTTTGACTAGTGTGATGGAAGTTCTTCAGATCTAAAGCGTAATCCCACACCTGGTCTATGGCGGAGCGGTTATATTGGGATTCTCCGACTTTGAATTCCAGAACAAACAGCACGTGGCCGACGATGAGGATCACATCCACCCTGTGCCCCATACGCGGAATCGAAAACTCGAAATAGATATGCCCATCTAATTCGGATAACAGAGGTTGTAAGAGGTCGATCTGACAAAGCCAGGCATCCCTTTGGTTTTGATTTATGTCAAAGTCACTGTTTTGAGTCAGCACACCAAGGATAGCCTGCCTTGAGGTTGTGCAGAAACTCTGGATAGAGGCAGAATAGTAGTATCTATTCATGTCAAACTCCTTGATTCACAACACAAAACGTGTTTAGCTTATGTGCTTTAACTTTTTGAAGCAGATCAATAGTGTTATTTGTCAGTTCCTGACACATCCTGTATTTCAATGAATGACCAGAGATTTCTCTGATTCAATGCCATTAACTTTGGATAATTCGATACCAAAAGAATCACCTTTCAGTTTCTCATCAACGTACCAATCTCGAAGCTTTGACGGGGTGTTAGTTGCTGATCTCATGTATATGGCCCCTAGCTCTGGTATGGATTTTACCGTCTTGTTCAGCTTTGCGAGTGATTCGTCAATCTTCTTTTTTTCCTGATCATCGAGGTCATGAAACCATCTAGATTGTTTTAACTCATTAATCGTTTCAATCCATGATATGCCATTACTCTGCGATGATAGACCGCTTCGGATTTTTGGTAAATCGGCGATAACATCCCAGGCTGTAACACACCCGCCCTCAGGTTGAAGTGTTTCAGGTGTTAGATTTTCAAACTCTATACTGTCTCTTACACCTAGTAATATAACCCTGTGCCTGGCTTGCGGAATTCCATAATTTTCGCTCTTGATAGTAAAGACGTTGTTTGCGCCCAGGATGGGATTGCTGGATTCTACTAATGAATAAATCCTGTAACGGTATCTTTCTTCAGACTCGGTCGCTCTCCCTGGATTCTCCAGATCCTCGTATATCTTATCAAAAAGTCTCTGCCCGTCAATCCGGGAAGAAAGCAGTCCTTTAACATTCTCCATCACAAACACAGATGGCCAGTGTTGTGTGATTATGCGTAAATACTCTTTATAAAGATAATGCCTTGTGTCTTTAGCCGGCTCGTAACCTATTTTACCTTTATTTCTTGACCTTCCCGCAAGAGAGTAAGCCTGACAGGGTGGGCCTCCAATAAGGACCCATTCTCTCCTGTCTCCATGTAATGCCTCATGTATCCATTCATCTACCTGGGTTGCATCAGTACCACCTAAAGTCGCAAGCTTTGCTTCAGACTGTGCTTTTACAGCTTGTTCAGGATAGTTATGAAACAATTCATCTCGAGAGATTTCCTGTCTTAAAAATCTGTAGTAGTCTTCAGGGACTTCTTTATGACCAAATTGTCTGAAAAAGCTACGTAACTCTAAAGTAGAATGGGCATTAGGTTCCTTCTCAATTGACAGAACTATTTTGAAGTAAGGCTTATTACCTTCAAATAAGGAAGAGAACCCCTCTCCAAGCCCACCGGGTCCTGCAAATAAGTCAATAACTGGTACTGGATTCATCACAAGGTACCTTTACCATCACTTGCCTCTAAAAAATGTTACTGTTTATCTCATGCTGTCATGGGAGCCCCAAACTCACTCAGCCAAGCTACGATCAGTAATTGCTGACGTATCTTTTTTACATGAAATTCACATCGTTACTCCACGTGGATATTAATGGTATTTCAGTCAAGGGATTATTTACTGTAACCAGATAAGAGTGGAAAAGTGAAACACAATTCAGGATTTGAGTTGCAAAGGGGATAGTTATTTACGAGCTACGAGCTGTGCTTTGCAAAGATATGTAGCTATTATGTTTCACCTTTCAACACTTCCACTCTTTGGCATTTCCCCACTTTCTGCTTGACAAAAACACACACCAAAAATTCTTTGGCAACTCCAAGGAAGAATTTGGTCCAGTAACTCAGTGGTAGAGTATCTGCCTTTTAAGCAGAGAGTCGGCAGTTCGAGCCTGCCCTGGATCACCAGTTTGCGACCCCTTCGTCTATCGGTCAGGACTCAAGATTTTCATTCTTGCAAGAGGGGTTCGATTCCCCTAGGGGTCGCCATATTTTTCCCGCTCAGGTAGAGCCTGCATTTTGTGTCCCGTTCGTCTAGTGGCCCAGGACTCGTGATTCTCAGTCACGCAACGGGGGTTCGATTCCCCCACGGGATGCCATTATCATCCGAATTGGTTCAGAATTTGCATACTCATCCATCAAAGATAACAAAGCAGGATATAGATTGGAATCAGAATTTTATACTCCAAATCAGCTCCACATCAGCTATCAGTCCGGAATGGAAGGTAAGCGCGGCAGTTTCACGATTCCCCGCTGGCTACCTCTATTGGCGGCGCTGGTATTCGTTTTTTTCCTGGTTTCCACGGTGATCTTCTATGTAAACTTAGGGGGACAGGGCAGGGTGGAATCGCGCTTGCAGGCCTTGCAGAAGGAAAATGACGCACTGCGTAATAAGCTGGATTTCTACACCGTAACTGTGGATTCCATCTATGGCATGCTGGACAGCCTGAAGCTGAAGGCTGCTCCCGAAGGCGAAGCCTATCCCTCTCTGGGTGCCGAAGCCGCCAAACCCAGCTTTGATCCCCGTTTGGAACAGAAGATGGATAATCTGGAATACAAGCTGGCCTATATTTTAAATTCCCTCAGTCCCGCTCTGGATGCTCCTCTTGCCAGCCTTTCCGAACTCCCCAGCGGCGATCTGCCCAGCGACACCACTCCCTCCATCTATCCCACTTTCGGGCGCATTTCCGATGGCTGGGGCCTGCGCATTCATCCCATCCACAATGAGATCGAGATGCACGAAGGGATCGATATTGCCAATCAAATGGGCACCCCTATCTACTCCACAGCCTCAGGAACGGTTAGCAGAGTGGATTTTGATCCTGGCTATGGAAAACGTATCATCATCAACCATGCCGGAGTGTATGAAACCGTTTACGCCCATCTTTACAGCTATCTGGTGCAGCAGGGCGACGTGGTAAGCAAGGGGCAGATCATCGGACTGATGGGAACCACCGGAGTTTCCACAGGCCCCCATTTGCATTACGAGGTGCGCACCGCCGCAGGAAAGGTTAATCCCAGCGCTTACCTGAACCGGATTGACGATGCCCTGGTAGCATTAAACTAAAGCTCTTTGCGCGCTTTTCTTTTCACCCCCTTCAGCCCTCCAAAATGCCTTAGCGGCTACCACCATATTCTTCCCGAAGACCATCTCATCGCCGTGGACGGTGGCCTGGCATGTATCAACGCTTTAGGAAAAACTCCCACGCTGCTGATCGGGGATATGGACTCGGTGGATAGGCACCTTCTGGAGAAGTATCGCCACATTCCCCTCATCGAATACGCCAGCGAGAAAAACGAAACCGATACCGAACTGGCGCTCTCCTGGTGCATTAATCAGGGCAGCTATGATGAAATAATCATCCTGAACGATCTGCAGGGGCGCTTCGACCACTGTTTGGGGTTGCTGCAAAATCTCTTGTATCTCAAAAAACAAGCTCC
>CAZSST010000026.1:0-10008 GCA_964609575.1 uncultured Candidatus Cloacimonas sp.
GCGCTAACCTTATAGAACTTCCTGGCAGCGCTAATCGGGATTCTTATGCTATTCACACTTACATTCTGTGAAGTCCACAGAGTGGCATCGGGATCATCGGCACTGTAAATCTTGTAGCTGCTGGCGCCGCCAACTGCATTCCAAGTCAGCACGATTTCCTGGGTTGCCTCATCATAAACTATGTTCAATCCACTGGGGCTGATAAGAGTGCTTCCGTCATATTCCCGGCATCCCATATCAGGAAGATTGCGCAGGCGTCCCAGAATGTCATAAGCATAGCCATCGATGGCGATTCCTGCATTGATGGCAGGGGAGGAAGCAAGCAGCTCATAGCTATTCTCAGCCAGCCAGGGATCGGCAAAAAGGCAGGTGCTATCACCGGTGAGGGCGGTCCATTGGCTTAAATTGGCGATGGGACTGCCGTTCACACTTAGCGGAGCCGATCCTGAGCGGTAAAAGAGATTATGATCCACGCGGCTTAAACTGCCAAGAGCACCAAGAAATGCCGCAAAACCGCTGGTGGAGCTGAATATGTTATTCACGATCTCGCCGGAGCTGATTGCACAGTCCAAATACAAGGCGCTGGCATCGTAAGTGGAAGCGCTGCGCAGAATGCTATTGAAATACAACCGGGGACTGCAATTTTGCAGATAGAGAGTGGAGCCCGAAGAAGTGGAGCTGTTTTTCAGATAGTTATTGGCGATCAGCAGGCTTGCTCCGCTTCCGCTGTAATTGGAGTACTGCAGAGCGCTATTGCCATTGCCGCTAATGGAATTGCGCATTATTTCCATATTTCCGGAGGGGCTGTTCAGGTAAATTCCATAGCTGCGGTAACTGCTGATGGTGTTATCGCAAATACTGGCACCATTGCTATTTATGGCATGAATGGCGGTGTAATTATTACCAAAGCTATTGCCGTATAGCTCCAGGCCGGTATTTAGCTGCAAAGTCTGGCTATCCCCGCTGTAATAGATTCCATAGGCGAAATTGGCGATGCTATTACCCTCCAGGTGCAAATCCTGCATCAGCTTGTTATCTAGGTAAATAGCCGCGGAATTGTAGCCCGTTATGCTATTAACGGGAGTAGTAAAGCTGCAATCCGCAATGCTGATGCCTTTATTGAAGGAATCAAACACCAGGCAGCGCGATAAGGCAGGATCGGGAGCTTGGAAGCTGAGTCCGTTGATATGGAGATTACGTACTCCCATGGCCTTAAAGATGTAATTCGTGGCTTCGCTATTGGCCGTGCTGATGAGGGTGGCATTGGTGCCAGTAATGTTTAGCGGATAGTTCAGGCTTTGGGGAACGTAATTCAATATATACGAAACAGGGTGATTACCCGGAAGCAGGTTCAGAGTGAGAGCAGCGCTGATTCCCCTGCTAACCAGGGTGTCCAAAGCTTCTCCCATGCTGCTGAAAGCTCCGCCTGTGCCCACGGTGTAGGTTCCAGAAAGGGCTTCGGCAAATACAATGTCATTGGCTCCAATGGGGATGGTGCTGCCATAAACCACGTAATCGATGTCGCTTTGCACATAGCTGGGGGCACCTTTATTACCCAGATAGGCAGCCATGGTGTTGCCCTGCTGGTTAGTCAAAGGATTGGCATAAAAGGCATTGGCGTCGGGCAAAGCGGTGAAGGCAGTTTCCACAGGATAAGCGATGTTGTCTATTTTCAGCAGGTTTATCCCGGAGCTGTAATAGTTATTATTATCAAACCAGGTGTCAGTTACATTGGCCAGGGCCAGGGCATGGCCGCTATATTGGCAGGAGAAGATGTTGTTTACGAAAATAACATGCTGGGAATTAGTGGCATTAAGGGCGTTGCTGTAATCAAAGCTATAGTTGTTTGCGATGCTGATGCTATTGTGGTAGGCACGTAGATAGGCACAGTTACCAAGCACCAGGCCTGTTAAGCTCTGCACTTGATTATTGGTGCTATAAATCACATTATTCAGGATTTCGATTTCCTGATCTGCAGTTCCTATCACGTTACTCAGGCTAAGCATCGACGAAGCGGAATAGGCTCCCAGGTAATCATGCGAGATAAAGCGGTTTCGCACGATATCGGTATTGCCATAGGTGTAGCTGAGACCAAGAGCTGTAGTGAAGGTAGTGAACTGGCTGCTGATAAGCTTGAAATTATTGGCCTTGCTTATTTCCAGCGGATAGGGGGTGCCACTGAAGCTGCAATTCTCGATGCGGATGTTTTCATAGAGGTCGCTATCATATCCACTACCGCTAAGATTAAGGGCACGCTGACCACCTGTGAAGCTGCATGAGGTTATGTTTAGTCCGTCGCTGATGCTGTTTGTGGTGTAGATACCAGTGTTATAAGCGGTTCCCAGGTTAAAACTACAATCCGTAAAGCTGATATCATCGCATTTACCTTCCAGGATAAAGGCCGTGCTTTGGTAGCTGGGGTGGCTGAGGTCGATATCCAAACCGCTGAAAAAGACATGATCTGCCCCTTCCAGGCGGAACAAGTAGTTATTCAAAGCTCCGGTTTGATCGGGATTAAGGGTGAAAGTTGCACCTGGCAAAGCCATGATATTCAGCGGGGAATCAGCTACCACCCGTGGGAAAAAGCTGATGGTATTCATGGCGTTATGCACCCCGGAAAGCAGTCTTGCGGTTACCTGGCCGAAGCTTCCGTACATCATCAGGTCGCTAAGAAATGCCTGCAAAGTGGGATAGGCACCGCCGTTGCCGATGTTATAGGTTCCTGATAGGGGAGTAAAACCATAGGCACCGGTTTGCTGATCCGCACCCATATCAAACAATTCGCCGCGCGGTTCATTATCCATATCCAGGCTTATCTCGCTACGGAAAATGCCGATGCGGCGCAGCCAGGGACTGGTGGTATGCAAATCAGCAGTAAGCAAGGGATTGATAAACACAGAATGTTGGTTATAATCCGGATAAGCAGACTGCAGAGCAGCCAGGGAATAATAGTAACCAGCAAAGCGGGCGATGAGATTAGTGGGCGTATAATAGCAATTGTAATCGATCACTTTATCCGCAGAGGGCGTGAAATAGCTGAATTCCACGGCATGCGCCTGACGGGCAACAAAGATGTTATTCACAATATCCACTTGGGAGCCAAGCTGATAGCAATACAAGGCAAAGCTATGTGTACCCAGGGTTTGGAAGGTGTTGTTGATTACGTTAATTCCGCTTCCACCCAGGCTAATCCCATAGCGCATATTGGCATCGCCGATCTTGAAGGCATTATTGGCGATCAGATTGCGGGTGGTGCCATCGGGTTCCAGATTGCTTAAGTAAATACCGGTGGCGATGCCTTCACCACTATTGCGGATAATCTGCAAGGCTTTACCGCCATTAATCTGAATGCAAGCACTGTGCAAGCCCTCAAATCTATTTCCGCTGATCTCGCTGGAATCACTCTGCGTGAGGGCTATGCCGATCTGCTGACCGCTAAAATAGCTGCTGCCAATGGTGGCGTTATTGCCATACAAGTATATTCCATTCTGGTTCTGGTAAAAATCACAAGCCAGAATCTCGATCCCATCTGCCAAAGAATTATAAGCTGCACCGATGCTGGTTCCCGTGGAATTCTGGGAAGAAGTGAAGCTGCAATTAAAAAAACGGACATTGCTATTAAAACCATAAAGGTCTATCAGGTTGCTGTAGGTGGGATTAATGGTTTGGAAATGAAGATTATAGAAGCTGATATTAGAGGCCCGCATAATCTGCATTAAGTAATTAGCATCAGCGCTTTGTCCAGAGTAACGAATTACAGCAATGGGCAGGGACGCGGGTTGAATGCTGATAGTATAGTTCTCTGCTCCGGGAATGCCCACCAGCACAGGGCTGTCGGTGTACAACGAATCAACCAGGTTAATACTGAGATTACCGCTTATTCCCCTCAGGCTAAGGGCGTTGAACAGGCTGCTGAGATTGCTGTAAGCCTGGCCGCTACCCACATTGATGGTCCCAGACAAGGGTAATAGAGATGGATCAGCGCTATATTCGTGAGCCCCGATGCTGGGATTTTCCGTGCTGCGCGGATGGCCATTGTAATCAATTAAAATGCCATAAGCGGGACCATAGCTATCCAATTGTGGCGATGGCGTTTGCAGATTGGGAGTATAAAAAGGAGCTACATTGCAATTAGGATAATCAAAATCCTCTAGCAATTCACTGAAGGTATGATAATAGTTGTTTCCGATGCGGGCGAGATTGGTATGCGCTGCAAAGAGGTTGTTGTACTCAACGGGATTGCTGCTATTATAAGCATAAAGGGCAATTCCCATCCCCATGGCACAGAGATTGTTTTTGGCGGCCAGCAGGTTCGTACCGGTGAGGCTGAGAGCTGCGGAACCAATGGTTTGGGAACTATTTAAAACGCTGTTGTGCAATATGCTTAGGTCTATGCAATTGGCAATACTGATGGCTACGGCATCCACATCATAATTGGGGTTGTACCAGCCGGTGCCATCCACACTGATGAGGTTATTATAGATTCTGGAGGTGCTTTGGGAGATAAAATCACATCCGGAAAGGCTTAAGCCCAATTGATAGGAATTGATTTTGTTTTCATTCACTTCCAGGTCTCCGGTGCAGGATTCCAGCGTGTAGCCACTATTGGTGTTTTCCACTTCCCCGCCATAGATTCTGAGGTCGCTGGTTTGTTTCAGGTAAACTGCCCCATAACCGCCGTAATGGCCATTGATGCTGAAAAGCCAGTTATTTGAGTTGCTCAAACTGCTGTAGGTGCTGCTGTAGATATGCCAATAGCCATTGAAAAAGCTATTTTGGATAAAGCTGATATTATCGGGATCATTGGCACCATCTGGTGAAAATGAAATGCCATAGCTATTGGAAGCATAAGTGCTGGCTGGCCATTGAAAGCGATTGCGGTAAAAAGTGAGGTTGTCGCTATTTCCCAGCACCACAATGGCATTGGGATAGCTTCCGGTGGGGACGAATTTCAGGTTGCTGATGGTGATATTGGAGTCGTTATCGATCTTCAGAACGTAATTTTCGGTGCTGCTGGACGCGGGATTGTCCAATATAGCTTCCGTGCTTTCCTCGGTACGAAGAATAAAATGATGCGCGGAAGAAGGACGGTTTATTACAAAGGGTCCATTGTAAGTTCCCGCATTAAGGGTGAAGGTAACCTCGGCGCTTTGGCCTTCGGCATTCAGAGTGCCCAAAGCGATGCCAAGGGTATTGAAGTCTGCGCCGGTTCCCCCCACAGTATAGGTGCCCGAAAGGGGCGTTGCCATAAGGCCATTAACCCAGATTAAAATTAAAATCAAACTGCTTAGCGCGATCCAATTGCGAGATATCAAGTTCATAAATAAGTCTCCAAATCCATTCTGTTTTATAGTTACTCGTGTTCACACACAAATATCATAAGGAGCCTTTGTACAAAAGTGGCTTTGACGTCAAGTGCTATTTACCGGCACCATTTAAGGCTCCCTTTACTATTCTGGAAAGTGATGCTGCATAATCAGTTTCCATGCGATGCCCATGCGACGCCTGGGCAATTGCATGGGCGTTGCATGGGCATCGCATGGATAAGTAGCAGGGATGGATGCTGCGCTACGCTTTAAACCCACTAATTTCAGATGAAAGCCTTACTTCTATGGCCTTAATTTTAAAACGCCGATAACCACCTTAAATCTGGCTACAGAATCAGAAATCACTACGTGTAAGCAGCAGCATCCTCATGGTTTCATGCTTTCCCTGCCTACTTAGTTTTGCTAGATAGATACCACTGGCCACATGGTGATTGTGGTTGTCGGTGCCATCCCAGCTTAGCTTGGTGATGCCTTTGGCAGCAGTACCGGAATAAATGTTCTTCACAAACTGGCCTTTGATATTGTAGATATCCAGGGATATTGGTTCAGAGCGCTTTAGGGTGATATCGATGGTAGTAGTGGCGCTGAAGGGATTGGGATAGTTTTGGCCAAGGCAATGCATGGCAGGGGCTTGCTGCTGATCATCAATTGCCGCAGGCAGCGGAAAAGTGATCTGCAGTTCGGCAAACATTACTGCTTCGCCCAAATTGGTAACGGCTATGTGGGGAGGTAGCTCCTCGGGAATCCAATCGTAATCATCGTAAAACATCAGCCCCAGTTTACCAACGGAATGGCCACTATTTTCTCCGGTGTAGATTACTTGACCTGCACAGTATGCCCAAAGCGGCAGGATGCCAGCCATTTCCGGTGTTTCCACTTGGTTCAGGCTGATCGGTTCGCTCCAGCTTGTTCCATTATCGGGCGAAACGCTGATCATGATTTCTGAGCCGTGGTGAAATGCTGCAGAAGCGGGATTATCATAGTAGTAGTATTCACGGGCTCGCATGCTGTTTTGCCACAGCATGGCCATCATCCCCTGGCCATTGGCATTGGTGATGTGGAGATTGTTAGAATGGAACATCATGTTTCCAGCAGGGGGTCCTTCTTCGTCCCAAAGGCAGTAATTCCAGTCCTTGTGAATAATGGGCGCATCGCCTTCAGGGGTATTTGTATAGCCGTCTTCCACTCCCCAGGGAGCCTCTCTGTCCCAGGGTTGATAGCAGCTATTGCAGGTGTCATCCGGATGCTTTTGGGGATAGATTTCCTTTACTATCAGTTGCTGTGTGATGGGATCGAAGATGGCTTCTTTGATGGTGTTCATCTCCCGGTAGCCATAACCGTGAAAAGGGTCTCCATCGATAAATTGCCACAATCCTGGAATGTGGACACGCCCTTCATGGTCGAAGCTGATATTGAAGTGATCTGTGCTTGCTATTCGCCATTTTAAGCCCGAATCATCATAGGGGAGGCCTTCATCAGTGCGGAAATATCCCGTGGTGTCGGTTGCTGCAGTATTGGGATTCCAGGAAGGCAGATCGCTATAAAAATGCAGGTCTTGCCAGGTGCCGGTACCATAGTTTTCGCAGTAAAAGATGTCGATATCTGCCTCCGGGAAATTGGCACTACCACCCGTATAATAAGCTTGGTGATTGCCACAGAGATACACTCTGCCAGATTGATCGCAAGCAAGGGAAAGGTGAATGTTCCGTGAGATAAGGGGGTCATGATGCCAGGTGTCCAAACGGGGAACGCTGCGATAAGTCCAAGTAAGCAGATTGCCCGGTTCAAGGTCGCCAATATCAAAATCGGCATAAGCCAGATAAGCATTTTCGCTATCGGTGGTGGTGGTGTTTTGCACATTGCGGGCCAGCACATACACCCGGCGTTTATCCGGAAGGGGCGAAGGACCAATCGCCAGGGATGGCCATAAAAACTGATTGTCATCGGTGGTATAGCCCTCAGGACTGGTGATGCTGATAGGATTATCAATTGCAGTCTGATAGGAACCAAAGCTTTCTGGAAGGCCAGCAGTAAAGGCATCGGCTACAAAGCGGACATCAAGTACCTCGGTGGATTGGTAGGCTTCATGCCAGGCGTAAAGCACTGCACCGCTTATCGGATCAACTGCCACGGCAGGATAGCCTTCACGGTTTGTACCATATTGATTAAGGTAACTGCTGAGGGTAGTATTGCCAGAGGCGTCCACCCAGGAATAGAACACCCGGCGTTGAGTAGCAGGGCCGATCATGCCTTGATAGGTCATGATGTAACCGCCGCCATTGGGTAATACCTGCAGGGGAAGATTGTTGTATGAGCCGATCATGTAGTCGTAATAGGAGGCCATAAGCGTGATTGGGGTGCGTGTAAAAGTGTAGGAAGGGGGAGTGCGGGATGGCAAACCATCTGCCAAAATTGCCATGGCCATCAGCAGCAAAAGCGCGGTAAGCAGCAGTGTCTTGGTCATATATTACCTCCAGTTACAAGCAGGTTTTAACATTCGAACTGAAGTGCATGCTTATTTTCTCGGAAGAAATTGTCAAGATTTATGTGTGTCAGGGTGCCAAGGTGATGGAGTGTTAAAGTGCAAAAAGTGCTAAGGTGCCAGGGCGTAAAAGTGCAAAAGTGCTAAGGTGATGGAGTGTTATAGTGCAAAGGTGTCTTCCGCTTGAGTGCGAAGCACGCCAAGGCGTATGCCCCCAGCCCAGTAGCTCGCTGCTGGGTTAGCTGCCAGAATTATCTTCCTGAGTTCGGAGGACGACACTTATATTTGAAATCAGACAAGTAACGTCCTGCACTACGTTCCGGACTGATGTGGTTTGGGTTATGCTTCCCAGCAATGAATTGCTGGGCTGGGGGCATACGCCTTGGCGTGCTCCGCACTTAATTCACAATTACTGCCCTCACTTATGCAAGTCTCACCTCAGCGAAGCTGTCTCACTTCTGCAGGTCTCACAGCACCGCTCTCACAGCCCGCTCTCACTTCTTCAGGATTTCAATCGCTGTTTCAAACTGCTCTTGGTAGCTTTGCTCCGGATCCAGCTCCACGATTAGCTTCAGGTTCTTTCCGGCATCGAAGCGCAGAGGGAGATCAATCTTGCTGGTAAAGCGCAGTAATTCCTCTTTGGAGGGCATCTTGCGTTGATCGAATTCCATGATCAGCTTATCCTTTTTCACCTGGCACTTCTGCAGGTGGAAACGCTGGGACAACTGATTCAAACGGAAGTAATTAAGCAGCCACAAAGCCTGTTCGGGGATTTCCCCAAAGCGGTCAGTGAGTTCACTTTCAAATTCATCTATCTCTTCCAGCTTCTCTATCTCACCGAGGCGACGGTATATTCTGAGGCGTTCCTCGTCGTCATTAATGTATTCCGGAGGGAAGTAAAGGTCAATTTCGGTATGCAGCTTCTGCCTGGCTGCGGGTGCCTCTTCTTCGTACAAAGAAGCAGTATCGCCGCTCTGCACTGCATCCAAAGCCTTGCCCAGAATGCGGTTATAGTAGTTGAAGCCCACGGCTTGAATGATCCCACTTTGCTTGGTTCCCAATATCGTTCCCGCCCCACGCAGTTCCAGATCACGCAAAGCCACCTGAAATCCCGCTCCCAGGTAGTCGTATTGAGTTAGTGCTTCCAAACGGTTGCGGGCATCGATGGTAGTACCTTTGGGGATCAGCAGATAGGCATAGGCACGCCTGTTGCTGCGTCCCACGCGTCCCCTCATCTGATAAAGCTGTGCCAGGCCGAAAGTATCGGCTCGGTCTATCAAAATTGTATTGGCATTGGGTATATCGATGCCGTTTTCGATGATCGTAGTAGAGATCAACACCTGATACTCCTTGGCCAGAAAAGCATCCATCACCTGTTCCAGATGGTGCTCGGCCATTTGCGCATGGCCTACCCCAAAGCGGATTTTGGGCATTTCCTTGCGCAGTTCCTCAGCCACGGTTTCTATGGTCTGCACTCTATTATGCACGAAGAAAACCTGTCCTCCGCGGTCAACTTCACGCCGGATGGCATCTTTGATCACATCCATATCCCGTGGAGTAATGATGGTGCGGATGGGCAGCCGTTCTTTCGGCGAAGTTTGCATCAGGGAAATCTCTTTCAGCTTGGCCAGCGCCATATTCAGGGTCCGGGGAATGGGCGTAGCGCTCATGTATAGCGTATCCACATTGCTTTGCAGGCTGCGCAGCTTTTCCTTGTGCCGCACTCCAAAGCGGTGTTCCTCATCGATGATCAGCAGTCCCAGGTTCTTGAAGCGCACATCTTTGGACAAGAGGCGATGCGTTCCCACCGCGATATCAATGCGTCCGCTTTTTATTCCCATCAGGTCTTTGTCGATTAGCGCTTCACTCCGAAACCGGCTTAGCATCGCAATCTGCACCGGATACTGCGCCAGGCGTTCCTGAAAAACCCGCCAATGCTGTTCCACCAGCAGCGTGGTAGGTGCCAGCACCGCAACCTGATAGCCACTGTTAACGGCTTTGAAGGCAGCACGGATGGCCACTTCCGTTTTTCCGAAGCCCACATCTCCGCAGAGCAGCCTTTCCATGGGGGCGGGAAGCTCCATGTCATCCTTTATTTCCCGCGTGGCACGGCTCTGATCAGGAGTATCCTCATAGATGAAGGATTCCTCCAGTTCCCTTTGCCACTCCGTATCGGGTTTATGGGCGATCCCCACTCTG
>CAZSST010000026.1:10108-23345 GCA_964609575.1 uncultured Candidatus Cloacimonas sp.
TTCCTCCAGTTCCCTTTGCCACTCCGTATCGGGTTTATGGGCGATCCCCACTCTGGCAGAGCGTTCTGCATATAGCTTCACGATATCCGCGGCGATCAGCTCAATCTGTTGAGTTGCCCGGTGCTTGGTATTTTGCCACTTGGTACTGCCAAGCTTGTTCAGAACCGGCGTGGCACCCTCTTCGGCCACGTATTTGGATACATACGATAGCTGGAAAGTGGGAACGTAAACCCGATCCTCATTGGCATAACGCAACACGAGGCATTCCACGTCCTGCCCATCCAGCTTGATAATCTTCAGGCCTTCAAAAACGCCAATGCCGTGATCGGTATGCACCACATAATCGCCTGGCTTCAGGTTTTCATAATCGATAATCGTTTCGCCAGGCGAGTACCTGGGAGCGTAACGCTTACGTTTATAGCGATTAAAGATTTCATGATCCGTCCACAGATTCAGCCGGCAATCAGTGATGCTAAAACCCTCATGCAGCACCCCAAGATGAGCTTCGTATGGCGTTCCGCCCAGGGTTTGTTCCATACGCCGCGCCTGGCTGTGATTGTCAAAAAGCAGGATGTTTTTCCAGCCCTCATCAGCCTGTTCCTGCAATTTCTCACCCAGCAGGTTCAGATCGGCATCAAAAACCGGCTGGGCTTCAAAGGGAGCGCGAATATCCACGGTGGGGAAGGGTAATACAAATTCGCTTTGCGAAAGGAATATGCGGTCGCTATGAGGATACAGCGCACTGATCAGCGGTACATCGGCCATAATCTTTTCCGGCCTGGGCAGCCTGCCTTTGGGCTGAGTTTTAAGTTCCTTGCGATATGCGCTAAGCGTTTGCTCCATCAGCGCTTCGTATTCTTCCTGGATGTAAATGTAGTTATTCCAGATCAGGCAGCGCTGTTCACTGGGAAAATAATCGGCAAAAAGCTGCAAATCCTTGCAGAGCAGCGGATAATAATTCTCGATACCTTCAAAATAGCCCTTCTCTTTCACCCGGTTCAGGATCGGTGAACCGCTGTCGATCTCATCCAAACATAGTTCCCGAGCGGGGATGATAGTGATCTCTCCCACATCTCCCGGAACGCTGCGTTGGGTGGCAAGTGAGAATTGCCGGATGCTGGTGATCTCATCGCCCCAAAATTCCAGACGGTAAGGATTTAGCGCCGGGGGGCTGAAGAAATCAATGATGCCCCCGCGTCGGGAAGCTTCATACACCTTGCCTACTTGATATTCGATGCGATAGCCCATGTTTTGCAGACTTATTAGCAGCTTATCGGGATCGCAGGTATCGCCGCGTTTGAGCTTGAAAATGTGCCTGGCCAATCCTTCGCGACCGGGCAGAAAGCGAGTGAAAGAACGGATGGAAAGGCTATAAATACCGGTATGTCCCTCTTCTAAAGCATTCATCAGGCTTTCCATGCGCGTGGCACGGATGCTATAGTGCGGGGAGCGTTCCTCATAGGGCAATATCTCATAATCGGGCAGGTAGTGCGCATTCTCTTTGCCCACCAGGGCGCAAAGATCGTCCCATACGTCTTCCGCGATGATATCATCTTGCGAAACGACAATCACTTGCTTGCCGCTTTGTGCCCAGATGTGGGCAGCTACGAGGGCTCTGGCGCTTTGAGAGAGGTGAAAAATCTGGACAGATTCGTCCCCTCCGGGCAGACTGGGAAGGCTTGCCAGGAGCTGACTTTGGGCGATGAGGGCTCGTATTTTCGGGTATAACATCTTATCTTATTCAGTATTCAGGATCAATGCTTTCCATTGTCTGGAAGCCTGATTGGTGCCAGTTCAAGCACAAGCCAGGTTTTGTCCAGTGCAAAATTGATGTAAATGACAAAGTGCTAAGGTACCAAAGTGCTAGAGTGCCAAAGTGCCAAGGTACTGTGATACTCAGATTTTGGAGTGCTAGGGATTGGACAATCATTAATCCCGAAGGGATTTATCCACCATAGGCGGTGGTTTCAACCACCGTACAGAAGGCAGCCTAACCTAACAACCCTTTAGGTTTTATCCACCATCTCCGGTGGTTTTAACCACCGGGTCAGTTCCTGTAGCTTTTCCTCAAACAGCAACATTTCATCTGAATAATTCATTTTACGATGATGTTCATCTTGGTTCAGTATGTATTTTTTCACCTTATCAAGCTCTGAGCCGCTAACCGTAAACGCACTGTAACCATCCTGCCAGTTTAATTTTGGATAATGCATGTGGTACTCCTGATTGAACCAATGAGAACTTGCCCCCTTTATTTTGTGCAAGCAATCAGAAACCGAAAGATGTTTCGGGAGAACCGTCAAAATATGAACGTGGTCTGCCATCCCATTTATCAGGATCGGATGACCGCCAAGCGTATTGATAATCCCACCCATGTAGGCATATACATTTTGGCGTATTGCCTCAGCTAAAAGGGGAGCACGGCTTTTAGTAGAAAAAACAATATGATACAATAAATACGTATTTGATGTTGATCCCATTTCTTACTTCCAGTTTATCGATGATTCCTATTTATTAGATTGATGGTTTTTTGTAAAGGAAAACCGGTGGTTAAAACCACCGGAGATGGTGGATAGACCCTTAAGGGTTATGAATTATGTGCCCTGCGAATGCGAACGGTGGTTGAAACCACCGCCTATGGTGGAAAATCCCCTAAAGGGGATTATCTCTTAATAAGCGAGATAAATACATGGTTTTATTCTGATTCAAGGTATGTATGACCGCGCATAGATGTTTTAGACAAGTGATACAAATCAGCATCTGTTACCAATCCTTGCCCATGCGACGCCCATGCGACGCCCATGCAAATGCCCGGGAATTGCATGGGGATCACCTGTAAATGTGTTTTAGGAAAGGAAACAAGAGCATTGCAAAGAAATGCGGGAGTTAAGTGATTTCCGTTTTTACGAAGCTGCCGATGATCTTGGCCAGTTTTCCCCCGTTGAAGGAGATGGTCAGCCGGGCATCGGGGCCATCGCCATCCACGTTTAGCACCATTCCCAGGCCATATTCGGCGTGATATACCTTTTGGCCGATGCGATAGTGCTTTTGGCTTTCGCGGATGCTTTTGTGCATTTTTTTGGCTCCCCGGGGTGCGGCTCCCAGGTGTTCATAGCCGCTTTGGGACTGAAAGAGGGTGGGATCTACCTCGCCAATGAACTGGCTGGGCTTGGCAAAATAAAAAGTATCATACAGTCTGCGTGACCTGGCATGAGAAAGATGCAAGCGGCTTTTGGCGCGGGTGATGCCCACATAGAATAGCCGGCGTTCCTCTTCTATTTCCTCACGGCTGTCCATGCTCATGCGGTGGGGGAGGAGTTCGTCTTCCAAGCCCACAATAAATACTGCTTCAAATTCCAGGCCTTTGGCATTGTGCAGCGTCATGAGGCGGATGGTGTCCACTTCCTCGCGGATGGCATCCATATCAGTTTGCAGGGCTATAAAGGGCAGAAAATCCTCTAAGAGCGGGGTTCTATCATGTTCTTTAACGTAATTCTCCGTGAATTCACTTACGGAACCTACAAATTCTATAAGGTTCTCCGCACGGGCTATCTCTTTGGGATCGTTGCTCTTGCGGTATTGTGCCACCAATCCCAGCTCTTCCACAATGTTTTTCACCAGTTCCAGCACCGAGCTTTTAGCTGCCATTTGCCGCCAGCTTTCCATCATTGCGGCAAAATCGGCAATGCGCTTTTTGGCAGAATTATTCAGTTCAGAAACTGCATCGGCGTGGAGCACGCTTTGATATAGCGAGATTCTGGTTTTGGCCCCAAAGCTGATCAGACGGTTGATGCTGGTCTGGCCAATGCCGCGTGGGGGTTCATTGATGATGCGCAGGGTGTTTTCGTTGTCGGCAGGATTGGAAAGGCAGGCAAGGTAAGCCAGGAGGTCCTTGATCTCCTTGCGCTGGTAGAAATGCAGGCTGCCCACGATGCTATAGGGCACTTTAGCCTGCATCAGGGCACTTTCGAAAACACGGGACTGGGCATTGGTGCGATACAGAATAGCGATATTACGCAGTGGCATGCCATTATCGGCCAGTTCCTGCACCGCTGCCACGATTTTCTGGGCTTCATCTGTTTCGTTTTCATAGGTTATCAGCTGCGGCTTTTCACCCTCGGGAAGCTCGCTCCACAATTCCTTGGCGTGCCTACGGCGATTATTCATAATCACGGCATTGGCTAAAGCCAGGATGTTTCCCGTGCTGCGATAGTTTTGTTCCAGGCGGATGCTGGCCACGCTCTGGTAATCCTTTTCAAATTCCAGAATATTGCGCAGGGAAGCACCCCGAAAGCTATAGATGGCCTGATCGTCATCGCCCACCACGCATACGCGCTGATGTTCCGATGCCAATTGGTGCACTATTTCAAACTGCGCCATATTGGTGTCCTGATATTCGTCGATCATCACATACTTAAAAAGCTGACGGTATTTGGCACGTACCTGCTCGTTATTTTGCAAAAGCTTGGCAGCATACAGCAAAATATCATCGAAATCCAGAGCTTGATTAAGGAGCAATTGCTGCTGATAAAGCCGGTAAATATTCAGAAAGCCGCTATACTCGCGATCTTCACTCTCAGGTCCCTTGGCCAGGTCTTCAGGCAGCTTCAGATGGTTCTTGTAGCGGCTTATTTTGCCCAGCACCCGGGGAATGGGGTATTTCTGAGCGTCGATGCCGTGTTCTTTGTAAATCTTCTTCAGCATGGACTTTTGGGTGTCATCATCATATATGGAGAAATTGGCTTTGAAGGGCAGAAAAGCAGATTCAAAGCGCAGGATGCGGGAACAAACGGAATGGAAAGTGCCCACCCAAAGGCTGCGCACCGGGATGTTCAAAAGCCCTTCCAGCCTGTCCTGCAGCTCCTTGGCCGCCTTGTTCGTAAAGGTTACAATCAGGATGTTCCAGGGCGCCACGCCTAATTCTTTAATCAAATAGGCCGCGCGGTAGATGATGCAGCGGGTTTTTCCCGAACCCGCTCCGGCCAGTACCAGGATGGGATTTTCGGTGCTGCTAACTACCTCATACTGGCGCTCGTTCAGCTCGCCCCGATAGTCTATGGAGATCATGTTTAGGGGATGTACACCCACAAAGGTTCGGATTTGCGCCCTTCGAGATTACCTCCGGGATAGCCTTTGTAAGCAGAAATGCGATAATAATATTCTCCAGGCAGCACGGTTTGGTCATTGGCACTGCTATGCACAAATTCGGAGATCTGTACGCTATCCACCAAGGCAAAGGTGGCATAGTAGCCCAAAGCACGGTAGATGTAATAACCACTTGTATTTAGAGGGCTATTATCATCCCAATTCAGGGTAACAGTGCGGGGAACCTGGCCTGCTGCCGAGGACATGACCGAGATGTTATTAACAGGATCGGGCTCCACCACATCGGGATTACTATTGGGATCAAGGGGATTGCTGCGTTTAAGTCCGCAGGACATAGAGAGCAAAGCCAGCATCAGCATCAGAGCCATGCTAAGGATACGGAAGCGGGGAGATATAAGGGTATTCTTCATCAGAACCTCAGTTCCAGGCCATTAGGGGTGATTTGCACCGGGCTTGATTTCTGGCGTTGGAGAATATCTTGCCAGAGGTTTTCATTGTAGTCCTCGGTGGATTGGATCACATCGAAGATATTATATATCCATACCACAGACGCGAAGCCCAATAGGATGTAGGTGTATTGATAGGGGCCTTGGGCGTCCTTGTAAAACCTCTCGATATCCTCTATCTGGGTGGCGTTTTCGTAAAGGCGATAATTGTACATGGCCTTGTCATAAAAATACAAGGCGCTTCCCATTAGCATCAGCTCCGAGCCCAGGATGATGGTTCCCTTGGTATTAAACTTGGTGGAGAATTGACCCCAACCTGGCACTAAAGCACTTTTTATGATATTGGTATTGGTTGGTTGGGCTTCCAGTTCATAAAGCTGCAGCAGATTCTGACGATTCATGAGGTCGCTGCGATAGCGGAGTCGGTCTTCATAGTTTTTCCAGCCATATTTGGTGCTATCGGAAAAGGCCTGGATATCAAAAGTTTGCCCCAATAGCGGCATAGCGGCCATAAAAAGCAGCAGCAGGAAGAGGATGCGAGGATTTTGGCGATGCCCGGTAAGATGAATCATTTCAGCAAGGCCTCCGAAAGTTTGTTCAGGGGTAGGATGCTTCCATCTCGCAGATTTACTTGCCAGAGATAGAGATAGGTTTCGCGTGGGGTGAGGATATCATAACGGGCTTCGTATTTGAACTGACCGGTGGACAAGAGAATCTGCCAGCCGCTGTCCCGAATTTCCGAGGCTTTGTAGCGCTTCAGCAGCTCTTGCTTTTGGGTGCGCAAGCGGGAATTGAGGAGTCCCCCACGATATTGATCGATGATCCTGCGGGCATATCCGGCGGGATTTTTGGCGGCATCCACCAGATTCTGCATCTGATTTGCCTTTTGGCGGTATTCGCTTTTGTTGTGAAGGCTGTAGGCACGGTTATATTGCACCAGGGCATCGGCATATTTTCCAGCCACTTCCAGCTTTTCGCCCTCGGCATACTCTCCGGTGGCCAGCTTGATATTTTCCTGGATAGTGAAAAGCCTGTTTATGGCATCCAGAGCAGGCTGGTAATCGGGAATGATCTCAAAAGTCTTGCGATAGTAGGTGAGGGCGTTTTCATAATCGCCATCTTCCAAAAAGCTATTGCCCTGCTGCACATATAGCGAAGTGATGCTTTCCAGACGCTCTTGAATGGCAGCTTTCTTGGCAGGATGATATTGAATGGCGATACGGAACATTCTGTCGGCCTCTGCATAGTTCTGATCCACGATAAATTCTTCCGCCTGTTTTTGATACACTTCGGAAATCTGCCGGTTCAGCCTGTCAATATCGGCCACGGGGTATTTGGAAAGCTCGAATAGAATATTCAGGGCATCGGCATAGTATTCTTGATCGGTTAGCAGGGCGGCATAATCCATTTTTCCGGGAATGATGGTGCTGATATCGGTGCGGGCCTGGATTTCGAAGGGATTATTGGGAAATTCATCATAAAGCCGCATGTAATCGGCCCAGGCGGCACTTTGATCACCCACGGTGAGCAGGAAATATTCCATGCGTTTAAAAAGCACTTCCGGAATCAAAGGGCTGCTGGGAACTTCTCTGATGATGGAATCCCAAAAGCTCTTCGCCAGTTCCTGATCATCTTTGGAAGCGGCTTCTCCGGCCAGCAGCATGTATAATACAGCCAAACGCAGACTGGAAGCATCGGAATTGGCCAGCTTGTAAAAACGGATGGCAAGCGGCCAGTTGTTGTGTGCCACGGCTGCTTCAGCTAATTCGGCATAGCTGGCTGAGCGAAGAAGTTCTGCCCTGGTGGCTATGGCTCCATTATCTGCACTTTTCACCAGATCATCAAAAGCCTCGATGGCAGCGGCATAACGCTTTTCTTTATAAAGGCTTTCCGCACTTTTCAGGCGTCCCAATTCACAGCCGCTGAAGATTATTACCGGAAGGATGAGGAGAAGCAGGTATCTAAATTTCATCATCAGCTTACCTGCTCAAATCTGATAGGGGAAGTTTTCGGTGGCGGTGCTGAACTTATCGGGATCAAGCTCATGCTCTCTGGCGATAAGGCTTTCGGACTTACCATGGGTAAGAATGATGCGTTTGATGCCCAAAGCTGGTAAGCCAAGTAACTGCTCTACATGCGGATGACCAGCATCAACAATGGCCGTGTGGGCATCTTTTAGAAGTGTGGAGATAGCCTTGGTGGTGCTGATATCGCTGGTATAAACCAAGGCTCCGCGGGGATCATCAAAACGCAGCGACCAGGAACGCATCTCATTTGGTAAGCCCTGCTTCTGAATTATCTCGGCATATCCCTGCAGATGGTCATTAGCCATGGCTGTTATCCAGGGATAAAGCTGCGTGCATGTTTCCATCTCCAAAATCTGCAGAGCAAAGCTGAAACGCTCCGGAAAGGTGTACATCAGTTGCAGGATTTGCATAAAAGCATCGGGTCGTTCCGGTAAAAAAAGCTTAAGAGGCTTGGTTCTTCCTTGTAGATAGAGCATTTGCAGCAATATAAACACGCCTCCGATGTGATCGGGATGGTAATGAGTAATAAAAATGGCGTCCAATTCATCGGCGGGCATACCCATTTCCAGCAATTTACGGCTGCAGCCATCGCCGCAATCGATTAAAATGGTAGTGCCATTATTGCGTACCAGAAGGCTGGATAGATTTCTATCAATTTGGGGTAGTCCGGGACCCGAGCCTAAGATTACCACTTCCATAGCTATTCCTTTTTATGCTTTTGCTGATTTGCGGGAACCACAATTGGCACCTGATCCAGCTTGCGGCCAAAAACCAGGAAGAATACGGCAAACATCAGGGTGGTGATGATTAGTAATTCCCTGCTGCCAATGCGAAAGATGATGATCGAGGTGAGCACGATGAGGATATTGATGGTGTAGATAATGCCCGCGGTTACCTTTATGGAACCAAGCACAGTATTGATACGGTGGGTGCTATGATCCTTTCCTCCTTGCATCACATGACGTCCATCCCTTTTGCGGGTGTAGCTTACCAAAGAGATGTCAAAAATGGCATAGGACAGAAGCAATACGGGCAGCAGATAGAAAAACTTGTCGTTGTGATAATTACCTGCATAGCGTGCCATCAGGATGCCCATCGAAGAGAGAAAGTAACCAATGAACATGCTGCCTGCATCACCCAGGAAGATTCTGGCAGGATTGAAGTTATAGGGCAAAAAACCAAAGGTGGAACCGGAAAAACTTAGAGAAATTAGCGCAATAAGCGCCATGGCTTCTTGATTGGTTTGAGTGGTATTGGTGAGCGCAAAGCTGAAGAAACCCAGGCCCAAAATCCCTGCCATGCCACTGATGATACCATCCATATTGTCCAGGAAGTTCAGGGCATTCATCAGCCCCACCATCCATAGCACCATGATGGGCAGGCTTATATAGATGGAACCAAACATCAGCCTTAGTTCGCCACCAGTAAAATTGGATAGGATAAAGATCATGGATACCAAAAGCTGTCCCATCAGCTTCACGAGGGGACGCATGCCATTACGGTCGTCCACCAAACCGATAATTACGATGATTACCGAACCGGTAAGATAGCCAAGCATGGGCCGGTCAAAATAGCGTCCGGGGCTGATTAGTACATCGTATATGCACAGCAGCACAAATCCCAGGGCCACACTAAGCCCTCCCAAAAGGGGAACGCTTTTCAGGTGTATCTTGCGTGCTTCCGGCTTATCGACGAAATTCAGGGCATAGGCCAGCTTGATGATAAAAGGCGTGAGGCCGTACACAAAGAGCCACGCCATAATGAATACACTAAAGTATTCATAGATCCGGTAGTCCATCTTTACTCCATTTTTACTCAGTGCGATCAAAATGAGATATAAGCTATTTTTGTCAAGTGGTAAACCGCCAAATTAAGAATTAAGAATTAAGAATTAAGATAGCTGGGAAATCTGGACAAAACTACTTGGGTAGCTGTTTAGACTTGGTGGTTACCAGGATTGATGACAAGAGGCTGATCAATTCATGACAGTCATGATGGATTGATTCAAAATGGACCTTCTCTATTAGCTCTACCCGGTGTAGCAAACGCAACCAATAGGAGGTCTCTCTGGCTTCACGGTAGGAAACGCTTAGCTTTGCTATGAAGTCTTTGGTGGATTGGGCTCCCATAGCTTCTTCCAGATTAGCCCCTATGGATGTACCTGATTTCAGTATCTGCCTTGCCAGAACGTATTCTTTCTTATCACTCATCAGATATTTATGAAGCTTGTAAATCCTTTCCGAGAAATTGAATGACTTTTCTAAAACCACATTATCCTTCATCTCGCTAATCTCCCGATTTAATTTGATGGCTAAACTGCTCTCAATCAGTTTTATGTCAACTACAAATTCTCCTGGAAGTTCACTTTCTGTATTAGCGTATCATCCCGTAATAATTCTCTTACTTCGAATTATATGGTGCTTGCCACATTCTTGTGTACATAGTTCCCCCCATCTGTCATAGATATCCCAGCGAGTTTAATTCTTAATTCATAATTTTTAATTAAAAGGAAAACCCCAGGTTTCCCCAGGGTTTTCATATTGTCAGGTAATATGGATATTACTTTACAATGACCATCTTCATGGTTTTGTTCATGGAAGGAGTGCTAAGTCTGTAGAAGTAGATTCCGCTTCCACAGGTGTTGCCTTTGCTGTCCTTGCCATTCCAGGTCAGGTTGTTGATTCCGGGATTAACGGAATAGGTCTTCACAACTTGGCCAAGGATGTTATAGATGGTTACGGTTCCGGCATCAGCTTCTTTCACAGCCACTTCAATGGTGGTATTACCATTCACTTGGAAGGGGTTGGGATAAGCATTGCGCATGGAGGTTTGGGTAGGTACCACGGGAGGTACTTCATGCTCAACCAGCACGCTTACGGGACCATGGAATTCAGAGGAGCCATCCATTTCAACGCTTTCCAGCCAGTAGTTGTAAACCGTGTGGTTTTCTACTTCGCCATCGGTGAAGCTGTAGTTATGGGTGGTGCTTTCGTTGTAGGCATCGATCAGTACAGGGGTCATATTGGTGGCTTGGGCAACATCAGTGCCTTCGCTACGCAGTACCCGATAACCGATCAGGTTGGTTTCGGACTGAGTGGTCCAATTAAGCTGCACGAAATATTCGGCAGTCATGATTCCGGTGAAGCTGCTAAGTTCCACAGGCAGGGTGGGTCCAAAGACGACTACAGGAACGGGAGCTTTGGCATCGAAATTCACATTCAGCCAAGTCCAATCCGGGGCACCGTCAGGAGCAAGCCATGCTCCACCAATATAGGCCAAAGCGCCGGTATCGGTAGGAGTACGAGCTATGAACAGATCATGAACGCCAGTCCAGGTTACTACATAGGCAGCATTCACTACGTTGGTGAGCGGATAGCCTGCAGGTAAAGTAGCAGGGTCTACAGGAACGATCACGGGAGGATTTTCCATCTGGGTGAAGTTGATGGTATGAGCATAGGCAACCTTGGCACCATTGCTCATGGTTCCCAAACCAATCTGAGCGCTCTTGGCAGCTACAAAATCGGTGGCAACTACTTCAATGGTAGCGGGTTCCCAGTGCCATCCAGCAGGAAGACCCATGGGATCCATGGAATAAGTACCGATCAGATCGGCAGCCGCTGCACCAGTGAAATCCCAAGGAGCCATCTGGCCAGTGGAGATGCCATTTTTGAAGATCATGGTGGCAGGTCCCATGGCAGTTACATGCAGGGTGTAGGTATCAGGGATAGGAACCAGCGCGAATTCGATGGTGGCGCTGAACACATGATCAACTTTGGCACCAGTGAAATCAGATGCTTGCACCAAAATGGGATTTACAGCCCAAGTGAAACCGGCAGGAGGAGCTGGAACAGTCCAGTTTCCAAGCAGGTCATTCACTTCGGTGGTGCAGGTGAAGAGCTGGGGAATGGTTCCAGCATAGGTACCAGGACCAGTTACGGCTGTACCGGCAGGGCCATTAACCTGAAGGTTGTAAGTCCAGGTGTCTTGGATTACGGCCGGGGGGATTACTTGAGTGGGATTTGTAATGGTGATAGTAGCTGTACCAGCGGGAATTTCCAAAGTCCATGTTGTAACCTGATCAGTAGGAATATGTTTCACCCACATCAGAACATGCTGACCAGCAACCCATTGAGTAGGGAAAGTACCTAATTGTAAGAAAGTTCTTACATCGTAAGGTACCGTAGTGCCATTACCAGCTTTGAAAAGTCGAAGAGATGCCACTGGAGTGCCCATGTCAGTTCCAAGAGTTTCTCCAGTTTCTGTTATTGTGGCTCTCACTATATAATCAGGATTATGAGTAGTGCCAGTATTATTTACAGGGGGCATGGAACCATCACTTAGAACGCATACCTGTCCATAAACACGAGGTGTCCCTACAGCATATGCAACAGTGACTGCCACGAAAAATATCAGTGTTAACAATAGATACTTTTTCATTATATCTCCTTATTTCGAAATCGATGTCTTAAAAAGACCTTGGGCTGATCTGACAGGCCACGTCGTGGCACTAAGAGAGCTTGCCATCAGAGGGTAACCGATCGATACTGGGAAATCGCCTTCCCAATATCCCCAATCAACAGCAGTTGCCCATGATTGAGTAGCATTATCCCATCCACTAATGGCGTCCAAAGTGCCTATTTCAGTGCCAACATCACCAGCCATGGTTATATTGGAACGGTTTAATGGCACCATTAAAGTATTCAAACCAGCAACTAGTGCATAACTGGCATTGGCAGCGGGAAGATCCCCAATACTAAAGGCACCAAATGGGGCTAAAGCACTGATCATCATTACTGATCCTGGTGTAACTGCGAAGTCGCCTTCCCAATAACCCCAATCAACTGCAGTTACCCATGATTGTGTTGCATTATCCCAATAGCTCATGGCATCCATGGCACCAGGATAGGCTGCTGCGAAGTCACTTGCCATTGTATAACCTGCATCCATAGGTAATGCAATTAGGTTCAATCCAGCTACGCAGTCATATTTCACATATCCGACGACTTCGGACGGTGCGGATTCCACCGCTGCGAGAATACCAATAGCGAGAATAAGGAGCAGCGGTAATATAATTTTCTTCATAACATTCCTCCTAAAGGAAATGATATAATACTATAAAACTAAAGATGTTCTGTTCTTCGAATATCCGGCCACAGGCTAAGGGGCCGGGCCCGGAGAACGACGTTCTTTTTACTTAAGCTCCGGAAGGGACAAGCCGCACCGGAATTTGCTTTTGAACGGTTAAGAAACTGTTTCATCGCACATTACACTCTTTATAACTAGGGTATTTTCATTACAATGCCTAAACTAAGCATTGCTGATATCTTGTCAAGCAAGAATTTCATCTTATTTCATTTTTTTTGTGGAGGGCTTGTGGAAAAGAAAAGACAGGGGGGGGAGAGCTATGCTGTGGGGAGGCATTGGAATTCAAACCGCCTAAACTAAGGCTCTCTTTCAAACTAAGGGGGTTAGTTTAGATAAATCTGTCTGGCCAGTACAGGGAGTAAACCCTAATAGTGCTATTGTAGTCCATGAGGCCTTACAATATCTACATCAGCAGCAAGTATTATTGGCCTCATGTACTCCAATAGCATAATTCAGGCTAAAACCAGATAATGCAGAAGCCATTCTCAGTGCGGAGCACGGTAAGGCGTATGC
>CAZSST010000027.1:0-22439 GCA_964609575.1 uncultured Candidatus Cloacimonas sp.
TTTTCCAAGTGTGCTTCCCTGGAATATAAAGATTACAAGATCAATCTGGTGGATACTCCCGGGCACTCTGATTTTGGCGGAGAAGTGCAGCGCATCATGAAGATGGTGGATTCCGTGCTGCTATTGGTGGATGCCTTTGAAGGCCCCATGCCCCAAACCAAGTATGTGCTGAAAAACGCCCTCGAGATGGGACTGAAGCCGATCGTGGTGATCAACAAGATCGATAGGCACAATGCCCGTTCCTATGACGTGCTGGATATGATCTTTGAGCTCTTTCTGGAGCTGAATGCCAGCCACGAACAGCTCGATTTTGCCGTGATCTACGCTTCCGGAAAGGACGGCTATGCGGTTACGGAGCTTAATGACGAGCCTATGAACATCTTTCCCCTGCTGGATATGATTATCGAGGAAGTTCCAGACACCACCGGTGACGTCGATCAGCCTTTCCAGATGCTTACTTCCGCCATCGAATACGATAACTACCTGGGTAAGCTGGGTACCGGAAAGATTCATAATGGCACCGTGAATACCGGAGATGAAGTGCTGCTCATGAAGCGTAATGGCGACATGATATACTATAAGGTTACCAATCTCTTCGTGTATGAAGGCACCCAAAAGAAAGAGATCAAAACTGCCTATGCGGGAGATATCATCACCATCGCGGGGCTGGAAAAGATCGATATCGGTGAAACCATTGCCACACGGGATAACCCTATAGCCCTTCCCAGCATCAGTATCGACGAACCTACCATTGCCATCGAATTCATCATCAACGATTCCCCCTTCATGGGACGCAGCGGCAAGTGGGTTACCTCCAATAAAATCTGGGAACGTCTGCAGAGCGAACTGCAGACCAATGTCTCCCTGATCGTGGAAAGAACTGCTTCCAGCGATACTTTCATCGTGAAGGGACGGGGCGAACTGCAGCTATCCATCCTCATGGAAAATATGCGCCGCGAAGGCTATGAATTTCAAGTTTCCAAGCCGCAAGTGCTTTTCAAAGAGAAAGATGGCAAGGTAACCGAACCCATCGAACTGGCGATTGTAGATGTGGCGGAGGAATATGTAGGCACCGTGATCGATATGATGGGCAGCCGCAGAGGCGAGCTTATCAATATGACCCCTCCCATCGATGGATATTCCCGCTTGGAATTCAAGGTTCCCTCCCGGGGCTTGATCGGCTGCCGCAATGAGTTTTTAACCCAAACCCGAGGTACGGGAATAATGAATCAATGCTTTTATGAATATGATTATTATAAAGGCGAAATCCCTGGAGGCACACATGGCTCTATGGTAGCCATGGAAACAGGGGTGGCATTGGGCTATTCGCTGAACAACTTCCAGCCGAGGGGAACCTTTTTCATAAATCCCAATACGGAAGTATATGGTGGGATGATCGTAGGCCAGCATAGCAAGGATACCGATCTGGTGATCAACGTGTGTCGTGCCAAAAAGCTAACCAATAACCGCGCTGCAGGCAAAGACGATGCCATCAAGCTGATCCCGCCACGTATCTTCAGCCTGGAGCAGGCTATTGAATACATCGGTGATGATGAACTACTGGAGATTACTCCCGATAGCATCCGCCTGCGCAAGAAGATTTTGAATCACACCGATCGCAAGCGTAACGAGATTTCAGCTTAAACATCTCACAGCATGGCTCTCACTATTCTATATGACATACTCTTCTGGTGCCGGCAAGCTTGCCATTCACCAGTAACTTAATTAAGTAGATACCACTGCTTACTCTGCGATCACTGCTATCCATGCCCTTCCAAGTAAACTGCTTGGCACCTTTTTGTAGGTTATAGCCTGCCACTTTCTGGCCTTTCAGGTTATACACTTCGATGCTGGTATCGTAATGCTCTGCACCTTCTACTTCCAGCTTTACTTCGGCACTGAAAGGATTTGGATATGCACTAAAGCTAATGGCTGGAATAGAAGGAGCTACAGGATCATCGTTGCTTACTGATATATCTGCATGTGCATAGTAAAGATTACCCCAGGTATCCTCTGCATATTGTGGATGTTCCAAGGGCTGATAGAGAAACACCTCCACACTGGAAAGACGATTGGGCACAAGATACAATCTGCAATCATCATCTATCGGCAAGGCTTCACCTGTTGTCGTACTTAAATTCCATGATTCTTTCAGGATCGGTTCTGTTCCGCTAAGGTCCCATACTTCCAGCATTCCGGTATCAGTCATTTTGGCAGCTATGATGCGTCCATCGGATAATACTGATATATCATTAGCTTCGGTGCTAACCGGCCATACAATATTCTGAACCACCTCTCCCGTTTCAGGCGAGATTTTCTTTATCAGCATATTGCGCTCATTGCCGTAATCAAAGAGCTGATACGACCAAGGATTGCGCATGCTATCAAGTGCAACGCTGCAGATCTTTATGCTGTCTTCAATAGCAGCAGACAGATCATTAATGGTATCACCCGTTTTCATCAGTAAGAGTTCATCCATTCCATAAAGTGCCGCATCCCCATTTCGGGCCATGCATTTGCTATAGCTTGCCTTTAGATATGGTTTCAGATAAGTTTGTGTGATATTTGCAGCTTGTCCTTCAATATTCATATTCCCCAGAGACAAACCCACATTCCAGAATGCTTCCATGGGAGTTCCGCCAAAATGGGAACTGAAGGTTAAGCGGTTATCTCCTTTGTAATGCCTTTGGTAGCCAACTCCATTGCCAGTGTTACCAGGATAGTTCCGATTTTGCAGCGTAATTGACGTGGGAGGATTGGTATAGAGCGTAACAGTTTCAGCTTCAGGTGCTGATGATCCTCCATAATAATCTTGCTCCAGATCCCAAATCCCATTTGATGGCCAAGTTGTATCTTCATAAGATCTATGCAGATATCCACGTCTGGTTTGAATAATCGATCCCCACAGGTTAATTCTTCCCCGTTCCAAATAGGGTTGTCTTTCCGGCCACAAAGGATTGTACCAGGGTAAATCACGCTGAGGAGGCCATGGCTCTGCTGCAGTCTGCGGATAGGTATAACGGTGTAAATCTATATTTTCAAATAGGGTTGGGCCTTGTCCGGGAACGTTAATGGATATTGCCGGTATGGATGGATGAGGATGCTGATATTCAAAGGTAAACATCCCATCTTCCATATTATTGCCATCTCCATCACCCAGAGCGATCAGAGTGGCATAGATGCTAAGGGGATCATTGCTATTTCCCAATAGAGGATAAACGCGCAAGGTATCATGAGGGCATAAGTATCCATATTTCAATACAATACTTTTCTCAGATATTAAACTAACCATACTTTGCAGATTATTGTCGGGAGGTTCAGGAGGATTGGTTCCACTTATCAGTATCTCTCCAATAATCGAAATCGTATCTGCTGCGCACCAGGTTTGTTTAGAAGCAAATGAACAAATGTAGCCACCGGTATACCTTTTCCCCGATATCCATAGCTTAGAATTAACAAACATGGTGCGATTCCGGCAACTTCCCCCTCCCAAGGGAGTCCAGATTGTGTCACACACGCTGTAGGTATTATTTAACTGGGGTGGTTCAGACGTACCATCGGGATAGTTTGGCCAAACTCCAGCGGAATCCTGGTGGGCGGGTTGGATAGTTCCCATCCAAGCCTGATATGCAGCTCCATCCACCTCCACGAATATTATTCTATTGGGTGAATAATAGTTGGGGCCAACGATCTGGGCATTTTGCCTTATCACATCAGTCCGTGGCATGGGCGGCAAAGGTGCATGCTCGCTTAATCCCGAATTGAATACACCCGCAGGGAAATCTGCATCCACTTCTCCCGATATAAGTACCGGCCCGTTGAATTCAGGCCAGTCCGCTGCAGCGCTTAGGTACAAATCATCATGCACAATAACCGGACCACTCATTTCGTCCCCTTCCTTGAAAGGTATCCCAAAGCCATGGATATCGTCCTCAGTGCCGGATATCCATTGAGGTAGGGGTAGTTCATCGTGATCACGAACAAGAGAACGCTGCATATCTTCCGAATAATACATGCTTTTAGTAAATGCCTGGTACTGTCCATTTACCTTTTCGATATAGGGGCTGTTTTCGTAACCGACATTCAGTTTTTCTCCTCCAAACCATGATGCTCCACCATCATGTGATCTGAAAACCTTTTCGCTGGTGCCGATGATCAATTCCCCCGGAGCGTATGATAATGTGGGCACTCCAGTATATTCCACATCCTGATTGGTTACCTGCAGTACATTCCAGTTTTGCCCGCCATCGGTGCTGTGGATATATTTCAATAAATCGTTTTGTGGGCTAATAGTCCGAAAGGCTATCCCCAGCGTATCACCCATAGCATACATCCCCAACTTGCCGGAAAAGCGTCCGGTGCCAAGGCTGCGAAAAGAACCGATATCAGCCAAAAGGCCGATCCAGCATAAAACTAATACAAGGACTCCCGTGTAGCGTTTCATTCTTCCTCCAGAATCCCGTGATGCAATATTTTACAAGTACTAAGAGCAATATTCGTTCCTAAGTTCGTCTAAATTACATGATTGCATTCAAACTCTCCCAGTTATACACCTGGGGCAATAATCCTGCTTCCACAGCACGTTTCACACTGATGCAGGGCAGATCAAGCGAAAAGATATCATCGCGAGTAATGCTTTTCAAATCAATATCGGGATAGGCCTTTGCCATGTTATACATCAGGTGCATATATGCATTCACCCAATTCCGTAGTGGTTTGGACTTTACATACTTACTACTTTTATACCAAAGCAGATACGTTCGCAAATCGTTTTTGTATTCATTTGAGGGTTGCAGCGCCAAAATCCCTTTGGTACTGAGGCCAAGTCTCTCATTTTCCGCGCTGTAACGAGGGATTACCCAGCGTCTGGCGATGATCATGTCACTGCAGCGTTCCCGATAAAACACCATTCCATCCAGATTACCGCTATAGCCACCGAGACCATACTTCAATCTTGCTTTCATTTTTTACCTCGTAAAGTTTTTTTCCTTTCACTATTCTTGAGATGACAAAAACCAGATTTGACGACAAAAATGGAAATAAGTTCGGAATTGGGAAAAGAACAAGTGCATAATTCAGAGTAAGAGAATAAATATAACGCAGGATTAACTGCCTAAGCTTATATTTCGCATATCCTTCCCTTATCGCAACAAGGGAGGGATAAGCGAAGGATATCGGTGGGGATTGGGGGCATCCGGGAATAAATTGACTAACCAAGAGCATACCATAAAATTGCGTTTTGATACTTAGCACACTTAGGAGTAATCATGTAACTACCTTTCAGTATTGAAGAATTCCTGGGGATTTTTACCGCATACAATCTCAGTATCGGTTATTTGCCTGCTGTTGTTTATATGCTTGCGGTGGGGATTTTGGGGTTATACAAATTCCGCGTAAAGTGGAGTAACAAAGCAGTTTATGGGCTATTGGCAATCATCTGGTTGATCAATGGGCTGTGGTATCACATCCTTACTTTCAGCAGCATCAATCCCGTTGCCAGGGTCTTTGGAACGTTGTTTATCATTCAGACGTTGCTATTTATGCATAAAGGGATCGTAAGCGCCGCGGATATCGAGGCTATGGCTTGCCCCGATGTGTCGATAACAGGCTGGTGTTTCATTGCTTTCGGGATGTTCATCTATTCCATCTTGGGCTTTCTGATCGGTCATCGTTATCCTGCTGCACCGGTTTTTGGAATAGCGCCATGTCCCACAGTGATTTTTACCTTGGGCATGCTGCTCATACAAAGGAACCGGGCTTCGCGTTACCTATATATCATTCCCCTGTTATGGGTGGTGACAGGTTCCATGGCTGCCTTCAAACTGGGCATGATAGAGGACTTGGGTTTGATGGTATCGGGTGTGATCACGCTGTTTTTAATTTTGAAACCAGCCAAGTGTCCGCTACGAAAAGTGTAATCTTGGAACAACTTTTGCGAGTATAAGAAAAGAAAAACCGTGGAGCACCAAGTGAAGCGTATTACCCTGATTATCATCACTTTATGTCTTTTCTCCCTATTGGGAGCTGAGGCTTTGCAGAACATAAACACATCGGCCCGGCCCGCATATGTGGAGAATCTGATAAAGATTAAGCTTTCGGCAGAGGCAATAAGCCGCACAGCCCTTCCCACAGAGATGTATGCTGAAACCGAATCCTTTGGCCTTAGCGCCTTGGATGACCTGATGCATTACAGTGGAGGAAAAGCCATTATCCGGGCACATCGCCACCTGAAAGACGCAGCTTGGGAAGCTAAAACAGGTTTTGACCGCTGGTTTCTGATCCGTTTAGATGGAACAAAAAGTGCCACGGAAGCTTTGGATATCTTCAAAACCAGCAGCTATATCGAAGACGCCAGCTATGAATACTACGCCTATCTGCAAATGGTTCCCAATGATCCGCAATACTCTGCAAACTGGGGACACAATAACACTGGTCAGGGTCCCGGAGGCGGAGGAATCGGCTTTGACAGCAATGCCCCTGAAGCTTGGGACCAACAGCAGGCTTTTGGCTCGCAGAATGTGATTATCGCCATTGTAGATTCCGGAGTGAATTATAATCATGCGGATTTGAATGACAATTGCATTCCCGGCTATGATTACGGTTCTAACGATGCTGATCCCATGGATACCAATGGCCATGGCAGTCAATGTGCAGGTGTAGCTGCCGCAGAAACCAATAACGGCATTGGCGTTGCCGGTGTGGCTGGTGGATGCAAAATATTGCCCGTGAAAGTAATGAACTCATCCGGGGATATGACTTTTACCTATATCACCAATGGCATCACCCATGCTGCCGATAATAATGCCGATATCATCAGTATGAGCCTGGGAGCGGAAGGTGGAACAGAGGAAGGTGATTATCCATCCTGCGACACAGCTTTGTACTATGCATACAATGCCGGATGCACCATTCTTGCTGCTACGGCAAATTCCAATACTTCCACTATTTCTTATCCTGCCAATCATTCTTCCGTGATCAGCGTTGGTGCTGCCAGTCCCACTGGCCAGAGAAAAAGCTCTTCCTCTTCCGATGGACAGAACTGGTGGGGTTCCAATTATGGTGTAAATATCCAGGATGATCCCAAGGCTGTGGATATTATGGCAGCAACAATTTTGCCAGCTACCACTCGTACTGGTGGTTACAGCACTGATTTTAACGGCACTTCCTGCGCCACTCCATACGCTGCCGGAGTTGCAGCTTTGATTAAATCCAAAGATACCAGCCTCACTCCTGCTCAGGTACGTGAAGCCATTGTAAACAACGCCACAGATATGACCATCGACGGTGGGGTTGGTTGGGACAGATACACAGGTTATGGCATGATAAATGCCAATGCCGCGCTGGCCTCTATTCTACCCGGAGTTCCCATCTGCGAAATCACCTATCCCGAAGATAATTCTGCCTTCATTTTGGGCAGCACGATTAACGTTTCCGTAGATGCTACGGATTTGGATGGGACAATCTTGCAGGTAAGCTTTTATCTGGATGGCAGCTTGAACCCCATTTACACAGATTATGATGCTCCCTATAGCTGGGAATGGAACACCACCAGCCAAACTTTGTGGGAACACAGTATCCGCGCGGTGGCCATGGATGATGTGGCCAACATGCGTGAAGCAAGCGTGAACGTGATGCTGCTTGCTCAGGCACATGAAGGCTTTGAATCGGGAATGTTCGATGTTTACCCCTGGAACCACCAGACTGCGGTTACTTGGACAGTACAAGCCGAGGAATATTACACTGGCATCTTCGCTGCTAAGGCCGGAACCATAAGCCACGGACAAAATACTGCCATAAGCGTGGTTATAAACGTTCTGGAACCTGGAGAGATCAGCTTCTTCAGCAAGGTTTCCAGCGAAGCGAATTACGATTATCTGCGCTTCTTTATGGATGGAGTGCAGCAAGCACAGTGGAGCGGTAATGTAGATTGGGCAAGGCATTTTTATCCTGTGGAAACGGGAACCCATACTTTCACCTGGACTTATATAAAAGATCAGGGAACCAGCAGCGGCAGCGATACAGCCTGGCTGGATCATATCACTTTCCCGCCGCATAATGCCCCGCCTTATGCACCTTCCGGGCTTACGGCCACAGCCCTTTCCCCCACAAGGATTTTGCTGAATTGGAGCGATAACTCCAGCGATGAAACTGAATTCTATGTGGAACGCCAAAGCGGCAGCTATTGGAGCTTGATAGATTGGACTGCGGCCAATGTGGCTACCATTGTGAATGACGAGCTGAGCCCCGAAACCACTTACTTCTTCAGGGTAAGAGCTTCAAATGCCAATGGGGAAAGCAGCTATAGCAACACTGCCTCGGCTACCACCCTGGATATAGCATGCCCCGATAATGTGAGCGCCACTGCCGATGCCAATCAGGTTTTGCTAAGCTGGAGTGCGCCTGCCGGAGGAAGCGAAGGCTATGAAATATGGCGTTATACCTTTGCCAATGGCAATGCTACCAACGGTGCCTGGCTGGGAAATATTACTGCTACGGCCACAAGCTACACAGATAACGAATGGCATGCCCAAGTGCCCGGAACCTACATCTGGAAGGTTATGGCGATTCATAGCGGCATTACTTCCGACGCCGCTGCTTCCAATCCTTTGTACAAACCGACAAATGGCACCATCAGCGGAATCGTTACCAATTTGAGCGGAACTCCCATCGATGGAGCGATAGTAAGCTGCGGAACGCTTACAGCCAATACTGCTGCCGATGGTAGCTATACCATGTCTGTAGTACCTGGATATTACAATCTTACTGCCAGCCATGCCAGTTACCAGCCTGTGGTAATGAATAGAATAACAGTAACTTCTGAGCAGGTTTATACTGCCGATTTCCAATTGCCATTATACACTGTTGCCACTCCGGAATTCACCCCAGCCCCGGGGAATTATTCTCAGGCCGTGGATATAGTTATCACTTGCGCCAATGACGGCGCTGAGATTCGCTACACCGATGATGGCAGCGAGCCAACCCAAGCATCCTTGCTATATTCCGAGCCTATCCACGCTACGTATCATGTAACCATCAAAGCCCGTGCTTATCAGCCAAACTGCCTGCCCAGTGAAATCGCCAGCGCTTTCTACGATATCAACGTAGCCGGTGATGATCCTCTCGCACCCGACGTGGAAGGAATCAGCAACATCTATCCCAATCCCTTTGGCGGCAGCACCAATATCCGCTTCTTTACCAATGAGGCCAAAGAGGCATATAAGCTATGCATCTATAACCTGAAAGGGGAATTGGTGAAAAGCTATAGCGGCAATCAGAAAGGCGATATAATCCTTAGCTGGAATGGCCGTGATAACGATGGCCGCAAGCTGGCTACCGGTATCTACTTCATCAAGCTGCAAAGCGGTAAGCTGAAGCAGACCCGCAAGGTAGTCCTGAAGTAGAACTTAGCTTAGTTCTTGCTGCTTACCCGGAAGAACCTTCGGCTTTCAGTAGCGGGTAAGGTATATTGCACAATGCCATCACCGGTATTGGCATCAATTATGTTGTCCACGATCATCACAAAGCCCCCCAGGGGCTGCTCTGAAGCATATAGCCTGTAAGCATTTGCGTACAAAGCCTGGTTCCATTGCAGGATAATGTTATTGCTATTAATAGTGATGATAAATCCCTGCGGCGTAGAAGGAGCTTGTCCGCTATGGATATTGATGATCCTGCCCCAGCTGTTATTTCCGACATTGAAGGCTTGCCACAGTCCCAGATTGGCTTCCATATTGATGTTTATTTCTATCTGCGCGCCATTTAAACCACTGGCAATGCCATCATGATACCAGGTGGCGCTACCCACATCAGATACCAGATAGAAGTGCGTGGGATTAAAGGTTCCCGCTTTGATGATCTCTTGCGCCATGTTGCCATTGATGTACAATGCGCCATTACCGATACTGCCCGAATTATTCAGGTTCCCACCCACAAACAGATTCAAGCTATAAGCGTTACCATTGCTAATCGTACCCGGATTATTAAAATCACCCGTTACATACAAATTCGCATTATTAGCACCACTGTTTATTATCGCAGCGTTATTTGTCACATTGCCAAAGCTGCATGTATTTTGAATGATGATAACTCCCCCAAAAATCATATCCCCGCCATTGATATTGGTAAGAAATGCACCGTTTGCCATCCACAATTCAGAATACCCTGAGGTTTCCAAATATGTTTCTGTAATGTAACCACCCTTCATACTCAAGCCAAAGCTACTTCGTCCATCAAACATTTGCAGATTGTGCCCATGCAGATTCATCACCGTATTCAGGCATTTCAGGCTGGACAGCATGATCAGCTCCCCGCTGGTGGTATTTTTGTTAAGCGCAGGAATACGCAGAGTATCCGCAGCAGCATCCTGATATATGTGCTGGTCTGCATTGGCAGTAAAGTTCAGGGCAGCAATATTCATCACTCCATAGTCATACAAATCCCCAGCCAGGTTCACAGTCAGGTTATAGCTGGAGTTATTGATAATCGTGCCGTGATTGTCCAGCCGGTTAGTAACGTACAAATTCTGATAGTAACTGTGATAGTTCTTAATCGTGCCATTATTCGTAAGCAGCCCTATCGTAACATTCTCCACCCAGATTGTCCCCTGAGTGGTAAGCTCATCTGCACCGCAGTTTCTCATGATACAAGGATTTACACCATTTATGATTGCTCCCGTGCCACCGATGATATTAGCGTTATTAATCACCCCTCCATCCATAGTGAGTACAATTGGGGTGCGAAGGTCGTTCATTCTGATCGTTCCTCTGGTTCCACTGGTAAAATCGATCTCGGTATTTATGAAACCCATATTGTTACCCAGTGCCAGTTCTGAAGGATTTGCCGTGCCGGTAAGATAGCGAGTGTTAATAGTTCCCGGGTTATCCAGATGGCAATAGTTACCCGTAAGGTACATCCGGTAGCAATTTACTACCCCGGGATTGTGAATGTTCCCAGATATCCGCTGGTATAAGTTATATCCGCTGGGATTATCTCTGATCGTACCATTATTGAATACTTCAGATAGATATATGTTCATGTAGTAACTGGGATAGTTCTGGAGGATGCCATTGTTAATCAGGATTCCGCTGATGGTGGTATCGGTATTGATGCTGATGGTGCCTGCCAGGGTTATGGATTGGAAGCTGACATTTTCGATAAACCCTCCGGACTGCATATTAAAAACTGAAGCCGTGGTGCTAAGCACATTGGCACGCTTTAGAATGGAATTGGATAGATGTACATTCCTATTCCCACCGGAACTGAGGTCCAGGAGTGCAGTACCAAGATCTGCAATGCAATTCGTCAGATAAAGGTCTGTTGCAGGGATCACAGGCTGGGTGGAGCCAATCCTGTATAGATATGCCCCATTATAGCCATGTTCTACCGGGAAACTAAGGTACTGCGCCACAGAACCATTCAAGTAGATGCTGTTATTCGTCCAGGTGCCGTTATTTACAATGTTGCCTGCCACATATACATTCAAGCTGTAGCCCGAGGGATGGTTTCGGATAAGGCCATTGTTGGTGAGGTTTTGCGAGATATAGAGGTTATGTATGTAGTTGCTGGAATTCTGGATCGTGCCATTATTGATTATTGAACCGTTGAGACTGGTATCATGGAGGTTCAGGATCCCCATATTGGTTACAGATTGGAATGAGCAGCCATTCACATCACCCCCATCCATGTTCAGAAAGTTACTGATGGCACATTGAACATTAGCATCATATAGCTGGCATCCGCTCATGATCATGCCATAGGTCCCGGAGGGCAGTATCAAAGCGGCATTATTCAAATCCAGAATGCAGTTCTCTGCTTTCATATCCTGTCCCAAAGCCAGGATAACTGATCCACCGCTACCACTATAGGTAAAATATGCCGGCTTCAAAAGATGAGCAACGGGAAAAGAGATTGTTTGCGGAACAATTCCATTCAGGATCAGGGAGTTGTTCATCCACACCCCATTATTCACGATGTTATTATCGGCATAAATATTCAAGTGATATCCGCTGGGATTGTTACGGATCGTCCCATAGTTTGTAAACGCACCATAAACATACAGGTTTTGCAGATAAGAGGAATTGTTTTGAATTATCCCATAGTTCGGACACCCACTCATCGAGCAGCCACCCTTGAAGTTTAGCGTGGATTCTGCCGAGATAATTACACCGCTGATGCTTACATTTTGGGCTGAAGTATTTATCGCAGCAAATTCCGACCCACTCCCCCCATTTATGCTTCCACTATTCAGTTCCAATCCTTCAGTTCTGATATCCCAGCCATCCCGAAGCTCATTGCTCAAATCGAAATGCGCTCCATTGATCTGGTCTGTTTCCAGGAAATGCAGATCGCTAATGGCATGGATAACGCTAATTCCGGAACTTACCTCGATATTCTGATTAACCCGAAAAGGATTGCCAGGACTATTGCCCATATTTCGTTCACCCGAACCCAGCATTGCAAGCTGGTATGGTGCAAACCACCCATTGTTAAAGATGTTGCCATTGCTATTGATGTTCAGATTATAACCGCTGGGATGGTTTCTGATATTGCCATTATTGGTAAATTCACCTTCAAGGCTCAAGGTTCGGTTATTGGAGCTGTGGTTATAGATTGTGGCGTTATTAACTACATTGCTTAGCGTTACAGAATCCGTAACCTGGAAGCTATCGGGTGAATTAAGTTGCACTTGCTCCAGCCTTAGGTTGTTCGCATAGCCATTTCGAGTATTCGTCCAAGTTACTATATTGCTGCCAGTTCCCGAGATCACCCCGTTCTGAACCGTGCAGTTGCTTATGGTCATGGGATGCGCCAGCCGCGTTGCCGGATCACTGAGGCAAATGTGGAAATTATCATCCAGACAGCTGACCGTAGTGGTACCGCTGGTGCTGGAATTGCCAAAGTTCAGATTGCCTGTAGCAAAAATGGTATCAATGGTGGCAGCGATATTGATATTAAGATGGGGGGACAGGAATGAATCTGCATCCAAGGCAAAGTAACGGTTTCCACTTCCCAATACATTCAATCTTCCGGGTGAAAAATTGTAATACGACTCCAGATTGCCAAAGAGATTCACCGTAAGATGATGACCCTGGCTGGTGTTGCTGGCTATCCACCCTGTGGAATAGAGATTCCCGCGGATATAGAGGATACTTTCGGTTTGATAGTTATTACGCACCATGCTATCTGCACTCTGCATAGTAAGATTGTGGCAGCTTGCTCCACCAGTGATGGTAACCAAATGCCCCACAATAACATCATCATCTTCTGTAGGAACGCTGCCCCCGCTCCAGATATTGGGATCATTCCACGATCCATCCATTAAAGAGCTGATTCCTGATATGGAAATATAAATCAAAACTGCCATTGCAGTGATCATAATCTTTTTCATGGTCTTATCTCCTTTGTCTGAATGTGTTTCATACTATGATACATGCCAAAGATATGTCAAGCGGAAAGTAAAATGATGGGATAGGAAAACCAAGCCCATGGATAAGGCCCAATTACCGGAAAAGGCGATGAGGAGGCTATTCACTTAACCTTAAATGATCAGCGGATCGCCTGGATACTGTAGAAGAATATCAACACTGTAATTTCAGTAGTATAGGGTACCATTCACGATGATAACCAGGATCAGCTACGATTCCAGCCAGCCTCCTGAGATTTAGTCAGGTGCTCAATAAGCCCTGGATTGGGTTTCGCTATGAAGGTTCTATGGATAATAATGGCTAACTTACTACTTTCCCATGTGCCTCGCTTATCACGATAAGGGAGGGACAAAGGAGGGATGAGAGAGGGTTCTTGGTTGCTATTCGGGAAGGATTACGGGAAGCCTGGCGTTCTTTTGGAAATACTCTTCGGCCCTTTGCGTGGCTTTCTCCCTTGTCTCCCAGCTGATGTAACCATCCATTATCTTCTTTTGGTGGATGGCCTCGGGGTGATCTTTAGCCGCAGCAATGGTCATCCAATAATAGGCTTCTTCCAGGTTCTTCTTCGTACCAATGCCTTTAAGATAACACCTGGCCAATTCATAATTTGCGCTTTCTTGCCAGTAATAATTCCGTGATACGTAGCTGAATTTATCAAATGCCTTGGGATGGTCTTTGGGCACACCATCTCCCTTAAGGTAAGACAGGCCAAGCTGATACTCTGCCTCAAAGTACTCATCGGGACTAATCCAATGTACATTATCCAGCGAGTCAACGGGTTCTATCTTAGCTTGTTCATCGGGAATATAGCCCATATTGCGATTAGCCATGGCTTCTGCATCACCACGCCGGGCATCCTCATCCACTTCGCTTTCGAAGGGATAATCAAAGGCGCAGCCCCATAATACGAGCAGAAACAACAAGGCAAGCATTTTTTGAGCTCTTTTCATTATTACCTTTCCCCGCAACAATTTCTTTGCTTTTACTATCATCGGAACACCGAATTTATTCGGTTGGCACACCGAATTCATTCGGTTTTAAAGTACTTATACACACCTTATCTTATCTACATACAAAAACCAGATAATTCTGGGAGACCGACCGAATACATTCGGTGTTCCATGTGTATAAAGTACATAGGATATGCTGGTTAGGCAGGCGGGCTGAGTTTTTTATATAGCTTTGAGGGCGGGATTAGCTTGATTCCCATGTCCTCAATCTGAGTGATAAATTTCTGCAGGGCAACAAGCTTATCGCGATTGTGGCAGTGAGTTATGATTACAACAGGTTCGTTGCGGCCCTTATACTTGCCCAGGCTTTGGATCTTGCTGATGAGGGTGGCGTCTGTGTTATCGGGCACATCCAGAAAGATATCGCGCTTGGCGGTTTTCATGCCCAGCTCGGAAGCCACGGTTGGCACCGCGCTTTTAGCGGTAGTAGCGCTATCCACAAAGAATAATCCCAGCTCGCGCATCTCCCCCACCACCAGTTTCATGGTATTATAATCGGCGGTTGCCCCGCTGCCCATATGGTTGTTCACGGCCACGGCATTGGGAATTTGGGAAAAGAAATCCTGCAGCATTTCGCTGATCTCGGCCTGGGTCATACCTGGCTTGATGTAGCGTTTACCGGGGTTTTCGTTTCCAATAGGTTTCATGGGCGCATGGATAAGGGCTTCATGGCCGGTTTTATCCGCCATTTGAGAGGCGGTTCGGGTATGCGGCAGATCGGGCAAAATGGCAAAGGCTACTTCTTTGGGAAGTGCGCCGAAGTCCTCCAAAAGCTGTCCGGCACTTTGGCCAAAATCGTCTATTATTATGCACACGGGGGGCATATCGTCGCTCTCAGACCAGGTGTATTGATACTTCGTGAGGGCAGTCATGGATGGTGAAGCGGGAAGCGTGTCGCCAGTGGCGGTTTCTTCATAGCCGGCTTCGGGTGTTATTTCTATCGTAGCTTCTTCAGTTTCACCAGTTTCGGGCTTGCCTTTGCAACCCACTAAAACCAGCATGATTAGTAAAATGATTAGCGCAGTCTTTTCCAAGATATCTTGTCTCCGGGGGTGATATTATGTTGTTTTGCAATTCCGGCATTCAGCTCCAGCACGAAGCTATTGGGTTTTTCGGGGGTGATGCGTTCTTCACTGAAGGGAACAGCATTGGCGTGGATTTGGAAGATGGTTTCGTCTACCGAGCAGAAAATCATATCCAGGGGCAGATATGTGTCCTGCATCCAGAATTCATAATAATCCAGCACCGGGAAGATGAAGAGCATGCCCTGGTCGGCATCCATCTTTTCACGGTATTTGAGGCCGCGCATCACCTCGTCTTCCTTCTCTACAATCTCAATTTTGAAGCTGGCTTTGATAGTGCCATTGGGACTGACGATGTCCAGATTACCGTCGTGCCGGAATTCATATTTGGGCTTAGCTTCGGCTTCGGGCTCCGCTTTTTTGGCGCAAGCGCTTAGCAGACCGAAGGCTAAAAGCAGGATAAACAGCAGCGAATAGTTACTTTGCATGGGCATACCTACTTGCTAAGCATCAGCTTACGGACATGGGTGCCTTCCGGGGTATGTAGCCTGGCAAAATAGATTCCGGAGCTAACGCCCTGGCCAGCATTGTCCTTGCCATCCCAAAGCACGCTATGCCGTCCCTGGGAAATCTCGCCCTGCACCAGAGTGCGCACCACCTGGCCTTTCAGATTGTAGATGGCGAGGGTAACGGGCTGGGCTTTTGCCGCCAAAGTGTAGCTAATCGTGGTGCTGGGATTGAAGGGATTGGGGTAGTTGCCCACGAGTTCTGTAACCACTGTGGGAACCGTGGGATCGTCACTGGCACTGCCGGTATCGATATAAACCGAGCCGGGAACGCCATTAAGGGTATATGACAAAGTGAAGCAATCGGGATTTGGTTCCAGCGTTAGATAAAGAGATTCATGCGATACATTGTACCCGGCATAGCCATAGGTATCGGTATCATCGCAAAATACCTGGTCATAAGCTGGATTGATTACCACGCCAACATGGTGGATCTGCTCTATATCTACGAAGCTGGTGTGTAGCATCAGGGATTTTAGTGCTTGGGGATTGGCCAGGTTGATTACCAAAGTGCCGTTGTATGAAGCTGTAAGCACCGGATCCTGAACCGGTTCGGGAGTTCCAGACTGCACAGGCAACCGGTAGCTTGGTTCACTGATATACTTCATCAGCAGGTAGCTATCAAAGGAATCGATGCTGTCATTGCCATCGGCATCGGCAGCGTTTAAACGGGCTTCATTCCAGGGACGAACATCTATTGCCGGGATGGGATCGTTGCCAACTGCATATGCATTGATGGCCCTGATGTCGTTCTGAGAGATTACCGAGTCATTATCGATGTCGCCAAAGATGGGGATGGAGCTATTTACTCCCGTAATCTGGAAGTCATCAATATAGATGCCATCGGCGGTTACTCCGGAATCGGTGGAAAGACGAAAGCGAATGTGACAGTCCCCTCCGGCATAAGCGGCAAGGGAGAAATACTGATTTGTCCAATTGCTTTGGGTACCTGTGAAGCTGCCCAATTGGGTCCAATTGCTACCATTACTGGAGGCTTCCACATATACAAAGTCATAGCCAGCTTCCAAATCGTATTTACAGCGGAAACTGACTCCGGGATTGCTAATACTATGCAGGAGATTGAAATTGATTAAACGGGCTATACGATTCTGATAGTTACTATAATTCCCTGATGGAGAGTCGCTGAGAACATTGCTGCCATCTTCGGAGGTGATTCCCCATTGGCCGGTAACATTCCAATTGCTAATCCCATTTTCAAAGTTATCACTAAAGATTGGGGCTTGCATCACATAAACACGAAGCCAGTCTTCTTGATCTAATTCCAAGGATGTGGACATGATTCCATAGCCCGGAGCAGTGATGGAAACCTGATATGAGCCCTCGTAGATATCTGAAATAATGAACAGCCCATTAACATCGGTAGTAGCAGTAAGCACCGGATCGGTATTCACCTGGATCGTAGCATTGGCAATGGCTGCTCCTGCTGCGTTGCGAACCTGGCCACGGAAATCGGTTAGCCCCGCCCGGCCCAGGTTCCAGTTTAGCGTTACTCCTCCCGTTTCAGGTACCACCACTTGCTGAGTCTGGCTGATATATCCCGTTGCGGAAACAGTCATTGTGTACGTTCCTGGCAATAGCAAACGATGATAATCACCCAGAGGCATGTCAGTATGCATCACTTTGGCATTCCCAGCAATGGCGATGGTGGCATCCAGAGGAGTACTGCCAGCCCAGGTAACCGTGCCATGTACCCCCCTTTGGGCAAATTCGATGTATTGCAGCAGGGATTCCTGATTCTGGGCCCAAAAAGTATCCAGCGAAGAAGCAGGGGGCCACATCTGATAGCCTATTTCCGCTGTAAGCTCGATGCAATCCGTATAATGATAATTCCAATCCTGCATACTGCCGGTGATAACATACCAGGCAGCACCATTGGTGATACCCTGATTAAACTCGGTGCTATTGTACATAGGTTGGTTTTCACGGGAATAAGTAAGCGCCATTTCCCTGATCAGATCATTATCCGGGGCCAAAGTGTAGGTATAATCCCAAGGGTAGTTTATCACCAAAGAACCCCCATGGAAATTGATGCTAAGGTCGAAATCGTGGTCATTGCTGAAATCCATCATGGCCATGTTTTCCACTCCCCAGGCATTGCCATCCGGATGCTGCGCCCCATTGGGCATAGGGAAATTGCGGTTAAGATCAAGCCCCGCGGCATTATAGCGCTGCATCAGCACATAGCCATCGGGATTCATCATGGGATTTATCCACAGCTCAGTGTTATTTACAATGTTATTGATGCGGGTATTGCTTCCATACTCCGAGGTAAGAAGTTGGATAAGACGTATCAGCATGTCGTAACCCACTACTTCATTGCCGTGAATACTGCCCACATATTTCAGCTCCGGTTCATTCTCTTCCTGGTTTACGTTATCCGATATCTTCATCATATAGAGCGGTCTGCCCTGGCCACTGGTTCCATACTGCACCAAACTGCATATACTTGGATACTGCGCTGCGGTTTGTTGCATAAAGCTATGATATTCATCGATGGTATAATAAGCCCGCATGGGGTCACGGCTGTCCTTGGTTTCCTCCCACAATTGGGTGGCATACTCTTTGGCCAGATCAGGCAAACGCACGGCATCAAGGCCCAAAGCCCGTATTTGGTCTTCTTCTTCCGCATCGCGAACCTCAGCCAGAATCACCCCGGTTTGCCGGTTTACGCTGCTGATACTGATCTGCTGAAGATTCAAGTTCTTTATATCATTATCCAGACTCCAGCTCTGGATGCGAACCGGCCAGGCGTCTAATCCGCATAGAATCCCGATCAGAGCAAGGGCTATGAGTATTCGTTTCATATAAATTTATCCTCTAAAACATTGTTTCATGTAAACCACAAGCATAATTCATACCATTTCTACGCACATATACAAATGCCAGGTGAACAGCGACACATGACTGGAATTGCTTAATGCTGCTTCATTCCTGACCTGACATGGTTCACAAGCAGCCATTGCGCTGTACCTGGCGTTGCCAAGCTTATTGCCATGCATATTCTGTCAATCATTAAAAACGCAGATTTAGAGCAAAGGAACTACGCCAATCAAGCTCATTTGCTTTTTCACCATACGGCGAAAGGGACAATTCCACTGTGGAGCCATTATCAAATTCCCAGGCCAATGCAGCCAGCAAATCATATTCCGTCCAGGTTCCCCATGAATACTTCGGGGTGATACTCCAGTAGAAGCTGCGAATGTCATAGCGAAAGCTTAGAGACGCAGTATGACGGCGATTTTTGGTATGCATTTCATAGAATTCACCCTTGTCATCGGCATATTGATTTTCTTCGTAGGCATAGCCGATATCGATCAGGCGGGAATTGTGAGGGCTATTACGGAAAGGAAGTTTAAGCCAGCGAAGGTCTCCGGAACGTGCAAGGTAGGGATAGGTATCATAAATAATATTCAACTTGACCCCCACCTGGCGATAAAAGCTATTGGCAAGCCCCGCAGTGGGATACATATAATCGCTGTAATCCGCCCGAAGCTGAATATTCTGCACCAGCGATAGCTGATCCCCAATCAGAAACTGGCAACTGGGAGTGAAGCTGTAACTGCTTACCGTTTTGTTATTTGCCGATAACAGCGAATCGAGATACACTTCCTGGCGTTCGCCATATCCTAGCCAGGCTCCTATTTTAATCCGCTCATGCCAATACTGCTTCCAACCCAGGCGATAACTGGTGGAGAGCAAATCATTATCCCAGCGATGCGCATCGTGCGGAAAACTGAGCATTTGCAGTTCCGCGCTGATAGATGCAATCAACGAATCCGATAGCCCATATTCCCAGGCAAGCCAGGTGCTGGCTTTGCGATTTTCGGTATTACGGGTGTTTTTGTTGTCGTTATAGTCTTTAATGGCATAATTATAACCAAAGCTATTCTCCCAGGTTAGCGAGGGCCCCAGCTCAATATTCAGCGCAGCCTGAGCCAGATTTTGATAATCCTTGCTGCTGCGAATGGGATTATCGTGGTAACTGGTGTGCCTTTGGCTGTAATCTTCCGCCAGTTTCAGTTCCATGCCCCTACCCAATTCGGCTTGAAAGGCACTGTGCCACATCAGGTTTTTGCGGTCCTGGGTATCGGCCTTTTCGTAAAAGCTTGCTTCTGCATGCTGCTCAGGAGCCACAAGGGAGTAGATATCTTCGGAATGATAGCCCAGATTAAGGTTATTATCCCAAGTGTAGTCATGGGCATTAATCAGCATATAGCCATTGAAGCCGATCCTTTCAAATGCTTCCCAGGCCAGTTTCTTACGTTCCGCGGAAGCTGAAACACCGCTTTGCACTCTTCCTATTTCCATAGCGCTCCGGGCATTTGCTCCCAGCCAGAAACCCCTGCTGAAAAGATCATTTCCGCTTACATAGCGATCGTGCTCTCGCCGAAAAACTCCCTTGCTGAAAAGCGACAAGGCCAGGCTGTCCGCAGGCATAAAATCCAGCTTATAGCCAAGAGCAGCGGTTTTATTCTGATAGGGGGATGGCTCCAGTTCCGAAGCATCGTACAAAGCTGCATATTCCGAGATCAGAGAATGCAAAAAGTTCCTCTGCTCCAGGCTGAAATTCAAGTTCAAATCCGCATTACGAATCTCCTGATCGAAGTTCAACCGTTTTTCCCAATTGCTGCTGCCCTTCACATCAAGTGAGATCAGAGCCTGGGGATAAAGCCGGAAGGAGAGGTCATTTTCGATGCTGCGAACGGTATCGCTGCCATACAGATAAAAATCCAGTCCCTGGCTTTGGGCGTGTAAAGACAGGCTACAAAGCAGCCACAAGCTCAGAAAGATGAATAAATTCAGCTTCCTCAAGGGTTTCTCCGCGACGCTTGAAATCCAACTTACTGCTTTGCTGCAACGCCATGAAACGCTCTTTGCCCAGAAGCGGCAGCAGGTTATTTGCCAGGGTTTTACGCCGATGTGCAAAAGCGGCATCCAAAACTTGCCCAAAAATCTGGGGCTCTTTTATAAAGGGTTTATCCGGCCTGGGATTCATCACGATAACCACCGAATCCACTTTTGGTTCCGGCTCAAATTCCGTACGCGGAACTGCCATAGCCATAGCGATGTTATAATTCAATTTCAGGCGAATGGTGAGAGGGGCGTAGCTTTTGGAGCCTGCTGAGGCAGCAAGACGCTCTCCCATTTCCTTTTGCACCATCAGCACCACCCGCTGAAAGGCATCATGATGTTTCTCCAGAAGGGATAACAGCGGAGTAGTGATTTGATAAGGGATATTGGCAATCAGCTTCAGAGGGGGCTTATCCAGGGTAATCAATTCCGGCCAATCGGCACGCAGCACGTCTTTGAAAACAAAATCCACCCTGTCCCCATAATTGGCCTTTAGCTCTTCGAAAAGCCTGCGATCCAGTTCAAAAGCCCTCAGCCGGATAGGATATTTCAGCAAGGCCTCAGTTAAAATGCCCTTTCCGGAACCTATCTCCCAAACGCTTTCCCCGTCCTTCAAATCACCCAATTCGGCAATGGATGCAGCCAGGGAGGAAGATTTCAGAAAATGTTGCCCGAGTTCTTTCAGGGCTTTCATCTGCAAAATAAAATAGCTGCCATACAAGCGTTACGTGGCTTACATGACAGCTAAACAATCATCTATACAGCCAATTTTTCGGCGGCGATGCCTTTGCAAACCTTGCAGACTTTTACAGTCTTATCGGCTACTTTTACCTCGTGCAACACCTTTACGGCAGTGCGATGACACACCGGACATTCGCCCCGGCCATGACTGGGTAAGTTCTTTATTCCTTTACCACGAAAGTTCTTTGCCATTTTATGCTCCTTGATTTTCTTAAGATAAGCGATTATGAGCGTCAATTCTAACACAGGCGGTGGGGAGTCAACTGATTTTTTGAGAGTTGCCAGGTTACATGTGTAAGTGGGTGCCAAAGTACCAAAGTGAGATAGTGGAAAGGTGGATGAGTGGTAGGGTGAAACACTCTTAGTAAATCTCGTTGCATGGCTATGAGAGTAGTCTATCTGGTCCATAATGTCCATTGCGTCCATTTTGTCCATTTTGTCCACTACTCCACATTAAACTGATGTTCCATCTACATTTACCATATAATCCTCATGCGAAGCCCGGGCAATTGCATGGACATCGCATGGGCACCTCGCAGTAAACACGTATTGGCGGTTTCCAAACCGCCATAGGCAGGTTACAGGTTTCAGCGTAGTGGCGGTTTCCAAACCGCCATAGGTAATGGAGAATGAAGTATACAGGCTTCAGGACTCAGTGAAGTGTGAAATCCGTGAAATCTATTTGAGAATCAATATCAGGAAAATCAGGTCGATCAGGTTATCAGAGTTCCATTTTTTTAACAAAGAGTAAAGAGGGAAAGAGAGGCTGCTCAGGGCATATCTCTCAATTATTGCTTGACATAT
>CAZSST010000028.1:0-21881 GCA_964609575.1 uncultured Candidatus Cloacimonas sp.
AAAAATTATGGCCTCCGTCAAAAAAAAACAGCGTTTTTGTCACCAAATCCCATTTTGTCATCTTAGGTATTATGAAGGGAGAAAATTCCCAAGGTCTTTTATAAGCGTATAGAGTGTTAAAATTAGGGAAAAGGGAACAGGGAACTGTGAAGGAACAGGGACCAGTTATCTTTGCTTGCAGGTCATGAAGTATATCCTGGCAGCTTTGTTCGCTATTTCCATAAGATCCAGAGCTGTATCTATATCCCTGGCGCGGCAAAGCAAGCCATGGCCTGGCCAGATGAGAATCTGGCGATCGTCAATGGAGGATACAGAGCATTTGGCAAGTTGCAAGCTTCCCGGAGGGGCTGGTTCTGAAACAGCGATCCCTTTGGGGAGGTAGATGCCAAGCTCGGGAAGGAGATTTGCCAGGGTAGCATTAAGCATGGATGGATCATGAATTAAAGGTGTATTGCACAGGGCGATGATCTCGGTGCTATGGCTATGCAGCAGACAGGGATATTGCCTGTTTATATCAGCATTGTGCATAGCTTTGTGGCATGGCCATTCGGAGGTGGGGATGGCGTTTAAGCCGTAGAACTTGTCTTGATTATTTGTTTCCATAATCATTAAGCCACTTTCCGGATTATGCATCATCTCGCGGAATCTGCTTCCCGACTTGGAAACAAGAAACCAACGGCTATCCGCACATGACTCAGGATAGTGAGTGGAAACTATATTGCTGATGTCGATGGACAGATTTCCGGCATTTGCTTCCGCCCAACCGTGATGGAAGATAGCTTCCGCCACATGAGATATGCGAGTGAGTAATTCCCTTATCTCAAGTGACTTGTCAATAATATCGGGTAGTAGTTCGGTGGTAAGTTTAGTCTTCTTTTTCATTACGCTCGCGGCAGATGGTCTCCACGGCCCGGAAATTCACCTTACCACTTGCCATCATGGGGATGTCTTCGATCACATAGAATTTCTTGGGAACGGCAATGGAAGGAAGCTCCTTTTTAAGTTGCTTCAGTACCTTATGCATGTCAAAGTCACCTGTTGCCACGGCTGCCACAAGGTCTGAACCTTTGATGGCATTTGGTATATCCACCACGCTGCAGATTACGTTTTCGGGTAAGAGCCGGCTGAGGGCATCTTCCACCTTTACCAGGGAGACCATTTCGCCACCTACTTTTACAAAGCGACGCAGCCTGCCCCGGTGCCATAAAAAGCCATCGCTGTCGATCAGTCCGATATCCCCGGTATCATACCAGCCATTGCGGATACGTAGCGAAGTTTCTTCCAGATCGCCCAGGTAACCTTGCATCACCAGATCACCTTTGATGAGGATTTTACCCTCTTGTTCGGAACCCAGAATTTTGTCGGTATGAATATCCACAATGCGAATCTGTACTCCCGGGAAGGGTCTGCCTACGCTGCCTGGTTTGTGGTTATCAGTGTAGTTTGATGAGATCACGGGACTGGTTTCGGTGGTGCCATAGCCTTCGAATATCTTGATGCCATGTTTCTTTTCAAAGCCTTCATAGATTTTGTCGGAGAGTTTATCGGCTCCGGCAATGGCAAAGCGGATAGTGGAGAAATCTCCCGGAGCGGATTTTTGCAGATAGCCATAGAAGAAGGATGGGGTGGAAGCCATGAAAGTTGCTTTGTATTGACGGGCATAGTCAGATACGGTTTTATATTCCAAGGGATTGGGGTAGGTAACCATACTTGCTCCCAATAGTGCGGGAAGCCAGAAATCGATGGTTAAGCCGAACACATGAAACATGGGTAAAATGCTGAGGAATACATCATTGCTGTCCAAATGCACCAGAGTGGGAATGGCATCCACATTGTGCAATATATTGCGATGCGAAAGCTGTACTGCCTTAGGTTCTTTTTCGCTGCCGCTGGTAAAAAGGATTACTGAGGTTTCATCAAGATTACCATCATGAACCATATTCTTAAGGGCGATAAAGGGTAGTTTGGACATCAGGGCGGCCTTGAGCTTGTTCAGAGTAGTTACTTCGGCCAGGATATCTTCTACCATTATCATGTGATCGATGGGTTGAAGTCCCAATTTGTCCAAGAGCTTCTTGCTGGTGAGGATGAGCTTGAATTGGCATTTATCCCGGGCATAGCGTGAATTATCTATGGCTCCGGTGGCATAATTTATCATCACCGGAATCTTACCACTCATCAAGGTTCCAAGGATAGCCAGCATGCATCCTGCCGAAGTGGGAAGCAAGATACCGATGTATTTGCTTTTGTACCTGGATACTTTTTCCTTAAAAATCAGAGAGGCAATCAACATCCGGGAATATGAATAGTCATTTCCGGTACCTTTATCATATACGGCTATCTTGGAGCCATAGGTTTTGGCAGTTTTCATGAAACGTAAGTGTAACGGGAGCATTATCTCTCCTTATGTATTCAGTTCATTGAATTAAGTTCATATAGAAGATACAATGATTCATATAATATCATTATATATCTCAGTTAATTAGATGCAGCCAATCCTTTAAAAGGAATTCCAGCCTGCCAATAAGTAGGGAGATACGAGCCATCACGGTATATCCGAAAGAAGCACCGAAGCTTATCATTAAAAACCAGATGCCCAGCTTGGAAGGAACAGCGGAAATGCCTTCCTGCTTCTTGCTGAAATAAAAGAAATAAACTCCGCAGATAGTGCCAATGATAAGAAGCAGATTTCCCACAATGGAACTGAAGCTTCCTGCAGCAAAGGGATTGATCATGGTGGCCGAAATCTGGCTAAGCAGATCGCTTTTTGCATAGCGAACCATGCTGATCCCAGCGGAAGTGCCAATCATGATGGCGATGGGATAGCGGCTAATCCATTGAGCCTTGGGGATGATTCGTAGCAGCATCATGATTCCCAAGGCAGCAGGAATAAGCAATACTACATTAGCGCTGAAATCGGTAAAGAGCTTTGTGAATAGATTGGGAAGCATAATGCTATAGAAAATATAAACCAGCCAATAGGCAGCGGAAAGACCCACAAACACCTGTTCGGCTAGTTTGTAGAAGGGATTGTCCTTATAAAGGAAACTAAAGATGCTGAGGGTGAAAAAAACAGCCATCCACAGGCCGAAAGTGGCAAAGAAATGAGTCATGCTTCCTTCCTCCTTCTGCTTCTCCAGGCTTTGATATTGCCAATGGCGATGAAGGCCAGAATCAAGATGTGAGCCACCGATTGGGCATCCATTTTAATAGTGGCACTGCCTATTTTTCCTATCAGCATTTCGTATTCAGAAGCTGCTTTCAGTCCACCCAATAGTCCGGTAAGCTGCCTTTGGCTATTGATGTAAGGGAAGAATCCTGGAGCACTAACCGCAGTGGTTCCACCGGTAACCGGAACTTGATACATATCGCGGGCACTCATGATCCATTCTTTTATGCCCGGAGTGCCCGAAGAAAGAGAATTAACATAGGCGATATCTTTTAAATTCCTGATGTTTTTCAGCATTGGGATGTCATTATAATCAGTACCAGCCTGGTCTTCTGGAAATACTTCCGAAAGCGAACGTCCCATAGCCTGGATAGCCACAATGCCAGCAACTTTATAGCCTAGGTTCACATAATCCACGCCGTATTGTTTATTGGGAAAGGACTCCCGAACCATGGAAAAAGCCTGATCTGCCATTTGTGCACCTTGAGGCCAAAGCGTAGTGGCAATTACTTTCTGATTACGGCTCCAGGCATGGTGGATCATAGCTTCAGCCATGGGCTGAAGTTCGGTCATGGTGGAGGGATCATAATCAAAAGAAAATATCACTACCGATGATTCAGGAGTAGTTTCGATAAGTTCCCACGCCATCTTGGCATAGCCAGAAACTTCTGTTTTCCAGCCGATGGGAAAGATCATAGGAAGTGCCACGGCGATTAATAAAACCAGGAAGATGATCCGGCGTTCTGTTTGTGTATTCTTAGTAGCGCTCATTTATCACTCCCCAGGTATGATCTCTCTATTCCCAGAATTATCCTGAGGCTGCTGCCTATTACTCCCAACGAGGCACTGATCATGATGGCACGTTGCGCCGCAGTATTGGGGAACTCCATAATAAAATCGCTGAGATTGGGCAGATGCCAGAACTTCAGGCTTTCCGGTAACCAAGATGTAAGCATTCCTCCAAAACTGGTGCGGCCTAGAATCACAATCACAGCGGTTATCATCAGCAAATTGGATTCGAAACTGCGGATTATAAAAGCACGATAGGCAGCAGAGGCGATAAAAAACGCCAAAAGTGAAAAGAGTGTTGCCGATAAGGGCATATATGCATAGTCAAACAGGTAATCGAAGGGTTTGGATCCCAGGGATGTTTGAAGAGCTTCGCCATGGCCAAGCATTCCCCGAAATTCCTGAGTTCCCCATAGCAAGCCAACGATGAGCATCAAGCAGAAGCTGATGAGCCCGGCCAGATAAAAAATCCAGCCGCTTTCCCTGGCTTTGATCTTGCTCAGGTTTGCCTGGAAAAGGCTGATCTGACCTAAGAGGATGGCAAAGCCGGAGATAATCATAAACCAGTCTTGCAGAGTGGTTACCATATTGCTGAAAGGACGGTGGGGAATAAATTCTGAGATCACCACCAAAATACCGGTGATAAAGGCTAATATAAGCGGAAGACTACGTTTCACTGAGCCCCCTCAAAGAATGCTTTAAACCAATGCCAGCCAGCAGTTTCTGTGATTACTCCCATCAGTATTAATACTATCACCATTATTTTCCCAAAATCATGCCCTTTCAGGCTTCCCATTTGCTGTGCATCGCGGGAAAGATATGCCGATGCTGCAAAAAGCTCTTCTCCGATAAGCGTGTAATCGCAGGACACCACAAAGAATGGCAATTGCGAGGCTTGTGCCGTGCCAGAAGTTTGGATAGCCCCGGTGCTAAATCCAGTCTCCGCCAGGATCAGCGATTCCGCATAGAAACTTCCCAGAAAGAAATTAGCCGCAGGTTGTTCACGCACCATAATGCCATCGATTCCGGCTACGTAACCAAACTGGTCGTCAGTTAAGTAAAAAATCTTTTCTTCTTTGTAAGCATCCGGCTTTCCGGCTTTCAGATAGGCTTCTTTAACCACTTCCCGTGCCGCAGAAAGCACCATCGAGAATCTACATGGCACTATTAAATCGGTATCATATTCGGCTGCACGTTGAGCCAGGTGACTGAGAATTGTAAGCGCTGCGATAGTTTGAATATCATCCAGATCACTTATCCCCGGAACAAAAAGTATCGGCCGGCCTTTCTCAGTAGCTCTGCCAATGGCTTCATCCATGCTATCCAAACCGCTGATGCGTCTGATGAAATAATCTTTGCCACGCTTCACACTAAGCACATAGTACAGAACGGCCATCGATACTGCCAGTAGAATGAGCAAATGGGAAAGCTTATCCAGGTAGAACCATTGTTCCCGGGGCTGAGCACTTTGCTGGTAAAAGATGCTGTCCGGGCTCATGGGGGAGGAAATTAACAGCCTGTAGGTATATTCCAGGTCCGGATTGAGATCAGAATCTGTATATTCTGCCGGTTGGGCAGGGCCCTGAAAAAGGGTTATCCAGGTCCCCACCGAATCGGCTTTTTGTATGGTAACAGAATCTACAGACACATTCCATTTTATCTGTAAGGCCTTGCCATCATCCCAAGGTACATCATCGATCCAAAATGGCGTTTTGCCCTCAACCAGGATCGCATGGGATAAAAGCACCACTATCAGCAATAGCAATTTTCGCATAGCTGTCCTTTACTTGGCTTGGTTATCCAAAATCCCATAAACGCATCGGCTGAGGCCTTTATCAAATAATGGATTTATACTATTTCTGGAAGGCAGTTTTTACCTGCTCGGAAAGCTTCAGAATCTCGTCTATTTGTTCTGCAGTGTAGGTCTTATTATTATCGGCATCGATAACTGCTTTCAGTTGTTCGGTGGCGGCAAAAGCTTCCATAAAGGCAGGTTGGCTAATAATGTGTTCTGCCTTAATCTGCTTCAGATTACCCAACAAACTGTCAAAAGTGCCTTTTTGCACCAAAACTGTGGTCTTTTCGGGCTTATAGTCTTTCTTTACAAGCCAGGCAACCCGGTTAGCTGCTTCCACCCATCCGCCCATCAGCATCAGAGTATAGTTATCATAACTTTCCATATCCAAAAGCTTATCTTCAACTAACTTTTTATGAGTATCCAAAGCTTTTTCCAGTTCTTCCCATTTCTGTTCGTCAATCAGTTTCTTCATGCTGGCGCCCATTTGATTTACTTCCGCTTCCAAGCCCAACAGGGTGGTTAGATTCATCATTTGCGACGAAATCTCACTAAGCCGGTTTTTATCTCTGCCTTTGGCTGCCAGAACTGCATCCGCAGTTAGCAAACCCAGCGAAAAGGCATTGCGCACTTCTTCCTGCTTGGTTTTGTAAAGCTTGGCAGGAACGGCGCTGCTGATATCTTTCACCTGCAATTCATCCAATACCCGGAAAACTTCTTTGAAAGAGGGGAGTGGGGCATAAGTGGTAATGGCAGCGGTAGTTTCTTCGCTGGGAAGGTTATCTGCCTTCTTTTTGCAGCCCAGCAGGCCTATTAGCATCAATATCGCGATCATAACAATCATTCTAATCTTCATGTTTGTCTCCTTGTCCCTATTATATTAATTCATTTTTAATCTTTGCATAGTCCGTTTTGGGTAAGTAACACTGTGTATCATTAACTGACACAGCTAATGAATTGTCAAGATAAAATTGCTATTTGCCGTTTTCCTCGGTTTAGATCATCACACTTTTATGCTCACTGGGGAGTGGTTTTTGCAATATCGCCACATTCTGAAAAGAGAGAGCGCTGCAAAGATTGAGCCGCCGATAACATGTCTGAAACCTCCCAATTCCATAGGTAGCAGCGTTACAAATCTATCTCCCATAAGGCTGCGTATCATTAGTAGATAAGCCAGAGCAGCAAGAGGGAGAAAAAAGTAATATCTTACCCGGATACTGCCAATAATAATGATCAGCAATACAGTCATGAGGGTACGCATCAGCATTTTGGCAGCATCCCCATCCGGTTCAACGAATGTGTAGATCACAAAGTTTTCCAGGCTCCACAGTACCAGCGCAAAAATCATGGCCTTCTCCCACTGATCCAGCTTATATTCCCAAGGCTTAAATCTGCTTCTGATCAGCGGTTTGGCAATAGTATAGAATATCAGCCAAAATCCGAGATAGAGCAGTCCTGCGATGCTATTCTTAACTATAGGGCTGGTAGTGAGCGATCCCATCCATGGCGAAGGCATTATCAGTATCCCGAGGATAATCAGGGTAAGGCTGGTAACCAGATCCACTGCTCCGCTGTGAAACCAGGCCCAGCTAACCAGGATCGGGCTTTGCTTACTGTTTGGCATCATTATTCTCCTTCACCCTGAGCCAGATAATAGTCACAGGGTGTGCTTCAATATCAACTCAGTCAGAACATTCAGGATGGAAATCTGGTAGCTACAGTATGATTAGTTGTCAAGCCCAATTCATCTTCCGGCTGATCCGTAGTGTGGAATTATGGCGACAACTGCAATTCACAGGGCTTTCACTTGACCCTGAAAAAGCTATTGATACTACCGGATTATAGTCTCCAATGGATTTCTTTGGAGCTTATCAGGGGGCTAGATGCTGTTAATCTGAAAGGTTGTTTGGAAGCTATGCGCAGAGAAAGAATACTCACATCAATGTATTATGTTTCCTGGAACCATCCAAGACCGCGATCCAGGTTTGGTCTTGGAAGGATGAAGGGAGAATGATAATAACTCCTAAAAAGCATCCTCGTAATCCAAAAGGTAAGTATCTCCTCGGGTTTAGTCCTTGAAAAAATACCTTAGCTTGATAGCGGTTACGATACTAAAGAGAATCTGATACAGCAGTATAACTATAAGATTATAATTCCAACTGCGCATAGTTCCTTTATTCACCACTTTATAGCTGGAAAGAAAGACATTGCGCTGCGTACTAAGCACCTCGCCATCCATCAAGCTTACCGCTGCGGTAAGATAATAATTTTGCACTATGTCAGGATTCCATTTATCGATGATAGCCTGGCGCTTGTTATACAATTGGTTTCTAAAGCTTTGATATTCTCTGCCTGAAATTTTGCCGGAACTAAGGGCAAATTTCTTATTTTGAATTTCTTTCTCCAGTCTGTCCAGGCTGCGATTGAAGGCCGTATTTTTGGCATTAGCAGTAGTCATACCTTCAAAAAGCCAGCGGGAGGGGATGGTTTGCACAATTTCGGGGATGGGATTCCGGTTAAAGATGGTAAGATCACGATTCATGCGTTCAAATTCGATAACGGCACCACCGAAGATGATCTGGGGAATCAGAATTAAGGGAAGGAGATTGATGATCGCTTTTTTCTCGCGGATAAAGGCTGAAGCCATTAAACCCAAAGTGTTTCCGGTAAGCCCGGCCATAAACAGGAAGGATATGTTTATCGAACTCATTCCCTTAATCCCGAGAACCAACGAGGCCAGGAAGTTATAGATCATCGCCTGAAGCAGGGTAAACATACTAAGGGTAATGATCTTGGAAAATTGGTAATAACGCATGTTCAGCTTCAATAGCTGTTCGCGGATGATGATTTTACGTTCGTCCAGAATCTCTTCGATGCTGTTGCTAAGCCCCAGAAAAATGAATGCTATGATACTTACAAAAACATAAATGCCGATATTGGTGTTTTCGGCAAAGCTGTATTTTTCTCCTGATGGGGCATGGCGCAAAATAAAGGCAATCACCAGGGCCAATAGCGGTGCCTGCACAAAGGTGATAATACTATTGGTGCGGTTGCGGAGTTTCATCTTAAAGCTACGCTGCAGAAATGCCATCATGATTATTAAATGGTCTTTGAATCTGCGTCGGGGTCTGCGGCGACGTGTGGAAACAGGGGAAACAGGTGCGGAACGTTGCTCATGCTGGATCATTTCCATCAGCACCTTGCGCTTGTACTTGTCTCTCCAATAATCCGGCGAGAACTTGCGTTTGGGCTGGATATAGCGATTGATCTGTTCATAAACAGGTTCGTTGCTTTCATTATATTCGGGATAGGTGATCACATCATACATATAGTCTGAAGTCATCAGATGCCGTTTGCGCTCTATTTCGCCCTTACGATGGGTGAGCAGGGATAGCTCTTCATCAAAGTAGTCGAAGCTTTTTTCCGGAGGACCATAATAAACCATCTTTCCGCCCATATCCATCAATAGCACTTTATCAAATTTACGGAAAATGCTGCTATTGGGCTGATGGATGGTGATCAGCACGATTTTGCCTTGTTGGGACAGAGCATCCAGGATGTCCACAATCTGCTCGGCATCGGTGAAGGAAAGTCCACTGGTAGGCTCATCGCAGATAATCAGGGTGGGTTCAAAAAGCAATTCCAGGGCGATATTCAGTCTTTTACGTTCACCACCGCTAAGGTTTTTGTGAGCAAATTCTCCTACCAGAGTGTTGCGCTGATGGGTTAGATTAACCTGGTGGAGGATATTATCGATCTTTTGATGCAAACTGGCCGCAGAGAAATTGGGCATGCGAAGCTGAAGACGATACCACAGGTTTTCCCACACGGTAAGATTGGGGTATAAAAGATCATCCTGGGGTACATAGGCAAAGTATTCCAAAAAGATATTCAAGTTTTCGAAAAAGTTCTTTCCATCCACGCTGATTTGGCCATAAGTGGGAATAATATCTCCGGAAAGCAGCTTCACCAAGGTGGATTTTCCGCAGCCACTGGGACCCAGGATACCGATCAATTCGCCTTTGTTAACCTCATAGGAGATGCTGTCCAAAGCCAATTGGCCATCCGCAAAATAGTGTTTAACGTCCGTGAGGGTGATATTTTGGATTTCCAGGGGACTTTCGATGAGATCATAAAAGCTGTTGATGCGGAAATTCCTGTTTCTGATGGTGATAAGATCGGAATTAAGCTTCAGGATAGCAGGTTCTTTTATCTCCTTGCGGTTCAGGTATGCCGTCCAGCCAGGTTTGGGGGGATTTATCCAAAATTCATTTTCTCTCAGTTCCACAGTGAGAATGCTATTGGCATTGTCATGACGCGAAATGCTATAATAATCGTGCTGAAAATTAATGTACAGGGCTTTGGGAATAAAGTCGTCCAAACCGATGCTGGCACGATTTTCTATTAGCACGGTCAAGTTCCAGGGAGCAAAGCCTTTTATCTGAATCGTATCATCATAATAAAGCTGGTAATGCCTTTCATAGCGGCTACTGGTAAGCATCTCACGGCCATTAAGGCTGATGGAACCGACTTTGGGCAGCAGCGAATAGCGCAAACCGCGTTTATTTACCAGAAAATCATAGGCACTTTTACGAAATACGATCTCATCATCTGTTTCACGCTGCTCATATACCTTTCTCAGGCACTCGAGCCGGAAATCCGTTCCACCAATGTTAACTACGCTATCATCTTTCAGCAAGGTGATGTTATTGGTTTTCACTTTCACACCATCGATAACAGTGGTGCTGAATCCTCCCACGGCAAAGAACAGATACCTGTCTATGGCAAAGAGAGAACCCTCGTAGGCTGTTAGCTCATTATTGCGAAAACGCACATCGGCACTGGGAGAGGTTCCAAACACCACATAGTCTGAAAAAAGAGAATGACGCACATGAGTAATGTGATGCTCGCAGGGAATGCACACTCTGCTACCGCTTCCCGTTTCCAGATGGTCGATCAGGCTCATAAAGCCCTCAGAATTTACCTCCAGCCTTCTACACAGTTCCAGAAGTTCCGTAAGCTCCGATATATGGATATCGCCTTCGGTTTTGGCCATTATTGCCAAGGATAAAAGGATTCTGGCTTTGTCGAAGGGGGAGAGGTGAGTGTTCAGATAATCCAGCACTTCGTTGATGTCATAATCGCTTTTTATTACGTCGCTAACGTAGGCTTCCCAGGATAGGTCTACATGGGCAAAGAGATTGGTTAAAAGCGAATAAAGAATGCTGATTTCAGCAGAACTTATCTGAGTATCGGTTTTTAGCGTGTAAACATATAGCCGGGTAACCATGTCCACGGCTTTGGTCTGGCGATTGGTGCCATATTTAGGTGGACTTTTCAGCATGACTTAGCCACACAATGCGCACATAGGTGATAGCGGCAATAGCTGTAAAAAAGATTTATCAGGCCTTGCTGATAAAGTGACCTTCCTTTTATGCATTCCAAGTGGCCTGGATTTATGTGGCGTTGCATATAGCGGGTGATGTAGTTATCAGACAGGGACGGGAAGCTATCCCAGCTTTTCTCCAGCGAATCCTGCATTTGCAAATCGGCAACTTTCTGGGCATAGAGGAGCATTACGGGAATGTAGATATTCAAATAGATGTTGTTTATCACGCTTTTCCCCAGTTTATGGGTTTCAGAATCTACACTGGTAACCGTTTCTTCCAGGAGCCTGGAAAAGCTTTTGTGCCTGTCCCTGGGATTTGGCTTAGGGCTTTCGATGTAGCTGATAAACCTGTTTAATAGCCCTTTGTCCAGCGAGCCATAGATAAATTCTGCCAGAAATATAAGCCTTTTTAAGGGGTGATTAGAAGGACGGATGCGGAATAGTTGCCAGTCTATAAGGATTCTACGGCCTTGCCAGGCTTGTTTCTCATAAGCGGCCTGCAGAGATTCATATAGCTGCGGAGCCACACTGTGCTTGCCTTTTTCCAATAATCCGCCCGCAATGCATAAAATCGCAGCCAGTTCAATAACCGTCATCCCTTCATGCTTCCATTCCTGAAATCTGGAAAACGGCAGGGATTGAGCCAATTGGGCCATATTAAGCTTGTTTTTGTCATATCCCGCTGCTTCCATCATTCCCTCATAAAGAATCTGATCAAAATCACTAAGCGACAGGGTGGCATTGAATCTACGCACCTTTCCGGCCAAACGCTGGCGTCCATTCCAGCTCAGAATGCTAAGCAAATGTTCCTTGTCGATCCCGGAAAGTAGGTCGCAAAATGAACTGGGAGCATATGTAGCTGCTGCTTCTGCTTCGCTAACCAGTTTATCAATATCCTCGGAGAGCTGATCTTTCAGCTCCAGAATCTCCACCAACTCACCATTCTCTTTTATCGTATGCGGCAGATTTCCATTGTGTCTTTGCACCACATGCAAAACCACAGGATTGAAATACATGTCCTCATGGTGGTTATGATGCTGCCAATCCATAGTGCAAAGATGTATTTCCACAGAACCCTGCAATTCTTGGCCATTAATGCTTAAGATGGCATTCACGAAATCCGGGCCGCGATTTGTATTGAATTGACCGGGAAAGATTACTCGCAGCGCTTTGCCGCTTATCGTTTTAAGCTCGCTTTGGATGTGTCCCGCATCCCAAATGTGATACAGGAATTTTTCATCCATTAGAAATACCTTTGGAGCAGGTTATAACGTTGGCGGGCAGAGGCGGAGCGGCTATAGCTTTGGGGACTATACTTAATGGGATTGGTGAGAATACTGATCATTTTCATGCTTTGGTTTCGGGACAGGCTGCTGCAACTTTTTCCGTAGTAGTGGCGTGAAGCGGTTTCAATGCCGTATATGCCCTTTCCCCATTCCACATAGTTAAAGTATAGCTCCAGCATCCGTTTCTTGGTCATGCATATTTCCATGATCACCGTAACTTGCACTTCCAGATACTTACGGAAATAATTACGGTCGGTGGTCAAAAACATACTGCGGGCAAGTTGGTTGCTCAGCGTGCTGGCACCGAAGCGGATCTTTCCGGCTTTCTGGTTGCGTTCATATGCTTCCCGCACCATCTTCCATTCAAATCCGAAATGTTTGTAAAAGTTGCCGTCTTCGATGGCTATTAGCATCTGCTGGGTGCTCTTGGGTATCTTTTCCAGCTTCACATAGTAACGCTTGTTCGGTGGGTAACCACGAATAAGGTAACGCTGCACCATCAAAGGAGTCAGGGGAGGATTGATAACATTGTAAACAAGGCACAGAAAGGCCACGATCCCCCAGAACCATAGATGTATTTTTACGATGGTTCGTAGGATACGATACCCAAGCGAGCGCTTGCGTTTCATGATAAAGAAAAAGCCCTGGTTAGGGGCTTACAGGTAAATTATGCTTTGCTCTTGTTCAGGGCTTCGGCTAACCGAGCTTTACGGCGCGATGCCGTACGACTGTGAATAACTCCCTTTTTTGCGGCCTTATCGAGCTGAGAATAAAGCTGGGAGAGCATCTTATCCTTTTCTTCCACAGTGGTTTGAGTGCTCATTTCTTTGGTGAGGGTTCTAATCGTACGCTTGATGTAATTGTTGCGGGCGGCTCTTTTTTTGTCCGTCTTCATCCGCTTCATGGGTGATTTGTGTTGGGGCATCTTATCCTCTTATATGTAGATTTTGTTAATTACATATCCCAATTTAAATTGAGGGCACTTCCTGTCAAGCACAATCTTAACTAACACCTCCAAGGTGTTTAACCCTTTTTGCTTAAGTAGTATAAATTGATCTTGACACTACCCGGCCTCTCATCCTTATGAGATACCAGAAGCTTGTTTTGGAGAAGATATGACACATAGACCACTTATAGGTATCAGTACCAACTATATGCAATTGGGCAGTTACATGCAGTTTCACATCCGCGACAAATATGTTAATGCGCTCTATGATCACGGAGCGCTGCCCATTCTTATCCCCAGTTTTGAAGATAAAGCAATCCTAAAACAATATCTGGAGAGGGTGCAAGCCGTAATCATCATCGGCGGTCTGGATTATCCTCCGCAGCTTTATGGAGAACAAGCTCACCTCAAAACTGAGCCTATGGAAATGCGTAGAGCCGCATCCGATATGTTAATTGTAGAACTTTGCCTGGAAATGAGTAAACCCCTGCTGGGGATATGTGCCGGAATGCAGCTTATAAACATCTTCTTTGGCGGTAAGCTGATTCAACATCTGGACAATCTGGAAATGCACTACGGCGAAAAGGAGCATCCCATAGCTATAAAAGAGGGACGCTGGCTGAAGCCAATCCTGGGCTGGGATAGCTGCATAGTAAATTCCAATCACCATCAGGGAATCGATTCTAAACATATTGGGAAGGGTCTTACGCCTGTGGCGTTTTCACCCGATGGCGGCATCGAAGCCTTGGAATATGAATCGAAAAGCATGATTCTGGGTATCCAGTGGCATCCTGAACGCATGCGTGATCTGGAGCACCGGAGAAAAATATTCGAGTATTTGTGCAGAAACTAAGACAGACAATTCACATAATATTCCTCCAGTTGTGGAACAACCTGGTTCCATAATTGATCATCAAGCGATGCCCATGCGATGCCCATGCAAGTGCCCGGGGATTGCATGGGGATAGCCTGAAGCAAGACTATGAGCAAAGCAAGGATGGTAAGTATAAACTGCTGTTATTTAATCTGATAGCAAAGAAAGCAATTCTCTGGCCTGCTCATCAGAACTGAGAAAGGAGATGTTGCCCTCACAGCGTGAATAATCTCCGCTTTGCCAGGCGAGGTAGTGCTGTGATATTGTATCCAATACTTGTTTTTTACTTTGCCCTACTATCCCGCTATGGGTTCTATTGATGATACTTTCGGCTTCACCACCGGGCTTTGCCAAACATAGAATGGGAGTGCGGGAAGCGATATACTCGAAAAGCTTGGTGGTTAGCATCCCCTCACTGCCTTCAAAATCGTTGATGAAGAGTATCAAAAGCTCTGCATTCACCAGTTCCTGCAAAGCTTTTTGGTGGGGAAGATAGGGAAGCCTGACGATATTTGCGGAAGTTCCGGGAAAGCTGTTGGTGCCTATCGCATAAAACTTGATTTCGGGGAATACTTCAAGCTCTGTGAGTGCTTCCAATAAAGGCTGGGGATTCTGGCCCGCAGTTAGCTGTCCCACGAATTTTATTCTGAAGTGATCAGCTCTGGTATAAACAAGATTATCAAAATCGTCTGCAGCATAGCCATTGTACAAAACGGCTTTCTTACCCTCCGGAAGCGCAGTGGAAATGCTGTGGCTAACAATTACATTCAGATCGGCATTCCTAATAATTTTGCGCTCCAGATGCTTATGCAGCTTCATCGTTATGGGTAGAGGGGGATTAAGCTTCAGGTAATAAATCTGGGACATGGGATCGCGGAAATCGGTAATCCATTTAATCTTATAGCGACGTTTCAGCATTAGTCCGATGAGATGTGTGGAATGAGGAGGACCGGTGGTTATGATGCGGTCATAGTTTCCACTTAGCACTTCTTGCTTGGCAAGCTTGTAAGCCGATGGATTCCAGCCGATGCGCATATCGGGTACAATGAGATTAAGCCGCAGCCAATATAGTATTCTCTTTAGGAGGGGATCATGCTTGGTAGTATTCAAGCTTCCATAGGGGAGATCGCGCTGACCGGTTGCCTTCCATAAGCTTCCGAAGCTAAGTGGCTTACTGCGCAGTACTTTTATCCGGGAAGGAATCTGGGCACACAGGCTTTCGTCAATTTGGGGATAATCACCGTTCCGCGTGGTAATAACGGTGATATCTACTCCCTCTTTATCCAGCGCTTTAATCAGCCTTAGCCAGCGCTGAACTCCGGCACCTCCACAGGGAGGAAAGTAATAGGTGATGATTAGCAGTTTCATAAGGATATCAGTAGCTTTGCCAGCTCGTGCCAACTAAATTTATTAATGTAGTTTCTGATATCTGTTGTCATATCTGGTTTATATTTAAAGTGATTAATGATAGCAGCGGCTAATTGCGGGGGATTATTGGGAGCAACCAGGTAGCCGGTTTTACCTTCCCATACATACTCTCCCAAACCTCCCACATTACTGGCTACCACCGGAACGCCATGCTGATAGGCAGTGGCTATCACGCCACTTTGGGAAGCGCTTTTATATGGGAGGATGCAAAGCTGGGCATTGTTGAAAAGCGGGGATATTTCTTCGCTGCGGATATAGCGGAAATCACAGACTACGTTATTGGCTATTCCGAGGTCGTGGATAAGCTCTTGATATTGGGAGGTACTTCCATAAACCTCTCCGGCTATGTGCAATACAGCATCCGGGTATTCTCTAAGGATTAGGGGCATGGCCTTTAGCAAGATATCCAGCCCTTTATACGGCTTAATAAGCCCAAAGAAAAGCAGTTCCTTGCTGGGGGATTGGGCGTGAAAAAGCTCTATAAAAGGCTCGATGGGGTGGAATGCTTCTACAGCTTTGCTTCTGGTAGCTGCGCTTTTTGCCTCCATAAGTTCTATAAAACTCGCCTTGCTCAGCACCACAATTCTATCTGCCGGATTAAAAGCATAGCTTTGTAAAACCTTGGCCAATGGCCATTTTTCATGGGGGCGGACATTATGCGCCAGAATTATCTTAGTTACTTTGGGAAGCCTTCTTTGGATGTAGCCGAAAGCCGGGGCAAAAAAGGGCAGAAACCAAGATACAATAATCATATCCGTATGTTCCTGTTTTATTGCTTTCACTGCCCTTTGCCAGCTTAAGGGATTCCAGGGAACAACAAGTCTCAGATTCTTGAACGAGCTGTCCTCCAGGCTGTTATCATATTGATCTTTTCCTGGGAATAATAGCTTTGGATATTGGTGAATAAAGTTTATAAAAAGTACTTGATGGCCCAAGTTCCTAAAAGCCTTGGCCAGGTTCAATGCAAAGAGGGAGATACCTCCTCTGAAAGGGGGAGCCGGACCAAGAATTGCTATCTTCACTCAATGCTCTGTTTAAAGAAGCGTCGCACCACATCGGCATCGTTGTACTTTCCGAAGAGCGCCATTAGTTTTAAACGCACTTTCACACCTTTCAAATCTCCGGCAAGGATGGCTCCCATGCTGGCAAGATGCTTTCCACCGCCATCATACCCATACTCCGGTAAAACCCTTCCCGTATAGGTTCGCGAAGCTATCACCAGCAGGATATTGGCTTTTAAAGCTGCTTCCAGGCTGGGAATGATCTCCCTGGGGAGATTGCCTCGTCCCATAGCTTCGATAACGATTGCCCGGGCACCTTTTTTGATACTGCATTCTATGAATCTGCCATCCATTCCGGCCACTGCCTTTATCAGGTCGATATTGGTTTCCAGTCTGTCAGTCCAAACGTTTTCACGGTAAAGAGCATTGCGATGATATACCACCATATCAGGATCAACATTGCCAATTGGTCCGTAGCCAGGAGAAACGAATGAATCTACCTTTCCGGTATCGGATTTCACCACGTCGCGCGCAGTATGAATTTCGTCATTCATCACCACCAATACACCCTTATCGATGGAATCATGGTGACTGGCTACACGCACACTGCCAATAATGTTACGCGGGCCATCCAAGCCCAGGTCGCTACCAGAACGCATTGCCGCAGTAAAAACAACTGGTTTACGGGTAGTAAGCACTAAATCACATAAGTATGCGCTTTCTTCCAGAGTATCGGTGCCATGAGTAACCACCACGCCGTCAAAATCGATGATTTTCAGATCGATGATTTTGGCCAGTTCAAACATCATATTTGGCGTCATGTAAGGACTGGGGACATTTAGATAGTCCATCACTTCCACATTGGCCACATTATCGAGCTGGGGAAACTTGCTAAGGAACAAGGCAAACTCATTGGAGGGAACAACTCCTGAGCTTCCCGAAGCCTTCATGGATATGGTTCCTCCGGTGAGGATGATAAGGATATTCTTTTTCATGATTTACCTATAAGGGATGGGATCGGGGATGCCTGCATTGGCGAAGGCTTTCAGGCGCAAACGGCAGCTGTCGCACACACCACAAGCTTTGTCCTGGCTTTGGTAGCAACTCCAGGATAGATGGAAAGGCGCATGCAGCTTCTGTCCCAGTTTTACTATTTCAGATTTATTATAGTGTAAAACCGGAGTGATAATATTGATTACATCACCGATCTCACTTCCAGTGGCGATTACATTTTCATAGGCCTTGAAGAACACTTCTCTGCAATCCGGATATCCGCTGCTATCTTCTTCCACGGCACCGATATAGATGCGATTTGCCTTTATCACTTCCGCCCAGGATACTGCTGCGCATAGCAGTGTGGCATTGCGGAAAGGCACATAGGTATTGGGAGCGTCTTTGGATTCTTGCGCTGATTCACTGATGGCCATGCTGGCATCGGTTAAAGCCGAACCGCCTATCTCACGAAGCCAGTTGTATTCCACTACCTTGGCCCTTAGTGGATGATAGTGATTCACCATGGCTGCAAAGCATTCTCGTTCTTTGGCTTCAGTACGCTGACCATAGCTGAAATGCAGGAAATTGATTTCATCGCATTCCTGGGCCGCAACAGCCGCGCTGACCAATGAATCCATTCCTCCACTGAGTAATACAATCGCCCGGTTCATAAATCTCCCTTGGTTATTCTTTGCGCAATGCTGTCATCAGGCCCTTTTGTGTCAAGTTCTTTGCTTGGCTATGCAATCTACAAGGGAGAATTGTTTATATGAAAAAGGGCAACCATAGTGGCTGCCCTTGTGGGAGTATATGTCAGCTATTTCTTTTTTGGTTTTGCGTTGCTTTTGGCTTTGGGAGCCGGTTTCTTGGGTTTATCAGGAGATTTGGCTTTCATGGGTTTATGTGCGAACCACCAATCATAACCATCCATTTCGCCCTTTTTCATCTTTGCTTTGCGCTCATTGGCCGATTTGGTATCTTTAGCGGGAGGAATAATCACCCGGTCACCGATAAGCTCGTTATTCGGCCAGTTGGCAGGCATGGCACAATTAAAGTTGTCGCTGAATTGCATGGCTTCCACACTGCGGATTATCTCTTCCATGTTGCGTCCCAGTTCCTGAGGATAGTAGAAGATTACGCGTATGAAGCCTTTGGCATCCACCACAAATACTGCACGTACGGTGTTTGTTCCTTTGCCGGGATGAATGAGTCCCAAACGCTCTGCCACCGAGCCATTATCGGCAATAATGGGGAACTCAATCTCCGCTTTCAGATGCTCTTTAATCCATTCTTCCCATTTGATATGTGAAAATACCTGATCCATGCTAAGCCCGATAAGCTCTGTATTAAGTGCCCTGAAACGCGGATATAGCTTCTCAAAGGCAAAAAACTCGGTGGTGCATACCGGTGTGAAATCCGCCGGATGGCTGAAAAGCACAAACCACTTTCCTTCCATATCTTTGGGTAAATTCATCTCCCCATGCGTGGTGAGAACCTTCATATCCGGGAATTTGTCTCCCAAGAGGGGCATGCCTTTTCTTTCGTTTTGAATATCCATTATCTTTCTCCTAGGTTCATTATAGTCAGTTAATGATATAATAACCTATTTGGTAGGAGATGCAAGTCAATAATCATAAGTGTCTTTTTTAAATTAATCGAAGCCGGGAGGGGGGGGGCTCCCTTTGCATTGTCAAATTGGTGAATATTTAAGGTGCCAATCAAGGCTAGAGAAGGCAACAAACAGTATCCTCAATTACAGTTTCTCCGCAAAATTATTGACACGATGCATGGACTAATAATCTCGACATTCAATAGCAATACTTATCGAGGTAAAAGTGAAAAGACTTGTGTTTATTTTGATTCTGATGATGTTTGTGATAGTGCTAAGTGCCGCCACTGCAGCTGAAGTATGTGCTGCCAAAGACGTTGCAGCAATGGCCTATTATGATTACCTCAGTATCGTGGATATGAAAACAGGGGCGGAAGCAATAGTGTTTAACGAGGCAGGGGTGATTGATTATCAATGGGATAAGCTGGGAAAGAATCTGTATGCAATCACCAGCGTAAATATCCCTGGTCCCGATTATGATTCTCCCAGCAGGGACGAAGTGCGGCTTTATGAGGTTGCTTTACCAGCGGGGAAAAGCACGCTGCTGAAAACAATCAAGGTATCTGCTCCGGATGATTATCAGTATTATTCTTTTGCCAATCTTTATCTGGATAAAAGCGGAAATCCGGTGGTGGTGCTGTGCTTTGGTATTAGTGATTCCAAATATCTGCAATATACTTATAATCCCACTACCAAAGGTCTTTCTGCACCAGCAAAAAAGGCCTTTAGTAATTACCATGACGGGTACCGGAGAAATAGCCAGGCAGCTATCCTTACCGATGGTAAATATTACAGCAAGAATGAGAACTACCGCATGAATCTATACACATTGAATGCTGATGGCTGGGAAACTGCTGTAACGGATTTAAAGACCATGAAATACGGTTCCTCTGCTATGGATGAGCCGTTGCGCTATTCTGTCGCTCAGGATAGCAGTTTCATTCTGGTTAGCTATCGCTGGGATGAAGAGCTAAGCCTGGGAAGCATGTATGCCATTTCCACCAACGATTATAAAGCCATCCTGCTTTCGGACGATGAGTATTTGGGCGATAGTTTCATCCCGTTGTTTACAAGTGAAGGCAAGATACCTTTCTATCAGCCTATAGAAAATTTTGAAAATGAGATTATGCCAGCACTGAAATGTGTGGGCAAAGATGGAGTAGTATCTGTTCTGAAAGAATGGGAAAGAAATAATGATGCCCCTCTTTCCATGAGGTTCAGGGCAAAATAGACAGGATTAGCTATTCGTAGATATTGTCATTCAGCCGCAAGCGGGTTACATAGATAATCTCGCAAGCGCCATTACCGGTATCTTCCCGCGTAGTGCTACTATTCCAGTGGCTTACGCGGTTTTTCTTGTCCACGCCTATCACATTCACCAGAAAGCCATCGATGCGTACCAGATCACTTTTTTTTACCTTTCCCAGGGCACGGCGGATGTTTTGGGAAGCGGGGATAAGATGATTATTCGCCATGTGCCTTTGAATATAGGCAATATCAACTTTCTCAGGATGCCTGGTATTGAAAAGGCAAAAGCGCACCACCTGATTGAACTTCAGGTAGGGAAGATACTGCTCGGTATTACCCCACAGGGTGGCATAATCCCAGGGAGACAGATAGTGCATGTAGCCATAGTAGTATTTTTTATAGCTGACCACCCGTCCATTTAACTGATACCTGGCCTGGGGAAGTAGAGCGTAACGCTCCTTGCCCTTGCGGATCATGGGGATGGTGGTATCCGGAGCAGCACTTTGAATCGGATCGGCGGTGATGGAAATGGGATCTGCTGTACTTGCAGGCGATGAGACGGGGGCACTCAGCGAACCATATATATAGAATCCGCTACCTACCAGAACTATGGCCAGTAAAGCTATTATGATTACATCTTTCAATGTGATACCTCATGGGAACTAATATATGAAGAGGCAGGGAATATGTCAAGGTAAGAGTGAGCTTGCATTCCCCCATTTTTTAATCCAGCCTTATTTTCAATTGCCCTTCAATCAGATTATAAAAAGGTCTTCTATTCTCGTTAACATCATCTGGATGGTTATTTTCAATTGCAGATACATTTGCAGATTCGCCATGAAGGGTTATATCACTCCAGCGTGTATCTATTTCGTAACCGAAAATATTGGCAAGGTCACCTGGAACAAATTCTGTGGAGTGCTGTTCACGGATATAATTGTACGCTATAACATTATACCAACTGCTATCGATTACCGTTATTGCATGCCGAAGATGCCGAAAGATGCTATTTTCCACCAGGTTCCTGCTGCTATCCCATAATCCGACCCCATATCCGAATCCACCATTACAATATTTATTCGCATTATAGAAATAAACTCCGGAGATGCTTATATGCTTCGAGGACTCAAGGGTAACATGGTTGCGGAAGGTATTACTGCTTTTCACTCCTCTCACCCAGCAGTTTGTCGACCGTCGGATGGCAATATTGTTACCCCAGTAGCAAGTATATGGGGTTCCATTATAACAACAATCCCCTACATTGCTGTAAATCTCATCGTTTGTGAAATCGTCTCCTTTTTCACGGATTATCTTCAAGTTCTCAATGCCAACATTTCTAATTAGTTGATGTTGC
>CAZSST010000029.1:0-21334 GCA_964609575.1 uncultured Candidatus Cloacimonas sp.
AATCACTGGTGAGATAGGGCTCACATTCCACACCGTTCAGGATAACCGTATCGATGGGCTTGTCCGCTGGTGGAGAAAGCTTTACATGGGTGGGGAATCCCGCACCGCCCATGCCACAAATGCCAGCAGCACTGATGCGATTTTTCATCTCCTCCACGGGAAGGGACAGATAATCTGCTTCATCAACCAGCTCTATCCAATTGTCCTCGCCATCGCCTGTGATCTCTATCGCTTGCGACAAAGTGCCGCAGGGATGGGGAAAGAGACCAATCGCACTCACCTTTCCCGAAATTGAAGCATGCTGAGCCAGGGATACAAAACCCGAGGGCTCGGCAATTTGCTGACCGGTTTTCACCATATCTCCCACAGCAACAATAGGCGTGGATGGAGAACCTATGTGCTGGGAGAGATGGATGATCACTTTGCCAGGCAGGGGTAGCTCGGAAATGGGTGCTGATGCGGAATAATGCTTTTCATCATGGGGATGAACACCCCCGGGAAATGTCCGTAAACGCATTGACGCTCCCAATGGTTTGGCTGCGCACCAAACCGATAATCAAATTTTGGAGCATTGTTTTAGAGGCCGTGATATCAGGCAAGTTTTTTTTGAGGAGTCTCTCACAGATTACACGGATAACCCAGATGAGTTGGGTTAACGGGTTAGCGGGTTATGGTGGATGTACAGGATTCGACACGTCCCCGTGTCGAGCTTTAGCGCAGTTTCGCAAAAAAACAAACAAGCGACTTTGTCGCTTTGCAAGCGAGGACGTTTGCAACTCCGGCTACATCAGCATTCACCATGCGATGCCCATGCGATCCCCGGGCAAATGCATGGGCATCGCATGGGCATCGCATGGAAAAGGATTAACAACGCAGGCTGATTGTGCAGAATTGTCACTTAGTATGAATGAGATAAGTATGATGGAACGCGGATATATCTGGTTAATGGATAGTGATTAATGGCTTAACTAACAGGCAGGGCTGACACCTGAAACCTATCTTGGTTACCGTGGCTTGTGTCTGTCGACGGGACCAGCAAGGAAATCATGAAAACTATCCATACTAATGATTTCGCTTGAACTGATCGGATACGCATTAGCAAAGGTTTTTGGGATTAGATACTTATTGCGTGGTTTCATCTTGATTTCATAGGCACCGTAAGTCCCCCCATATTCTTCAATGAGGTCGATTTCCTGCTGCATAGTCGTACGCCAGAAGTAGAAGTTTCTGTTAAACTGATTGGTTTTGATGTACTTGATTCTTTCCGCGATCATGAAGTTTTCCCAAAGTGCGCCGCTATCAGAGCGGGTACATAAAGGATTGAAATTACCAAGAATCGCGTTTAAAATGCCATTATCCCAAAAATAAAACTTCTTACCCTTCTTGATCTCGTTTCGGGCATTACGATGCAGGGCGGGAAGTTTGAATATAATGTAAGCCTTTTCCAAAAGACTTATGTATCTTTCCACCGTATTCTTGTCCGCACCAACCAATTGTGATAATTCATTGTAGCTAACTTCATGGCTCACTTGATAAGCTAAAGCCTTGATAAGATTCTCCAGAATGGCAGGCCGATTGATTTGTTCCAGAGTGTAGATGTCCTTGAACAAGTAGCTATTGGCCAATTCCATAAGCAACTGCTCTGCTCTACCGGGTGAGGTAACCACTTCCGGATAATACCCGAAAATGACCCTCTGGGGTATCATCTGCTGTTCTGAAAGATAATCTTTATGTTTGATCATCTCAGAATATGAGATTGGGAACAGCGTATACTCAAACTTTCTTCCGGTTAGAGGTTCGTTTATCTTATTTGCAAGATCAAAGGAAGAGGAACCGGTGGCAATCACTTGGGTAGTTTTGATTTGATCCACGATGATCTTGATTGTTAAACCGATATTCTCTATTCGCTGAGCTTCATCAATTACAACAATATCTTGCTCAGCGATGAGGGTTTCCAGCAGGGCAGTGGAAGGATTACTCAGCTTGGCTCGTGTTACGGGATCGTCGGCATTTAAGTATATGCTGCTCTTATCCTTCAGGTTGCCAAGAAGCATGTTTACCAGGGTAGTCTTTCCCGATTGGCGGGGACCCATAATAACCAAGGCTTTGCCATGAAAGATATCCGCTTTGAGAAATTCTAACAAAGATCTAACTATCTTATCCATAATAACTAAGCTCCATCAACTCCAGTTTAGTGAATTGATTCACAATTTCACATATGATTTAGTGAATTCATTCACTAAATCAAAGCAATGTGAATGCAGAATCATGTCAAGAAATAGTCAGGGCACCCTCTTAAAATCTATAAATCCCCGCTGCACATCCGTGCGTAGCAATTCCACGCGTAGGCGTTCACCCACGTCCAGGCCCATAAAGCCTTCCACCACTCTTCCCTCCACCGGAAGTTTGAAGAGGCGCACCCAGGTACCTTTTTCGGAAGCGCCGGTAACGATACCCTTGAATTGTTCTCCGACCCGGGATTGTAACAGCATCGCTGCGGCAGACTTAAGCACCTGACGTTCGATTTTATTTACTACATCTTCGGTTTTGGAACAGTGGGTGGCCAGGGCGTCAAGTTCTTCAGGGCTATAGGGAAGGGCTTTGCCTTCCAATGCAGCGTGCAGCATGCGATGAGTTAAAAGATCAGGATAACGGCGATTTGGGGCTGTGGAATGGGTGTAATCCTTCATGGCCAGGCCAAAATGCCCGGGGCTGTTTTCTCCTGGCACTTCCACATCATACTCCCCGGAGCCCAAAAGCTTAATCACACTAATGGAAAGGTCGGGGAAACGCAGAGGATCAAGCGCTTTTTGTGCTGCCAGAAAAAGGTTCAGAGCCTTCGGATCCGGTTCCAGGGGCAGTCTATGCCCGTGTTGCAATGCCAGTTCCACGATGCGATCCCAGCGTTTGGGGGTGCGCACAATGCGGCGAATGGAAGGAAAACCTTTGGCTTCCAAATAGAGAGCCACAACGCCATTAACGGCGATCATGAAGTCGGCCACAATATCCTTGGCGCGATTGGATTGGTCGGTTTCGAGGTCTTGAATGGTGTCATTCTCAAAACGGGGAAGGGCATGAATGGTTTCAAATTCCAGGGCTCCCCGCTCATGCCGAAGCTGTTTCATCTGTTGGGCCACGTGGTCTTGCAGCTTCAGATTGGCTTCCAGGCCTGGTACTTTGCTGATCTCATCGGGAGTGGGGATTTCCTCTTCCAGCCAGCGGGAAACCTGGGTGTAGGACAGCTTGGCGTGATTGCGAACCAGGGCTTTGCTGATGTGATAATCCTGCACGTTGCCATCCTCGGTTACGGTCATTTCCACTACGATGGCAGCCCGGTCTTCATGTGCATTAAGGGAAGTGAGATCGGTGGAAAGCTGCTCCGGAAGCATGGGAAAGATTTCCGCGGCAGTATAAACGGTGCTGGTATTATGCCGGGCATGGTTATCCAAAAGCGAATTCTGGCGCACGAGGCTGGCTACGTCTGCAATGGCAACCATGATTTTGGTTTTTCCCTTAGTTAGCGTTTCACCATAGGTAAGCTGGTCTAAATCGCGGGAATCACAATTATCGATAGAACACCATTGCAGATGCCGCAAATCACTAAGGTGGGGATCGGTTTTTCTATCAGGAATATGGATAGAATTTAGTTCAAGAAGTTCGGCTTCGGAGAAATCCGGCAGCAAGCCTCTTTCCCGCATGGCCTTGCGGGCGATTCTGCGCAGGTATGATCTATGTCCCTGATCCTGATTCAAATTCATCATTTATACTCCTGATGGTGTTTCCTGAATACATGTACCAGGGCCTTGTAAATTAACTGGGAAGGAATGTCAAGGCGAAAAGGTGAGACCTGCGGAAGTGAGAGGATGGCGCCAGAGTGGAGATGGAGCTGTTGATAGGAATCAACAGCTATGGCTAAAAAGAGCATAGTTTATCTATATATTATCTTGACCGAAAGTAATGATTGCGAATACAATGTAATTGGGGATTAGCATAGAAGCAGATTCACTGGAGCCAAAGCTTTTCTCCATAGAAAAAAGATTATATGTGTAAAAGGATAGATTATTGAATGTTTAAAAGGCAGTAAAACGCCGGCTAAAGAGAAGTTACCTGCTTTGTGAGGTATATTATGAAAGCTGCTGTGTGTATTTTTGTTTTCTCCGTGTGTGTGTTAGTTGTATATGCCAGCGGGATTCGTGAGATTCCGCTGGCCGAAGTTCAGGCAATTGCCCTGCGTAATGCCACCGGGCAATGGGGCACTGTTTATGCCGCTGAACCCATTCCCTACTATGACCGTCAAGGCTCTCTGGCGGCATGGCAATTCAATTTTTCTTTGGGCAAACCCTTTCCCGGCCATGATGAACTGCAACAGCTTTGCCGCAATTCCTCCTCCAAGCTCTGGAACGAAAGCTGGAACAGCGAAGGATTTGCCAATCTGCTGATGGGTGCTCGATCCGATAAGCCCGTGGTTATAGCTTTCAGCAAAGGCCTATCCTACGACTTTTCTTACCTTACGGAAATGGAGCAACTGGCCGCAAAGCAGCTTGGTAAAAGCTTCAAACTCGAAAGAATGGTGCAGGTTAATATGGGCAGCCGTTGGTTTGTGGTTTCCTCTGGAGGCAAGGAATATTACATCAAGGCTTTTGCTCCTGCCAAGGTTGTTACCTATGAGGAGTTCCTTACGCTTACCGAGGGTTTGGAAACTCCGCTAAAAACGATGGATTTCAGCGATTTGTGGCAGGAATACCTTGGCGGCAGAACCGATGACCGCGCTGCCGTATACATCCCCTATCCCGAAAAAATGCCTTTCTATCAATGGGTGGTGGGCTGTTCTCCCTGTTCCGGTTCCATGCTGGCAGCCTGGTGGGACAATATGTCTGCAGTTGCTACGGATGATTATTCCAATTTAGTAAAATATCATTATGAAGGATGGGATAGCATACAAAGCCACACGGATTTCCATATCACCGATGCGGTAAATTCGATCGGCTATTACATGGGTACAAATGACGAGGGTGGAACGCCGTATTACAATATTGACGATGGGATGCAGGACTTCTTCAATAGCCGGGATTATGGTGTTTGGACAGATAGCGACGATCTGGAATGGGAATTTCTGTGGGATTATGACGATCTGTATTATGCCGCCCGAGGTCAGATAAATGCTGGAAAACCTACGCTTTTGGCCATTCCTGGACACAGTATCTGCGGAATGGGGTATAACAATTCCGGGCACTACCTGCTGCTTCACGATCCCAATTCGTATGAGATCGAAAGCTGGCATCAAAGTGAATTCAACATGGTTACCTATGTTCATCCTTCCACTACTGGCTGGAGCTCGCACGTAGAGATCATCACTCCTGATGGCGGCCAATACTGGCATTCCGACGGAGGGGGAGAACAGTGGTATGCCAATGACGTGTATGAGATCAAATGGGCAGGGGACTTCGATGCCGGCACCTATGCCAAGCTTTGGTATCACCTTGATAAAGGCTATGAAAGCAGCGGATGGACTGTTATCAGTGCAAATACACCCAATGATGGCAGTTACGACTGGCTGATTCCAGCGGGGATTTCTTCCACAAAATGCCGGATCAAGATAGAGATATATACTGACGCCAACCAACTTATTGGCTCGGATAGCAGCTATGGCAATTTTACCATCAGCAGTGGAGGTTCATCCAGCGCCTTGGTAAGCGGAACTCCAGTTAATCAAAACCGGAACCCGGTTTATTACAGGGTTCCGGATAACGAAAACTCCTGGGTGGCGGTGGGAACTTTGAGGCATAACGACAGCCCTGTTATGGGTTTGAAGCTATATGACAGCATCAATCTGGAAACGCTGCTGGCAAGCTCGGAATATAGCGGGGTAATGAATCTGATCGCCATCGACCGTAACCATCTGCCCGACAACGAATATGGCCTTAAAGTCTATAACGTCAATGGATATGTGGGCGGTTTCACAGAGTTCGAAGGAGGGAACAACCAGCTATCAAACGGATTGAATACCGGGCTTAGTTGGAGTGATCTCCACAGCGTAAAGATGTGGGACCTGCAGCTAAATCCGGGAACCTATCTGATCACGCTGGACATGATTTCCGGTTCGCATAATCTGGGGTTGGCACTGTTTTCTTCGCAGGGAGCAAGCTATATCAAGAATCTCTCCCAAGCCTTGGCCTATAGCGACTTCAGCCCTGCCGGAGGCGACGAATCCTTCACTGTGGATATCACAAATGCTGATCGATATGGGCTCTGCGTATTTTGCAAGGATTACATCCTCACAGGTGCAAATTCTCATTTTACGATTAATGTTGGCACCCCGGGTCTGTGGACCGGCTCGGTAAGCAGAGCTTGGAACGTAGCCGGTAACTGGAGCAATAACCAGGTTCCCACTTCCACCAGCAATATCGTGATTCCCTCGGGATTATATAATTATCCATTTATCTCGGGCGGTTTGACTGCAGATTGCCGCAGTGTAACCATCCAAGACGGGTCAATTCTGGAAGTAGCTCAGGGAACCTTTAGCGTTCATGGCGGTTATACCAGGGTATATGGAAAGATAAAAATCAGTAATGCCGCAGCAGTGCTTGATCTGAATGGCCATCTGGTTTGGAATACCGGCTCGGAATTTGAGGAAACTGCAGCCGGAACTATCTACCTGGGCGGAAATTGGGATGAGAAGATAGGCAGCACAGTGGAGATCAGCCTCACTAACGTGATCTTCGATGGCAGTGAGGATTCCATAATCTACCTGGAAGACGGTGGTAATCACTTCGGAAATCTTACCATCGCTAAAAGTGGATCAAGATGGACCAGCGTCTCGGAGGTATCGCAAACCAGCCTTAGAATCAACGGCAATCTGACGGTACAGAGCGGATCGGTGTTCCATTCTAACAGCATCGGCTATATAAACGTAAGCGGTATTCTGGTATCTGCAGGAGGTTTGTTGCTAAATCAGGGAAGGTTGCGTTTCGTGAGTGGGACAACTCAATATATCACAACTGCTATCGGCGATATTATCAACGATCTGGAATTGATAAACATGACCACGCTGGAACTGAACAGCAACTTAAGCATCCATGGCTCTATGTATATCACTTCGGGAGTGGTTAATGCCCATTCCCGCTCTATCACAGTTCATGGCAATTGGGAGCAGAGCCCCTACTTCAATAGTTATGTGGCTGATGCGGCTGGTAGCGTAATCTTTGCAGGTGATCAGAATTCCACCTGTACCGGCGTGAACTTCAAGACCCTGGTGATAAACAAGTCCTATTCTGCAGAAGTGGTTATTGATGCCGATAAACAGGTGCAATGTACTTCTCTGGACTGGACTTCCGGAGTGATCAGGGTTAATGGTGGTTCGTTATTGGCGTCAGACCTTGCCGATCTGAATATCAAGGGTTCCTATATCCTGGAATCTGGGATCATCGACCTCTATCAGGACAGTGCTCAGTTTGTTGATCTGAATGCCGATCTGAATATCAGCGGTGGAACCTTCACTGTCCATGGTGGCTATCCTGCAGCCAGCGAATGGGCTTATACTGAAGGTTGCCAGATTACCATGACCGGAGGAGCCCTGAACTTTGCTGATAATGGGATTTATCTCAGCGATACCGGACACTACCTTGGTTTAGATATCAGTGGGGGTGAGATCCAAACCAGTAAAGACTTCAAGGTGGAGCGTCCTGGCTTTAATCCCACGGGGGGAACGGTTATGCTTTATGGCAGCGGTAATTCCATATTGCATGTTGCTTCTCCCAGCGCTCTGAACAACCTCAGTATTTACAAAAACGGTCGAGATTCCGATCCGGATAGGACAAACATGGTTACGGTGGACAGCAATACCAATATCAACCGCAATTGCGAGATTAATTCCGGTATATTGGAGATAAATAACTGCCGTTTTGTTATCAATGGCTCGCTTAGTGTTTTAGGTGCACTGAAAATGGATGCCCCTACTGACATTCTGGAAGTAAATGGTGGTGTTATCTGGTATTCAGGTTCCAGCGGAACTAACTTATCCGGCGGCTTGATCATCAGCCGTGGCAATGTGTTCTTGAATGAAGGCTGCGATGTTCAGGTGCCAGCCTCTGTTACCATTCAGATGTCCGGGGGCATCAGCATAAACTTAGCAGAGCCAACTGCCCAACTTGGTACGGTGGTATGGGATACAACATCAAATCCCTGCTATTTCAATTCTTCCGATGAGGTGATTCTGAATGGCGATCTGGTGATTAAGCCTAATGCCACCCTGGAAGTTGCGCATGGTTATATCATTCACGTAAGCGGAAAGATAGATATCTGGAACCTGGGAACCCTGATCATGAGGGGCCCTTGCTATGTAAGCACCCATAATCTTTACAATAGCGGGCAGCTTATCTTAGACAGCGGTTGCATAGGCGAACTGGCGATAGCCAATACCTTTTTGCAATACTCCGAAGGCAGTCTGGGTTTGCATGGAGGTTCCATTACCATCGATGCTCCTTACAGCGGAACCTACTATTCCTTTGGCGGAACCACTTCCATGACCGGGGGGACGCTGAAGATCACGAACAACGGTATGCAGGTTGGAGCTACGGGATTTACTTTCAGCGGGGGAACCATCAAGCTGGGCTGGGGTTTTCAGGCTAATAGTCCGAATTCATTCCACTCAACGGTGGGAGAGCTCCAGTTTATCGGAACTTTGAGCTCCACGATATTTATGGGTTCCGGAAACTACTTTCCGACTGTAACCATAAATAAAAGTGGTAGTACCGGCAGCGTTTATCTGGGTACGGATCTAACAATTAAGCAAAACCTTAGCCTAAGCGGGGGAAAGCTTTATGTGAACCAGCACACGCTCACCTGTGAGAAGAATGTGGCTATTAATTCCGGTTACCTATATGGCGATAATGCCAACGATGTGATTCAGGTAGGCGGTTCCTGGTTAAATTCTTCAGGAAGTGCCAACTTCATTGAAGGCAGTGGCTTGGTAAAATTCATCTCTTCCATATCCGCAAAGCGGATCGAGAGTAATGAGAGCTTCTACAACCTTCATGTGGCCACCGACGCAGAATTTGTATATGTTTCTGCAGGTGTGGCGTTAACCGTGGGTGGGAATCTGGAAATCCTCTCCGGCAAATTCAGACCCCTGGATGGAACAGTGCTCAATGTAACTGGGAATCTGATGATAACTGGGCAAAACTCCTGGTTTGATCAGAATTTCCGTAGGGAAACCGCCAATACCCAAGTTCACGTATATGGTAACTGCATCATCAACGGCGGGAAATTCTATTCCTTAGACACCAATGGCAACATTCCCGATGATATTCTTACCATAGACGGCGAACTAAACATGACAGGTGGTGAGCTGAATACTCTCGATCTGAATATGACTGTGCATGGCAACTTCAGCACCACAACGGCTTCATATCTTATGACCCGGGGTGCAAGCTTTATAAATGATGCTCCTTATACAGGTGCATGGCAATACGTAAATTGCCCCTGGGTCACTTACGGTATTACCATCGAGTTCCCAAACAAAGGCTTGCAGTTCGTCAGCGGTGCTTCTTTGGACAACAATAGCTTCACTGAGATAAAGCTGGGCAGAGGGTTGTATGCTACTGCTTCAGGCGTTTTTGCCAACGACAGCGGCACCTTTGAATTCATCGGCACCAACCAGGCCAATATCAATCTGGGAGGTGGGAACGCCCTGCCAGCAATAAAGATAAACAAGACCGGGACTTCTGTAGTGCTTTCCACCCATGCGGTGATCAGCAGAGACCTGATTATCCAAAGCGGTAACTTCAATTCCAATAACTTTCAGCTAACGGTTAAAGGGAGCTGGACAAACAACGTTGGCACCAGCGGCTACAGCAGCGGAACCAGTGAAGTGATCTTTGACACTACCTCCTACAGCGCTTCCATCACAGGCAACCAAACCTTTTACAAGCTTACTTTCAGCCATACTGACACCACCAAGGGTATTACCATGAACAGCTCCACTTCCACTGTATCCAACGATCTCACGGTTAATAGCGGAAGATTCACCATAGGCAGCTCCAGCGTATTGCAGGTGAACGGCAATGCAAGCGTGGCAAACAACGCCCTGCTTTACCTTCAAGGCCAATTGAAACTGAGAGGCAACCTTACGGATAATAATCCCACCGTAACTTATCAACGGGGGTTTTATGCTCCCCAAAGCTCACTATTTACCCTAAATGGGACATCCGCCCAAGCCATCAATGTGGCCACAGCCCAGATCAACTTAGGATGCTTTACTTTGGATAAGGCAAGTGGTTCGTTTCAACCAGTTAAAGGAATAGTTTGCAGCGGAGATGTAACCGTGCAAAACGGAACCTGGGGCTATGGCTCCAGCGGGCTTAGCCACAGCTTTGCGGGAGCACTCAGCATCATTAGCGGAGCCAGCTTTACCGATAATACCGGAACCATTATTTTCACAGGGAGCAGCAATACCATACTCAGCAATGCCGGAACGGCTAATTTCAAAAACATCACCGTAAATAAAAGCTCCGATACGCGTACTCCTTCCTCCATCAGTCTTGGCTCAAATCTCACTCTCAGCTCCCCCGGATCAGTAACCATAAATAGCGGTATCCTCAATCTTGCTGGCTATACACTGCAAACCGCGGGAGATATTGCTATAAACAGCACCGGCACGCTTGCTATTGGCGCAGGGGGCATCCTGAAATTGCCAAACAATGCCAATCTGAATATAACCAACGGTGGAAATCTGCAAACTCTTGGCAGTAGCACCACTAACGCCACTATAACCCATACAAGCGGCAACTACCATCTCAATATCCAAAGCGGGGGAAGTATCTCAGCCGAACGCTGCATCTTCGAATATACCGGAAGCAATGGCGTAAACATCATGGATGGTGCATTAGTCGATCCCGCCCATTCATTTGCCTATTGTACCTTCCGCTATGGATACAGTTCGGGGAGTCTGATGACCATCAATAATGCCCAATCGGTTACTATCGATCATGCCAGTTTCCCATCAGGAGCAACCTCTTTCTATAACGTCAGCAAGACTCTTGATCAGGGAACCGTGCAATTCACCAACGAAACTGGTGGATGGGCAGGCAGCGGCCATGAAAATGACATGTATTCCCGCATTAATTGGTCTTCCGATATCCCCGAAATCCAGGTTAATCCTCCCCTTTTCAATTTCGGGGAAGTGCTCTATTCCCAAAGCAGCACCCGCAATATGCTCATTTCCAATCCCGGTTCGGCGGTGCTGCATGGAACCATAACTACTCCAGCATGCTTTAGCATTGCTCCCTTGGGGCGTACCGAAGCTGCAGATGGCAGCTTCATATCTGCATCCAAGGCGGATTATGAACACAGCCGCAATGTCCTCAGCTACCAAGTTCCCATTGGTGGCAGCGCTACATTCACCATCACCTTCACACCTGAGTTTCCCCAATACTATTCGGGCAACATCATCGTATCGCATAATGCCGTGGGAGCCCCCATCAATGTCTTTGTGGATGGCTATGGAGTAGGCGCTCGCATTAGCGCTGATCCCCGCAATTTCAATATCGACATCACCCCCGGAGAGATCGCCCATCGTGCTTTGATGCTCAGCAACACGGGTGTGGATTCCCTGTCCTATAGCGCATGGGTATATTACGCTCGCGAGGACAGAAACACCCTGCTCTACACAGGCTTCGAGGATAGCTGTCCCCCTACTGGATGGACGGAAGTGCAAGTTGCCGGAACGGAAGGTGATTGGGCGCAGGCTGCCACAACGGTTCATCCCTATGGCACTGCTCCCTATGCAGGAAACTACCTTGGCTATTTCAATTCCTACAGTGCCCATGTGAATAATCGCCGCCGTTTGCAAAGCCCCGAACTGGACGTATCAGACTACACCGGCCTTTCCCTGTCCTTCTGGATGTTCCACGATAGCGGTTACCCCAGTTATTACGACACCCTGCAGGTGCAGGTATCGGTGAATGGGGGAGAGTGGGTAAATGCAGGTAACTATATCCTCCGCTGCACCATGCCCTATGAATGGCGTCAGCATATCATCGATCTCTCTTCCTATGACCGCAGTGCCAATCTCCGCGTGGGTTTCCTTGCGAAAAGCGGTTATGGCAATGACATGCATATCGATGAAGTATTCCTCACCGGTAACTATCAGATGCCTACCGATTGGATCACCATGAATGGTGCAGCCACCATCTGGGGCGAGCTTGATCCCGAAGATCCGCCTGTGCCCATCGATATTGCCATCGATTCCGAAGGTCTGCCTAGTGGCTGGTATATGAATCAAGTCCGTTTCATGAGCAATGACCCCGGCAATCCTGATCTGCCTGTTTATCTTAACATCCGCATCGGTACGCCGGACTACACGTTCTCACCTCCATCCCTTGATTTTGGTGATTTGACGGTGGGTGAGACCGATTCCCTCGATTTCACGATTATAAATACAGGCCAGATCGGGCTTTCCGGTACTATAACCGCTCCTCCTGGATTCTATATTACCCTCAGCTCCGGAATCCGTGAACAGGCAAATGAGCTCACTTTATCTCAGGCTTCCCAAGCTCCACGCAACAGCACTGATTTCTACATCTATCCCGGGATATCGCTTAGTTTCAGGCTGGGTTTCATCCCCACCGAGGCCATTGATTACACTGGGCAGCTGATTATTTCCACCAATACCGGCGTGGATGAGTATCTGCCCGTTTCGGGAAGCGGAGTATCCTTGCCTGCTATTGCCAATGGCACAGTTACCGATATCGGCATAGCAAGCGCCACTTACCACGGCGAAGTGATCTCCACGGGAAATCAAGTCCTCACGCAGCGGGGGATTGTGTGGAATACCTATGGCAATCCCACCTTGATCGATGATAACATCATCCTTTCCCCTGGCCAGCAAGGCGAATTCACCATCCCGCTCACCTCGCTGGTGCATTCCCAAACCTATTACCTCAAAGCCTTTGCCGAGAATGCATTGGGTACCGTGCTTGGCGAGCAGATACTATTCACCACACCTGGTCCCGAACTAATAGTTAGTCCCGATTCCCTTCCCAATTTTGGCCATGTAGCTCTGGGACAGCATTCTGTGCCACAGCATATCACCGTCTCTGGGGTAAACCTGGTGGATATGGTCTCTTTCACCTGCGGGAATGGCTTCCAGCTATCTCTGTCGGAATCCGGAACTTATGGTAACGAAGTGATTCTCTATCCCACAGATTATATCCTGGCTTCCACCAATGTCTATATCCGCTTCAGTCCCACCGTTACTGGCGAGGTGACGGAACTATTCTTCCCCATGACCGTGGGGGCTTCCACTCCCATGCTCTATCTGCTTGGCACAGGGGTAACTTCGCCCACGGTGGAAACCGCCACGGTTACCCTTATTACGCAGGAAACGGCCTTGATAAACGCCAGAATTGTGGATGATGGCCTCGATCCTGTTTCCCAATGTGGAATCTGTTGGAACACCAGCGGGCTGCCAACTCTGGCAGATAGCCACACCCAGGCCGGAGCTCAAAGCGGGTGGTTTACAGGAGCCTTAAGCGGTTTAACCAGCAGTACTGAATACTTCGCCCGCGCTTATGCCACCAATCTTGCCGGAACGGTGTATGGCAATCAGGTAAGTTTCCACACTCTGGCAGCACCCTCGATCAGCATAGATATCAGCCACTTGGATCCCTTTGGGAGGATCGTGGTAGGCAGTATCTCGCAGGTGGATACCCTCATCGTGGCAGCCACGGAACTTCAGCAAGATCTGGTCATAAGCGCTCCTTCGGGTTTCCAGCTGTCTTTAACGCCTACGGGACGCAGCTTTAGCTCCACTCTCAGCCTTAGCCCCATTATCGGTACGATTAGCTCCACCCCTGTTTTCGTCCGCTTTGCACCCCTGCAGGGAGGTAATATGTCCGATTATCTCAGCGCTGCCAGTGCTTCTTTGGATAGCCTGGTAATGGTTTATGGCGTGGGGATCGTAGCGCCTGCAGTTATAACCGGCACGGCAACTGAGATTGGCATTGATTCCGCAGTTCTGGGAGGAAGCATTGTCAGCGCGGGTTGGGACGATATTCAGGCGGCAGGCATCTGCTATGGAACTGCCCCCAATCCTGATATTAATGGACTTCATGCCGATAGTGGTATTATTTTGGGTGATTATAGCGTTACCATATACGGCTTAAGCCCCAATGCCATTTATTTCTACCGGGCTTATGCCACTAATGGTGCTGGGACTGCTTATGGCGCGGAACTAAGCTTTAGCACCCTCATGGGCAGCCTGGATGCTCCGCAAAATCTATCCATAAGCATCGTGGATGGCATCGCACTGCTTAGCTGGGATGCCGTGCTAAACGCTTCAAGTTATTCTATTTATCGCAGCAGCGATCCCTATGCCACCGAGTGGGGTGCCCCCGTGGGACTAACTTCTGCCACCACCTGGGCTGATCCCGAAGCTGGAACAATGTATTTCTACCGGGTAATTGCCAGTTCTCAGCCGGCCAGGGGAGGAAATAAATAAGGGAAGCAGAAGAGAACATTTATCGTGCGATGCCCATGAGATCCCCGGGTAATTGCATAGGCGTAGCATGGGCATCGCATGGGGGTTGATTTGGAAGGATGGCAGTATTCATTGGAATCGATGCCGCCAACGGTAATTTTTGGAGTAATGGCGGTTTCCAAACCGCCAGAGCATGGCGCATTGGAATGCGCCAATACAGATTTTGGAGTAATGGCGGTTCCCAAACCGCCACTACACTTTTGGCACTTTGGAAAGCGCCAATACATGAGGTGGGTTATCTACTTACTTGGTATCGTACCACACGTGGAATACGTCACCTGAGGGGCCAATCTGCAAGTATTGCTTTTCCCCCAGTTTCCAGGTATACAGGTTCCTTCCTCCGTAGTAATCATCGGTGCTAACCTGATACTGATCTCCGTGCAGGGATTTCATTTTGCTTAGCATTTCGGCTTCCAGATCGCCCGTTTTGGGGTAAGGAAGATAGGCCACCCAGCCGGAGAGTTTTCTGGTATCTTTGTTCAGATACAGCACGATGCGGCTGAGGATTTTATCATAACGGGAATCGGGAAGGGGGTAATATAGGTAGGTGAAACCCTCTTTGTCTGTAGTTTGCATCCCTATGGCGCTCATCAGGGAATCGCAGTGGGCCAGGGAATCGCCATAGGCAAGTTCAAAGAGGCCTTTCTGGGCAAAAAGCCCGGTGGCAAAGATAAGCAGAACCATTACCAGTAATAGGTGTTTCATAGTTTTCTCCCTTATTCTTTAGGCTTTTTCAGGTTGTCAAGCTGGGGTTTCACGTGTTTACTATAACAATCGGGGCAGATGGAATGGGAAAACATGGTATCGGTATGTTCGGAGATATACACTTCCACTTCCTGCCAATAGTTCTTGTCGGAACGTACTTTTTTGCAATAGGAACAGATAGGGAGCAGCTTTTCCAGGGAGGAAATCTTGGCTGCGGCGGCTTCCAAAGCCTGGCGTGAATATTCCAGGCGCAAAGCGGATTTGATGCGCAAACTAAGCTCCAGATTCGAAAAAGGCTTGCTTATGAAATCCATGGCTCCCAGTTCAAAGGAACGTTTAAGTGGTTCCTGTGCTTCGTCCAATTGTGCGGCGGTAATCATGATTACGGGGATATGCTCCAGGGCATCATCCCTTTTTATCCATTCCAATACTTCATAGCCGCTGAAACCGGGCATCATGATATCCAAAAGGAGTAAATCGGGACAATTGTGCCGGATATCGGAAAGCATCAGCTTGCCCGAAGTGTAGGTGCGGATATTGGTGTAGCCATCCTGGGTAAGCACGGTTTTTATCAGCTTTAAGTTTGTCTCATCGTCGTCAGCGATGTAGATCAGCATCTTTTTCAGGATACTATCTTTTATCACACGCACTCCTTAATCTTCCTTTTTGGCCCGGGCTGCGTAATCGAACATTTCTTTCAGAGTTTTGAAGCGGTCGAACATGCCGATGGCTTCCATTAGCTGCTTATCCTGAGTAATGGTGATTTTATAGGCTTCCTGATCTCCTTGAACCTTGCGCACCATCTCGCTTTTCAGGGTATTGCGGATGTAGGCGTCGGTGCTATCGAGATCGGCAGGAGTGTATTTTATATCTTGCTTGGTGGCATAATTCAGGAAGTCGTCCCTGATCTTGTCTGTGATCTGGAAATTGGCATCGATCTGATGATTATGCTCCACAAGGTAATCCACGGTGAAATTGAAGAATACGTTCTTGCGGCGCAGTTCTGCTCCGAACAGGGTTAAGAAATCGCTTTCGGCCACAATGTCGGGAGTGATACCACCGCCACCATACACCTTGCGGTTATTGGCAGTGTAATAAACGTGGGTGAGGTTATCTTCCTTTTCCTTGTCCAGGTCTTCCTTGTTCAGTTCCTTGCCTTTCAGCAGTTTGTCGTTGCTCATCTTGTGAATGCAGCGGCCGCTCTTGATGTAATAGTAGGAAGTGGTGATTTTCACGCCATTGCCATTGGATAGGGGAATAAGCTGTTGCACGCTGCCTTTGCCGAAAGTGGGCTTGCCCATCACCAGGCCTTTATCCCAGTCCTGCAGGCTGCCTGCAAAGATTTCGGAAGCGCTGGCAGAGGCTTCGTTTACCAGTACAATGATGGGATAATTGCGTTCTTTAACGTTGTAACGGGTATAAAGCTGCTTGTTTTCGGTGCGGCCCTTGGTTTCCACTACCAGGCGGTTCTGGCCAATGAATTCATTAACGGTATCCACAGCTTGATCCAAAAGCCCGCCGGGATTGAAACGCAGGTCTATGATGAGCCCCTTGATGCCTTTGCTCTCCAGGTCTTGAAGGGCGGCACGAAGCTCGGTTACGGTGTTTTCGTTAAATTGAGTGATGCGCATATAGCCAGTGCCATTATCCAGCTTGAAGCTATAAGGCACGCTTTTAATTTTTATCACTTCGCGGGTGATCTCGAAATTCAGCGGTTCGGCCAGGCCGGGACGGCTGATGGTGATCGTTACCTTGGTGCCCACATCGCCACGCATGCGTTTGATAGCTTCGTCAGTACTAAGTTTCACCACGGATTCGCCATTCACTTTTATAATTCTATCGCCGGCAGTAATCCCCATGCGATATGCGGGAGTGCCTTCGATGGGGGAGACCACAGTTATGTAATCGCCAATTTTATCTATCTGGATGCCCAGACCGCCAAAAGCACCCTTGGTACTGGTGGTAAAATCCTTGAATTCTTCGGCGGTGAAGTAGTTCGTGTGGGGATCGGTGGAACCAAGCATACCTTCTATGGCAGCCTGAATAAGCTCTTCGTCGGAGAGATCGGTTACGTAGTACTGTTTCAGCTTTTGCAGTACTTCGCTGAAAAGCTGGATTTGGGAATAGAGATTGGAGCTATTGGGTTTGGTTTGGGCATAAGCATTGGTGGCTACAAAAAGCAGCAGCCCACCCAACACCCAGATGCTGATTATCGAGATCAGCGCATATTTCTGATGGGGTTTAATCATTTGTCTCTCCTATATATGGAAGCAAAACTGATAATATCTTTTCGTGAATCGCTTCCTTGGCATCGGAAGCATTCAGGACAATATATCTGGAAGGGTATTTATTGGCAATAGATAAAAATTGCTTTCTAACTTTGCAGTGAAATTCTGCCTTTTCCTGCTCCAAACGATCAAGCTGACGTTTGGTGATTCTGGCCAGGCCAATATCCACAGGCAAATCTAGCAAAAAGGTTTTATCGGGCACTCTGCCATAGGTGGCAAAACGGGTGATAGTATCAATGAGATCAAAATCCAGCTCACGGGCCGCACCCTGATAGGCGTAGGTGGAATCATAATAGCGGTCGCAAATAACGATCTTGCCCTCAGCCAAAGCGGGCAGGATGAGCTCTCCGGTATGCTGAGCGCGACTTGCGGAATAGAGCAGTAGCTCTGTTTCGGGCTTCATTTCTTTGTACTTGGGATCCAAAAGAATACTGCGGATGGCTTCCGAAATGGGAGTTCCTCCAGGTTCGCGGGAGATTACATACGGTAGGGAATGCGCTTTGAGGTATTCCACCAAGAGGTTCACCTGGGTGCTTTTTCCGCTTCCCTCAATGCCTTCAAAGGTAATGAAAAGTCCTTTTCTCACAGTGCCACTCTCACAGCTTGCTCTCACAGCCCGCAGGGCTCTCACTAAATAATTGTATCATGCTTATAATTCCTGTCATCGCGTTCGGGATTATCCACCAGAAAATGTGCCCCACGGCTTTCTTTGCGCATCAGAGCACTTCGTACCACGGCCATGGCGATTACTGCCATGTTTCTGGTTTCCACCACCTCTTTGCGAACGGCATTATGCTGGTAGAAATTGTTAATCTCGTTATAAATGTTTTCCAGGCGGGACAGGGCATATTTCAGTAATCTACGGCTGCGGCGAATACCACAATAACCCTGCATGATGGTGCCAATAATCTCGCGATTGTGGGAGATAACCACCCACTCATTTTCGTTATAGACGTCCATCAAATGCCATTCCGGAATAGTGGGGAAGGATACATCCTCAAGATTGGAGGGGTGATTGCCGGCTTTATAGGCCACTACCAGAGCTTCCAAAAGCGAATTGGACGCCAGGCGATTAGCGCCATGAAGTCCCGTACAAGCTGCTTCCCCGGCCACAAAGAGATTGCGGATATCGGTGATGCCATCGATGGTGGAAAGCACTCCCCCACAGAAATAATGTGCTGCCGGAGCTACGGGGATGGGGTCTTTGCAAAAATCGATACCCCGCTCGGCCAATTTACCGCCGATGAAGGGGAAATGGTTTTGTAGCACATCTTTGGGGATGGAAGTGGCATCCAGATAGCAAAACTTCTCACCCCGCTTTTTCAATTCGCTGTCTATGGCTCGGGAAACGATATCACGGGGAGCCAGATTACCCTTGGGATGGTAGTTTTCCATAAAGGGAGTGCCGTCACTGAGGCGAAGAACTGCTCCTTCACCGCGTACGGCTTCGCTAATTAAAAAAGTATCGCCATCGGGGCTCCAGAAAGCTGTGGGGTGAAATTGGATAAATTCCATGTTTGCCAGGCGTGCACCTGCTAACCGTGCCATGGCCATGCCATCGCCTGTGGATACCATGGGATTCGTATTGTGGCTGTAAATCTGCGCAGCACCACCGGTGGCCATCATGGTTTTACGGCTGCTAAAGCTGTCCACACGGTGCGCAGCGATATCCAGAACATAGGCTCCCCAGCAGGAGATTCCGGGAAGAAAGCCCTCATCTTGAACCACATGATGCTGGGTGATGAGGTCGATGGCAATGCGATTTTCATAAACATCGATGTTGCTATTTGCCTGGCAAGCTTCGATAAGTGCTTCCATAATCTGGTGACCAGTGGAATCGGCTGCATAGGCAACGCGCCTGCGGGTATGCCCACCCTCCATGGTGAGGGACAGATTTTCCAGGCTGGTGTCGTAGCTTTCATCGCGGCGGGTGAAATCCGTACCCAGTTCGATGAGATACTCTATCAACTTCGGTCCCGAGGAGATAATCTCGCTGATTACCTGGCGTTTGCCAAGCTCAGCTCCGGCCTGAAAAGTATCCTCGATGTGGGCTTCAAAAGAATCCTTGGCATCGATGGCAGCGGCAATGCCGCCCTGGGCATGGTCGGTATTGCAATCAAAGAGATTGCTTTTAGAAATAATGGCCACTTTGCCATGCTTGCAAACTTGCAGCGCATAGATCAGGCCTGCGATGCCGCTTCCCAGCACCAAAAAGTCATATTTATAGTTCATTCGATGTGTTTCACCATTACGATGGCATCTTCTTCGGGATGCCGATAGTAGTTTTTGCGAATCCCCAGGTCGCTAAAGCCATTATTCAGATATAGCTTGCGTGCAGAGGCATTGGAAGCGCGCACGTCCAGAAAGAAGTGCCGCACTCCCATTTCAATCATTTGCTGCATCGTTTCCTGCAGCAGGAAGTTACCCCAGCCTTGATGCTGGTAGGAGGGCATTATGGCGAAATTGATGATCACCATCTCGTCTTCCACACCGCTATAAAAGATGTAGCCAACTACTTTGTCCCCATCGAGCAAGGAGTATGACCAGGGAAACAGAAAGTCCGTAAAGGCTTCCTGCGGCCAGGGATCTACAAAGGCTTGCTGCTCGATGCCGATGATCCCGGGAAAATCATCCTTGGTGGTGGGACGAATATGCAGAGCCATGATGACAGCTTACATCTTCTCTGGCGCACTGATGCCCATCAGCTCAAAGCAGATCATCAGCACTTTTTTAACCGTTATGGCCAGCATCAGCCGGGCATGCGTGAGCTCCGGGCTCTTTTCGCTTACTATTTGGCAATTGGCATAATATCGATGTAGCATGGCTGCCAGTTCTTCCAGATAGGTGGCCAGTCGATGCGGTTCGCGATGAATGGAGATAAGCACCAGCACATCGGGTAGATCAGCCATTTTTTGAATGATGGCCAGTTCTTCCGGTTTGTTCAGCTTGACGATCATTTCCTTTTTGAAATGCTTGGGCCACAGCTTATCTTTGCGGGCTTTCTTGATAATACTGCAAATCCGGGCATGGGCATACTGGCAGTAATACACGGGATTTTCGTTGTTTTGCTTCATGGCCAGTTCGAGATCAAAATTCAGATGGGCATTGGCCTTGCGGGCGATGAAGAAATAACGGGCAGCATCTTTGCCCACCACGCTGATCAGATCATCCATGGTAACAATCTTACCGGCACGTTTGCTCATTTTAACCCGTTCGCCGCTTTCAAAAAGGTTCACTTGCTGCAGATAGATGATCTCCAGAATGGAATCATCATAATTCAAGGCACGAAAGGCGGCGCGAATGCGGGGAACGTAACCATGATGATCGGGGCCAAAAACATCGATCAGCTTGGTGAAGCCACGCTGGATTTTAGTGAGATGATAAGCCAGATCTGGCACAAAATAGGTGATGGAGCCGTCAGACTTCATTAGCACCCTGTCTTTGTCATCGCCAAACTTGGTGGAAGAAAACCAGATGGCATCTTCTTTTTCGTAGGTGCAATCTGCCTCGGTGAGATAGGAAAGCACTTCTTCCACCACACCTTCGGCGCGCAGGGTTTTTTCTGATACCCAGCCTTCAAAAATCACTCCATACTTTTCCAGGGAGCTGCGCTGCATCTCCAAGAGCTCCGACAGGGCAAATTCCTTCAGATGGTCGATGCGGTCTTTCTCGGTCATCATGAAAACCCTGCTGCCTTCCTGGGCATTCAGTTTGTGTGCCAGGTGCTTCACGTATTCACCGTGATAGGCTTCATAAGGGAATTCACCGATATTGTCGCCATGGATCTCGCGCAAACGTAGTTCCA
>CAZSST010000030.1:0-21044 GCA_964609575.1 uncultured Candidatus Cloacimonas sp.
TTGGCTTTGTTTATACTCCCCGCAACGTGATGCGCACCGTATTCAGTATGGATCTGGAATATGTGGAGCACAGCGAGATTCATTCCATGTTCGACGATGTGGTGAATCTTTATGCCGGAGTGGAACACCACGTAATGAATCGCATTCCCTTCCGCATTGGCTTCCAGGCTGTGAATCAATGGTTCTTCACCACCGAGAAGGGCACTGATGCCGATGACAATCCCATCACCCTGGTTACTTCCAAAAGGATCCTTTCTCCAATGCTAACCGCTGGCAGCAGTGTTAGTTTGAACAAGCATTTCAGCCTTGACCTGGGCTTTGGCTACACCTGGCGTGAATACGAGGCCCTGGATATGTTTGGCGATGCCTATTACAATGATAAAGTATATACCGGTGCTGATGATTATGATGACTATGCCCTGTGGCCAAATTACCACCTTGCTCTTCAGAACCGGGGATGGGAAAATCCCGATAAAGTACGCGAAAACAACATATCTCTGAATGCAGGCCTGTCCTTTGTCTGGTGATAGTATGAAACGCATAATGCTACTTAGCTTTGTCCTGCTGGGGCTTTTCAGCCTCGCTTGGGCAGAAGACCTGAGGCTGGATATCATGTTTTCCAATGATGTTCATGGCGGCATCGACCGTGCTCAGGCTACCTTTATGAATCCCGATTTTCCTCCGCAATTGGGGGGAGGGGGTTCATCCGCAACTCTTATCAAGAAAGTCCGTTCCATGGGGAGTTCCACCCGCAGCAGTTTATTATTGGACGCTGGGGATTTCTTTCAGGGACGTCCTGTGGGAACCGTAACCAAGGGTAAGGCTGTGATCGAATTTATGAATGAGATCGGTTATGATGCCATGACCATTGGGAATCATGAATTTGACATTTTGCAGGAAGACCTGGTGGAAACCCTTAAACTTGCGGAATTTCCAATTCTTAGCTGTAATGTACTGGATAAAAGAACCAACGAGATTCCCTGGTATGCCCAGCCCTATCACATTGTGGAGCGTTTGGGAATGAAGATAGGAATCCTTGGCTTCACCACCACCGATACCGAAAAAATGAGCTTCCCCGAGAATATCAAGAATGTGATTTTCCTTTCAGAGAAAGACGTGGTTGCCAAGTACGTTAACATCCTGCGCGAGCAAGAGAAAGTAGATATCGTTATCGTGCTTGGTCATGCAGGCTTGCCCTACGATATCGAGGATGGTTACCTCAGCCGCTATGATGCCAAGGGAAATCCCTTGTTTGAAGAGCGTCAGGCAGTTTGGGGCTATGATGCTCAGGAGATTGCCCGTGAAGTGGAAGGAATAGATCTCTTTATCGGCGGTCACATGCATCGGGGAGTTCCCAAACCCTGGATCGATCCCGTTACCCAAACCATGGTAATTCAAGGCTATGCCTATGGCTCCAATCTGGGCTGGATCACCTTGAAGATTGATCCCGAAACCAAAACTATATCCGGCTATGAAAGCCCTGCCCTGCGCGAAGGCAGCATGATCACCCTTTTTGAAGATCAGTTTATCCCCGATCCCGAATTGGGCGGCATGATCAATGAACAAGTGGCCATTGCCGAAGAAGGCATGGATGAAATCATTGGTAGTGCCGGAGTGTATCTTTCCCGCACCAATGTGGATGCCCAATCCCTGATGGGTAATACCATTGTGGACGCCATGCGTCATGAAGTGGATGCCGATTTTGCCTTTATGAATCTGGGTGGAGTGCGTGCCGATATAAAAAGCGGACCAGTTACCTATCGTAACGTATTTGATGTGATGCCTTTCGATAACATGGTGGTTAGCTTCACCTGCACCGGAGAATTCCTGAAACGCATTATCGAAACACGTGTGGAGGGTGGCCGTCATGGCATGATCGTTTCGGGCGGAAAGGTAGTTTATTCCAAAAAACGTAAGAACTTTGAGCGTGTTACCAGCCTGGAGATTGCAGGTGAGCCCTGGAGCCCCACCAAGATCTACACGGTAACCACCACGGACTTTCTGATGCAGGGTAATGCTGGCCTCACCTTACTTACTCAGGTTCCCGAAACTGATATTACCTATCATCAGATTAACCTGCGTGATGCCATCGTGAATTACTTTAAAAAGAACAGCCCCATCAAAACCAGGATCGACGATCGCTGGGAACGCGATGACAACGCCACACTTGCTCCTTGGATGGAACCATGAAAATAGCAATTTTAGTCCATTCCAAAAGCGGGAATACCCGCAAATTTGCTGATAGCCTGTTTGAAAGTTTATGCGCCGATGGCCACCAGGTGAATCTCACCCAACTGGAAACAACGGCACCAGTGAAGCAAGGCTCAATCCGCGATAAACAGGAGATTAGCTTTAGCAATCTTCCCGATATCACCGATGCTGAGGCTGTGCTTTTCGGGGGTCCCGTTTGGGCTTTTGGTCCCTCACCCGTTATTGTTGCAGCCATCAAACAAGTTGGTAGCCTTAAGGGCAAAACCGCTGTTTCTTTTGCCACCATGGGCTTCCCCTTGAAAGGAATGGGTGGGAAAGCCGCAATCCGCTGGATGGATCGTGAAGCAGGTACCAAAGGGGCCAAAGTGCTCCCCGGAAGCATCTGCTGTCAGATGTGCCACAATCTGGAAGATGAGATAAAGAAAGAAACTAAGCGCATTTGCACCATGCTAAAGGCGTAGTGGCGGTTTCCAACCCGCCAATCTGAATCGTAGTGGCGGTTTCCAAACCGCCAATCTGAATCGTAGTGGCGGTTTCCAAACCGCCAGATTAATAATTTGCAGGAGTTCTTTGCGCCCTATGGTTTAGTATTTCAGCAAGAGATACTGGCGCAAATGACTCCTGTTACATTACAGCTTCATCACTTTCTTGATGGCGGTTCCTGCTTTCAGAAGATAGATCCCACTGCTGCATTTGTTGCCCCGAAAATCCAATCCATCCCAGGCGCAGCTTCCACTCCGATCCAGCTCTAACTTTCGGATAATCTGCCCTTTCAGGTTATAAACTCTTATATTGTCGTGATCCTTTAGGCCGCTTATTTTTACAGCACTTAAAAAGGGATTGGGGCTGCAACTCATCGGTGCCGGAGTTACGCCTTCATCAGTCGCTGCATTGGAGGGATCAAAGCAAGCCACAAAGGCATTCATATTGCTGATATCACCGCTATCGATGGTATGGGTTCCAATAATTCCCAGCCCGAAGTGCCATCCGCTTACCGCCAGCTTACCATTGGGTAAAATCTTTACAGCATAAGGGATTTCGCTGTATAAGCCCCCGGTAGTGTGTAGCTGGGGCATGTTTGCCGAACCCCAGCCCATAATCAGATCACTCTCACCATTGCTGATAAAATTCTGTCCCCAAAAACTGGCCTGAGCGTCATAGGTACCCACAAAGACAGGAAAAGCTTCATAATCGCAATCGCGTCCCTTGTCCGAATCGTTACCTCCATAAAATCCCGCATAGCTCCAGACCCCGCTTTCGGCATCAAACTGCGCCCAATAGAAATCATCTCCCTCTTCCAGCGATTGAAAGGGAAAATCGCCGATACTGCCGCTTCCCACCACTCTTCCGCATACCATGCCTTTTTGCGAAATGCTGTTCTCCGGCTGCACCGAAACGCTTATCACCATAGCTCCATTACTGGGGGCCAGCCATTGCTCCATACCGATGCTTGAATACTTGGCTACATACATGCCAGAGGACTCCAGAACCAAGGGCCCAAAAATGCTTCCCGCGCCGGCAGAACCAGTTACATAGGCATTTCCGGCATTATCGCAGGCTACTTTATAGCCATATTCCACTCCGGGAGTTCCTGCGCTTTTTGCCCAGCGGAAGTTGCCACCGGCATCCCAGGCGCTGATGTAGATATCGCTTCCTCCGGCACTTGTGATAGTATCCGTGGGGCTGAACTTGATACTATCGGCAAACCAACCGGCCAGATAAACCTGCCCTGAAGCATTTACTGCCAGGCCATGTCCAATATCATTCAGCGGGCCGCCAAAGCTACGCAACCACTGCAAATTGCCTTCAGGATTCAGCTTTAGTACATAGGCATCCCACATCCCGTTGGATATGCGGCTTTGACCCTGGCAGGTGAAGGTATCTATAAAGTAACCTCCCACATAGCAATTGCCGGCGGCGTCCGTATCCACTCCCAAAACGCAATCCTCATTTGCCGAGCCAAAGGCCTGCACCCAAAGCAGTTGCCCCGTGGCGCTGTATTTGGCCACATAGCTATCGTTCAGTCCCAAAGCGGGATAGGCTTCACCATTCACCATCATGGTACCGGAAAACTCTCCGGCTACAAAGATGTTACTTTGGCTATCGCAGGCAATATCCCAACTGCGTTCCATATCGCTGCCACCGATCGTATAGGCCCAATCCCAGGATGCCGCCAGAAACCCGCAGCTAAGCAGCAGTCCCAAGCAAATAAAGTATCTCATGCTGTTCCTCATTGTCAAATTATCTTTCCGCTACTGTTTTTGCAGGCAAGCTCTTCTGGCAAGCGAAATCTGAAGCTGGGCTGTCTCCCTTGCATTAAGCTCGAGTAATTCTATTAGAGCTCATGAGGCCAAAATAACTTCTTGCGGATGGAGAACTTGCAGGGTCTCACGGACTTTATAAGCATATAGATAATTATACACGGCGGGGTAGTCCAAACTGCCAATAAGATGTTTAATAAGATATAGTTAGTATAGGCGGTTTGAACTCCTATTCCTCAAGGTATAGCATCACCATTTGGCACTGTCCTGAATCCAGAACTCCACGCTTCAGCAGGCAAGCGCTCAGAAAGGTAGCACTTTGATAAAAGCTGCCCATGCGACGCCCATGCGATGCCCATGCAAATGCCCAGGCATCGCATGGGGATGCTGAGGGTGAGAATTAAAGAAAAAAATAGATTTTCATTGACAGCAAAGGCAGTGCCTTATCAAATGCCGGAGATGAGTAAATGAGATGATTTTATAATGAGATAACCTATTCACAAGGAGTAAAGATGATGGCATCAGATATGGCAATACCGGCCAAGAAAAGCAAAAAATGGTTACTGATAGCTGTTTTAATATTGCTGGTACTATTGTTGCTGGCAGTTTTTGTGCTGCCCAGGTATCAGCAACACCTGAAGAAAGTCCGTTCCGCTGCGGCTAAAGAAGCTGTGGAGGCTCTGAAAGGACGGGTGGAAGACTGGTGGAAAACCAATGGCACCATGGGCGGATTTTCGGTGGAAAACGCAATCGGCGAAACGAAGCTGAGCAAGAGAATAAAAGAAGATTGGAATTTGCATGTAGCCTGGAAACCCACCGAGATATACACCAGGGAAATGGTGGATAAACTGAAGAGCATTCAAAGCACCGATTATGTGTATGTGGCTCCCTATAAAATGATTATGGCTGTGGCAACGGCTGCCAATCCCCTGCCCGAAGGCACCAAGGTATGGTATGAGGGCGATAGCAATTCCTATCACGGCTATGGGATCGATAACCGCGTGGAGCCCGATTGGCAGATGGTGTTTCCCAATCCGTAGATAAGGTTTCAGGTTACAGGTTACAGGTAGGAACACCGAATTTATTCGGTCGGTCCACCGAATTCATTCGGTTTTAAGGCTCTTACATGGATTATAAACTCACGTACCAAAGGAAACTGCCTCACTTTCAACCTAAAGATGGTATCTTTTTTATAACCACGCGTTTGGCATTTGACATCCCCACGGTATACATGAATGCAATGACTCGCTATCGGGAAGGTCTAAGACGATCATATGAAAAGGCAGAAGATACGAAACTGGCTGAGGAGATTATCAAAAAGAAGTGTTTTGCTTATGAAGATGAGCTTTATACTAAGTGTGCAACAAGTGTGGACCTTACGCTAGCTCCTGCACAAGGCGTTATTACAAGCAAGCTGTTGGAAATGAGCAATGAGTATTACTATTTGTATGCCTTTACCATTATGCCCAATCATCTGCACATGCTGCTTAAACCGCTTTCGCGAGACAATGTTCCTTTTACCCTATCCCAGATTGTAAAGAAGATCAAAGGGGCTACAGCCAGAGAAATCAATGTGTCGTTGCAGAGTAAGGGGAGCATTTGGTTTAGGGAATACTTTGATCATTGGGTGCGGAGCCAGCAAGAGCTAATAAATGTGACAGAATACATTAGAAACAACCCCGTAAAAGCAGGATTTGTACAATATCCACAATATTGGCCAGGAACTTGGTTGAATCCAGATTTTTGGAGTGGGTGAACCGAATATAACCTTTCGATGGATTTAGTCAATCTGTGTTCTTGAAACTGGTGAATCTCTTTTTTTTATATGAGAAACATTGGGAGCATAGAGGATTCTAAAAAAACCGAATAAATTCGGTGGGACGACCGAATGAATTCGGTGTTCCGGGGTGATATCCCTTGACAGAAAACCCCTCTACCCGGCTTTGTAAACGAACCGACTAAAACATATTACAGGATAGAAGCATGGCCTTTGAAAATGAAATAAAGAAGATCAGTCGCGGCGTGGAAGAGATCATCCCGCTAAGCGAGCTGAAAGATAAATTTGCCCTCTCTGAGAAAGAGGGAAGACCCCTGCGCATAAAATATGGCATTGATCCCACCGGTTATGATGTGCATATCGGACACTTGGTGCCAATAAGAAAAATGCGCGATTTCCAGGATTTGGGACATACCGGCGTGATCATTATCGGTGATTTCACTGCACAGATCGGTGATCCCACGGGTAGGGACGAATCGCGCCCCCCCCTTACCTTAGAACAAATCAAGTATAATAGCGCCAAATATATGGAACAGCTATATACGGTGCTAAAGCCGGAGCAGACCGAAGTTCGCTATCAGAGTGAATGGTTTGGTACTATGGGGATGACGGACGTATTGAAGCTGATGGGGAAATTCACCCTGGCTCAGTTCATGGCCCATGATACCTTTCGCAATCGCTATGAGCAGGGTTTATCTCTGGGAATGCACGAAATAATGTATCCTATTCTGCAGGGTTATGATTCTGTGGCAATAAATAGTGATGTGGAGCTTGGAGCTACCGAGCAGAAATTCAATATCCTTTGCGGACGTGATATGCAGCGCTATTTTGGCCAGCCCCAGCAAATTGCCGTATTATCACCCATTCTGATTGGCACCGATGGGGTGAATAAGATGGGTAAATCGCTGAATAACTATATCGCCGTATTTGATCCGCCACAGGAAAAATTTGGCAAGGTGATGAGCATTCCGGACAGCCTGATAATGAACTACTTTTGCTATGCCACTACCACCGATCAGGATAATCTGGATGCCATTAAGCAAGAATTGGCCAGCGGAGTAAATCCCATGATCCTAAAAAAACGCCTCGCTAGGGAAGTGGTTAGCCTCTATCACGGTGTTCAGGCCGCTCAGGATGCTCAGGAGGCCTTTGAAAAGCAGTTTTCGCAAAAAGAGATTCCGGATGATATTCCTGAGGTTAGCTGCAGTGAATCCTGTTGCAAAGTGGTGAAACTGATGCTGGATGCTGGTTTATGCACAGGTAGCGGGGAAGCCAAACGCCTTATTCAGGGTGGGGGAGTAAGCATTGATGGACAAAAGATTACGGCTTTCGATGCGGAAACCGAAATTGTGGATGGCATGGTGCTCCGGGCCGGAAAAAGGAAATTTGCCCGGATCAGGAAGATATGAACGAAATTGCCTTGGTGAAGCTGCTGCTGAACGGGGCGATTATAGCCCTGGTTTTCTATAGCATCATTCTGCATGAATTCAGCCACAGCATGGCGGCTTATCTGCTGGGGGATGATTCTGCCAAACGGGCGGGGCGTTTAACCCTGAATCCCATAAGGCATATCGATTGGTTTGGCACCGTGATTTTGCCGCTTTTCCTGTACTTTACGGCAGGTTTCATTTATGGCTATGCGAAGCCGGTGCCCTTTAATCCCATGAACTTTCGCAATTTCAAGCGTGATTCGGGCTTAACTGCATTGGCAGGCCCGGCGTCAAATATCCTGGTGGGCATAGCTTTTGCCTTGCTGTATCACCTGCTAACTGGCTTGCCCTATTTGCAATACATCTGCTTCTATGTGGTGTTTCTGAATTTCCTGCTGGCCTGCTTCAATCTGATTCCCTTTCCGCCTTTGGATGGCTCCAAGGTTTTGGGGATGTTCCTCACCGATGAGGCCTACCGAAAATGGACAATGCAAGAGAAAAAGGGGATGATCTGGCTATTTGGAATCATCATCATATCCAATCTGCTGGGGCTGAATGTAATCGGCAAAATCGTGCTGCCACCGGTGAAGCTACTGATGTCTTTACTTGGCATGGGCTAAGAGAATTAAGAATTAAGAATGAAGAATGAAGCTTCGCTGGAGCATGGTATTTTACTCTTCATTCTTAATTTTTAATAATAGTAAGAAATAGGAGAACAACCATGGACCTTAAACAACTGCAAAAGATGATCGCTGATAACGAAGTAAAAGCGATTGACCTGAAGTATTGCGGACTGGATGGCAAGTGGTATCACATCACTTTTCCGGCCCGGAGAATTGAAAATGTCATAACCCGGGGAGTACCCTTTGATGGCTCTTCCATTCCCGGAATGAGAAGTGTGGAAAGTGGCGATATGGTGCTGATGCCAGATATTGCCACGGCACATTTGGATCAGTTTTATGAAACGCCCACACTGAGAATGCTATGCAGCATCTGTGATGCAGAAACTCGCATCGGAGTTAAAAAAGACCCGCGCAGCGTTGCACATCGTGCTCATGCATATCTTCTGTCCACAGGAATTGCCGATAATTCCACCTGGATTCCGGAGCTGGAATTTCATCTCTTTGATACTGCCCAATTTGTAAATGATCCCTTTAGCGCTGGCTACAACATCAGTTCCAGTGAATGCAAGGATAGCATTCCGGAAGATAATGACGATCTGGATGCACTTAGTTTACAGGGTGTAAAGGGATATCACATGGATACTCCCTTTGATCAATTCTATGAAGTGCGTCAGCAGATTGTGGACCTCATTGAAGATCAGGAGATAAAGGTACGCTACCACCATCACGAAGTGGGACTCTCTTCCCAGCAGGAAATCGAAACTGAGCTGCTGGATTTTCCCAGGATTTGCGATGACGTGATGATTATGAAAGATATCATCCGCCGCACTGCTTTGGAAAATGGACTAACTGCCACCTTTATGCCCAAGCCGGTTTACAACCATGCTGGTAACGGGATGCACTTCCACATTATGCTGCATAAGAAAGGCAAAAATGTGTTCTATAAAAAGGGTGGTTATGCCGATCTCAGCAAGGAAGCAATCTGGTTTATCGGCGGTATCCTGAAACATGGACGTGCCCTGGTAGCCTTCACCAATCCTTCCACTAATAGCTACAAGCGTTTGCTGCCTGGCTTTGAAGCTCCCGTGAAGCTGTTCTATGGCCTGGCTAATCGCAGTGCTGCCATTCGCATCCCGAAATATGCCAATTCTCCCGAAAGCAAGCGTTTTGAATTCCGCACCGGCGATGCCACTTGCAATCCCTATCTGGCTATGAGTGCAATTCTATTGGCTGGACTGGATGGCATCAAAAATAAAATCGATCCCGGTAAGTACAATCTCGGGCCGTTTGATGACAACGTATTTGCCTGGAGCGAAGAGAAGAAAGCAAGCCTGCTCTCCATTCCTGCCGATCTTGCCGAAGCCATGCAGGCGCTGAGGGAAGATCATGAATTTCTGCTGGCCGGCGATGTTTTTAACCAGGAAATTATAGAAAGTCATATCAGCATGAAGCTAAAAGAACATGAGGCGGTCACCTCTCGTCCGCACCCTCATGAGATGATGCTATATTACAATCTTTAACGAACTTGGCACGCTTTTTGCTATAAGAATCACAAAAGCTATTCTACCCAAAAGGAAGTCCAATGAAAAAAAACATGATGTTGGTGATAATGAGTATGATGCTGTGTGCCTTGTTTGCCACGGCATCGAACACCACTGAAAACTCATATAATGCTGCGTTCTCGATTGGTCAGCGTGATGCTGCATCCATGAGCGTGCACTTTACTCTACCGCAGTACACCATTGTGGAGGAAACCAAGGGGGCAACCAACTACCAGCGGATAATGATCCCCCAAGCTGGTTCTTTGATGCAAGCCGGTATGCCGGAATTGCCTACCCTTTCCACAACCATTGCCATTCCCGCGCGTGGTTCGGTTACTATCGAGGTGCTAAACAGCCAGCAGGATGTTTTAAGCGGCTTTCTGCCCTATCCTGTGCAGCAAGGTAATGATCTGGATGAGCCCAAAGGCTTTGTAATAGATGATACCTACTATCAAAATGGCAGCAACTATCCTGTGGCTGCTCTGGAATACAGCGATCCCATGATCCTTAGGGATTTCCGGATCATTACCGTGCAAATCAATCCCTTCTCTTACAATCCCCAAACGGGTGAACTAATCATCCACGAGACCATAGATTTCCGGCTGAACTATAGCAATGAAACCGGACAGAACGAACTGGCCACCGAGCCGGTATCAATATCTGCCAGTTTTGCCAGCATGTACGAATCCTTTATTCTGAATTACGATGATTACCGTGATGCCATGGTAGCCAATACTCCTCCCAAATATCTGATTATCTATGGCAACAATAGCGAGCCTGCATATATTAATGCCATAAATGAATATGCCTTCTGGAAAAGGCAAAAGGGTGCTGATGTGATGATGGCCAGTACTGCTGCCAATGAAGCTGGTTCCAGCACCACCACTATCAAGAATTATATTCAGACCAAATACAATGATCCTGCCACACGTCCTGATTTTGTGATCCTGATAGGCGACGTTAGTGGCAGTTACACCATCCCTGCCTTTACGGTCAGCAGCGGTGGAGGAGATTATCCTTATACTCATTTGGACGGTACAGACCTTCTGGGAGAGTGCTTTATCGGCCGCATCTCCGTGGAAAATCTCTCGCAGCTTACTGTGGTTTTGAATAAGATATATCTTTACGAAAAGAATATCAATACCGATACTGCTGATTGGCTGGATCGGATGCTCCTGGTGGGAGATACAGCTCCTTCGGGACAATCCACCATCTATATGAGCAAGTATATTAAAGAGATGAGCCTGCTGGTAAATCCGAATTATACTTACACTGAGCTATACAGTGATTCCCCAGCACCTTCGGCTATGAATTCCGCTATCAATCAAGGCGTGGGATTCTTTGGATATCGTGGCTACATCAACATGAGCAATTGGTCGCCCACTGAATCGCTGGTAAATGGTTACAAGCTACCTCATGCCATTATTATCACTTGTTCCACAGGTAATTATGCCACCGGAACGGGAACCACCGAAGCCTTTATCCGCCTTGGCACTGCTGCTGCTCCCAAAGGTGCAGTTACAGCTATTGGCATGAGTACTTCCAGCACTCACACTACCTTTAATAACGTTTTGCATGGTGGCATCTTTGGAGGTATCTTCCAATCCCATCTGCGCACTATTGGTGAGGCTTTGCTACATGGAAAGCTATACATGCACCAGATTTTTGGGGTGTCTTCGCCAACCAATGTACAGAAATTCACTCACTGGTGTAACCTGATGGGCGATCCTACCATGGAAGTATATGTGGGCCACCCCAATGTGTTCACCCCTCAAATGGCAACTTCTTTCCCTCTGGGGATAGGAATGTATGATGTAGCCATTGCCGATAGTGCAGGTCTTCCCATTGAGGGAGCAGCGATTACTCTCAGCATGGGAACTACCATCCTGGCTCGGGCTTATACCGATGCAGCAGGTAATGCCATTCTTTTGCTGCCTGCAACCATGACCGCTGGCGATGCCATTCTCACCATCAGCAAGCATGATTTTAAGCCTTACCAGGGCACGATTACCGTTAGCAATCTGCCAATTCTGGCTCCCACATCCATTGTAATCGATGATGATGCAATTAGCCCCTCTTCCGGAAATGGCAATGGCATTGCCGAAGCTGGAGAGACGGTGGAAGTGCTATATAGCCTTACCAATACCGGCACCGAAGCTATCAGTGGGATCAGCGGCACCATTAGCTGCGATAATCTTTACGTTACCGTAGTGGATTCCACAATTGCCTATCCTGCCATAGCCGGAGGAACCTCTGCGGCAAACAACACTCCCCTGGTGATTCAGATTTCGCAGAATATTCCCCATCAATCCATGCTGCGCCTGAATTTGGCACTTACTGATGCTGCCCAAACTGCCTACAATGTCTCGGCTCATTTTGAAGTGGTTGCCCCCAAGCCTGAATTCGTATCATACATAGTGATAGACACCAATAACCAGCATCTCGATCCCGGAGAAACAGCGGAACTTAGTATCACCGTGAAGAATAATAGTGGCATGGCTGTGCAGGGAGTGATGGGACGTCTTTATACCCAGAATGATCTGGTAGGCGTGCCAGATTACACTGCTGATTTTGGCAATCTTGATCCCGGTGTTTCCGTTACCTGCGGAACCGATCGTTTCAGCCTGCAAGCCAGGCCTGAAGTTCTTCCCGGAATGCTGATCCCCATGCGCCTGAAGCTTTATACTGACGGAGGTTGGGAACAATATGTAGATTTCACCTTTAGTGTTGGCCTGGTTTCTTCTACTACTCCCCTTGGTCCCGATGAATATGGCTACGTTATTTATGACTGGACGGATACTGCCTATCCCGAAGCTCCGGTTTATGCTTGGATTCCCATTGCTCCTGCCGAAGGTGGATTAGGAACGCAACTGGCTATCTCTGATGCCTATACCAGCAGCGATGAAGGTGATCAAACCGGCGCCGATCCCTTGGAAACGGTCAGTTTGCCCTTCCCCTTCCAGTTCTATGGCCAGATTTATGACCAGGTTACGGTTGCTTCCAATGGCTTCATTACTTTTGGGCCTTCCCTGAATGGCGAATTCAGAAACTACCGTCTTCCTGGACCCATGGGTCCCTCTCCCATGATTGCTGCTTTCTGGGATGATCTTGCCACCATCACCGGTGGGGGTATCTTCACCTATTTTGACCGGGGCTTGCATGCCTTCATCATTGAATGGTACAATATCCGCAATGGTGGCACCAGTGGCACCGCTGTGGAAAGCTTCCAGATCGTGCTTTACGATCAGGCTTCCTATCCCACCAGCCTTGGCGATGGCCCCATCAAAATCCAGTATCACACCTTTAATAATGTGGATGCCCAATCCGGAAACGAACATGGCAATTTCTGCACCATTGGCATCGAAGACCACACTGGCACCGTGGGTTTGGAATATTCCTTCAATAACCAATATCCCACGGCGGCAGCACCGCTGTCCAATGACAAGGCCATCTACATCACCAATGTGCCCATTTATCATGCTGCTGCACATCTGATTATAGATGATACCTATGTGAACGATGGCAACCACAATGGCGTTTGCGAACCGGGTGAAACCATAGAACTGGGTGTGGCAATTTCCAATGGCGGTAACCTCGTAGCCCAAAACGTTAATGCCACAGTTACCTCCACCAGTGAGTATGTTACCATCATCAATGGCACGTCCACATATTATCCCATCGCACCCGACGAGACTGCTGTGAATCAGATTCCTTTCAGCATTCATATTGCCAATGATTGTCCCGATGGCGAAGTACTAAGCTTCAATATCCATCTCGTAACCGGCGAAATTGAATTTGACCGGCAGTTCAGTTTGCAGGTTAGTGCTTCCACTTTGGCTTACAAGTCCTTCATGGTGGATGATCATGAAGCCGATTTCGATGGCGTGATCGACATTGGCGAGAGCTTCAATCTGGTTATCAATCTGCAGAATAATTCTGCCGTGGATGCCCGTGATATTCAAGCTACCTTAGCCAGCACCGATCCCAATCTGCAAATCCTGAATCCCGTGCTGTTACTTGATAAGATTGCTCCTAATGACATCATTCAGCTTATCTATCCGCTGTCCTGTGCCAATGTGCCTGCATCCGTAACAGACCTGGTGGTAAATTTCTCCGCCACTTGCAGCAACGGTAATCCCGTTTCCGTTACCTTCGATATGCCCTATAACAATCCGGATTATTTCCTGGATTTCGAATTCGATGACGGCGGCTTCGATTCAGAAACCGGCTGGGTTTGGGGAACTCCTTCGCAGGTAACTCCGCCAAGTGGACAGAAGCTTTGGGCTACCAATCTAAGTGGTCAGTATCCTTCCCTGGTTCAGTATCACCTTTACAGCCCTCTTTACACCCTGGATGACACTGGCACGCTCACTTTCCGCCATTATTATGCCTTTGAAAATGGCCATGATGGTGCTAATGTGTCCATATCTACCAATCAAGGACAAAGCTGGACCATCATCCATCCCAATAATCCTTATAATGCCGCAAGTTTAAGTGGCCTGGGTGGAGAAACTGGATGGACCGGAAACTCCGGCGGATGGCAAAATCCCGTCTTCAATCTTAGCAGCTTTGCGGGGCAAACCGTGATGTTCCGTTTCCGCTTCGGTTCCGATGGTGCCACCACCAATACCGGCTGGTTTATCGATGATTTCGATCTGGCTGGTGTGAATAAAAAAACCGGATACCTATATGGCGTGGTGTACTCCAGTTCCGGGAGCAATCCTGCCACTGCCAGAGTGGTTTCTGATCAGCATTATGCCACCCATCCCGATACCGAAGGCAATTTCCGCCTTTTCCTGCCAAATGGTACGCATACCGTTACTGCCAGTATGCCGCATCATCAACCCTCCTCCGTGAATGCTGTGCCCATCAATCCTGATACTCCCACGCATTACACCGAATTCACCCTGATTGATCTGCCCAAGCCTCTGAATCTGGATGCCACGGTGGATAACCAGACCGGTGAAATGAGCATTGTATGGGATGAACCGGTGGATACGGTGCTGCCTATTACTGGCTATCATGTGTATCGTAAGTTCGATTCCGGCCCCTATGAAATGGTGCTGAATACAACCACTCCCTTGTATGAAGAAACGCTAACTCTGCTGGGAGTTTATCAGTACTATGTGCGGGTGAATTACCTGAATGTGGAAGGCACCCCCAGTGATACCCTTGTTGTGCCTTTCCCCTATACGGCCAATCCGGAAGAACCTACCCCGGGATTGGTTACCCAGCTGGGTAATAATTATCCCAATCCCTTCAATCCCACCACCACCATTTCCTTCAGTCTGGCCAAAGCGGCAAAAACCACTCTGGCTATCTATAACCTGAAGGGACAATTGGTTACCAGATTAGTAAATGGCGAAATGAATGAAGGCCTGCATCACATTGTGTGGAACGGACGCGATGCCCAGAATCGCAGTGTGGCTTCAGGAATGTATTTCTACTCTTTACAAAGCGGCGAATATCGTGCTGTGAAGAAAATGCTGCTAATGAAATAGTGAGAGCAGCGCTGTGAGAACATAATTACAAATAGGGGCGACCGACGGGTCGCCCTTTTCGTATCGGCGGATTCCAATCCGCCATATTGATTAAACCTGAATAATGCTGTATGAGTTCATGAGGCCAAAATAACTTCCCGCTGATGTGGAACTTGTGGGGTCTCATGGACTTTACAGGCAAGCAGGTATTTATGCATGGCTTTGTAGTAAAAACCGTCCATAACATATTGGGTATGAAATAGTTAGTTTAGGCGGTTTGAACTTTAATGCCTCAATAGGTATTATAAGAATTATCTGGCTTTTATAAAAGAAACAAGCATACTATGTAGTACCTGAGAAGCAGAACTCGAATCAATTCAGTGCTGCGACCTTAAAATTCGGTGATCTGGAACATGAAATTCGCTAAGTATGGAAAGTAAACAATGAAGATTCAAATTGTATCAGACCTGCATCTGGAGTTCCCAGCCAATCGCTTGTGGCTGGAACTTAATCCCATCACTCCTTCAGCAGATATCTTGTTGATTGCGGGAGATAGCATCAGCATTAACAATCTGGAGCCAGCTACGCCCTTCATCAAAAAGCTTGAGAGGGATTTTCCACTCATTATCTCCACTCTGGGGAATCATGAATTCTATGGCAGTAACATCGAAATCGCCTATCCACGGATGCACAGATTAATCTCTCCCAATCATCACTGCCTGAACAATCAAGTGTATGTCCATGGTAATCTTCGCTTTATCGTTACGATTTTGTGGAGCAAAGTATCCGAAGCTTGCCGGCACATCGTGGAAAGCGGCTTGAATGATTATCACCATATCAGTGTCCACCAGCCGGGTAAAGGCAATCGTCTTTATCGGGTGGAGGATAGCAATGCTTTGTTTGACAAGTCTCTGAAGTTTATCAAAGATGAATTGGCCAAGCCCTTTAGCGGCAAAACCATACTGCTTACTCACCATTTGCCAAGTTATAAATGCATTCCTGAGGTTTTCAAAGAGTCCCCTCTATGCTCCGGCTTTGCCTCTAATCTGGATGAATTGATTCTGGACAATCCGCAGATAACACATTGGGTGTATGGTCATGCCCATGATTTTCATGAGGTGAAGATAGGGGACACCCTGTTGATTCGCAATCCTCTGGGATATGTGGATCATGGTGATCATCAGGATTTCCGAAGGGACTTCTGCGTAGAGCTATAGGACATGAGAATTAAGCTGCGAAAGTGGTAAGGTTACAGGTGCCAGGTGTTAGTGGAAAGGTGGAAGGGTGAAATGGTGAAACACAATTCAAGCATCTCGTTGCAAGCCACGCCATTAACCATTAACAATTAACCACTAATCAAAATAATCTGTGCTATCTGTGAAATCTGTGAGAGAATTATTATCAGGAAAATCAGGTCGATCAGGTTATCAGAGTTCCATCCAGCGCCAGCCCCAACATCACCTTCACGCCAGTTTCGATGCAAGCGGGATCAGGCAGAAACTTCTCAGAATGCAGAGGGTAGTTACAGCCGCTTCCCAGCCAGAAAAGCAATCCCGGATAGAGGGTGGTGAAGAATCCGAAATCTTCTCCGGTCATGGCGGTTTCTGCAGTTTTATAGCTAAGCCCTTGGGTGCTGCATACATCCACAAGCTCATTCACCAGCTTATCGGAATTTACCACCGCGTCGTAACTGCAAAGCAAATCGACCCTGGCCGTGGCTCTATGCCTGGCAGCAGTTGTGTTAGCAGTGGAGTGTATCAGGTTATTTATGCAGTCCCGAATCTCAGGATTGAGGGTGCGATGTGTTCCCTCCAAAAGGCAATCGTCGGCTATTACGTTACGAATGGTGCCGGAAGTCATTTTCCCCACGTGGAAGATAAGGCGATGATGCTCCTGCAAGGGCTTTAGCTGCTCGCGGATGCTTTGCATGAAATCCACGCCTGCTTCCAGAGCATTTGCACCCTTTTCGGGAAAGGCAACGTGTGCTGCTTTGCCACTAAAGCGAACGTCAAATTCCTGGGGGATGCCAAAAAAGACGCCGCTCTTGCTGGAAATGGTGCCCACGGGAAGCTCACTGGCAACGTGCAAAGCTATGGCACTGTCTATGTTATAGCTCTGAATCAGCCCTTCTGCAAGGATGGCCTGAGCACCTCCCTGTCCTTCTTCAGCGGGCTGAAAAAGAAAAAGCAGATTGCGCTGCGGCTGGTATTTTACTATAGCCTCTATCAATCCCATCAGCACGGTCATGTGCACATCGTGTCCACAAGCATGCATAAAGCCCTGATGCTGAGAGGAATAATTGCAGGCAGTTACTTCCGCTATAGGCAAGGCATCCATATCGGCACGGAAAAGGCGATAGGGAAGATTATCGCAAGTATAGCTTATCAAGATGCCATTGCTGTTTTTAAACTCTTCTATCTTCCATGCGGGATCGGACTGGGGAATCAGTTCATTTAGGGTGCCAAGCAACAAGGCCTTGGTTTTGGCTTCGCCAAAGGCCAATTCCGGGATTTGGTGAAGCCTTTCTCTTAGATGGATGAGATTCATGATTATAGCTTTCCTGTATATCTGGCATGCGTAAGAAAGATTTCCACGGCATTGGCAGCAGCGCCCAAACGGACATTATGCCCCACATTCCAAAAGGCCAGAGACTTATTATCCACTCCCAAACGCAGACGACTGGTGTGAGAATCATTGGACGAGCCTAAATCCAGCGGAGTGGCATAAGTATTGGCATTATAAACGATGCTTGCAGATTTGGAGAGGGTTTTCTCAGCTTTGGCAAGATTCACCTCTTTGGCAAATTCGGCATAAACGGATACCGAGTGGCCATAAACCACAGGGACACGCACCGTGGTGGCGCTAATCTGCAAATCAGGCAAGCCAAGTATTTTACGGGTTTCGAAGTGCATTTTCTCTTCTTCCTGGCAGTATCCGCTATCCAAAAAGGCGCCAATTTGAGGGATCACGTTAAGATCGATGGTTTGGGGATAAATGCCTTTGTCCACACTGCCCTTACGCTGGTTGAGGAGGGTCATTACTCCCTGGTGTCCACTTCCGGAAACGCTTTGATAGGTGCTGTAGATCACTTTGGTGAGATTAAATAGTTTATTCAGCACGTTCAAGGGGATTACCACCTGAATCGTGGAGCAATTGGGATTTGCCACAATGCCACTGTAGCCTTCCAAAAGCCCGCCATTAACAACCGGAACCACCAATGGTATGTGAGCTTCGCGGCGCCAACCAGAAGAATTATCGATCACCAGTTCGCTGGCTTCTTCGGCAATGGGAGCAAAGCTTTTGGCAATTCCTGCGCCTGCGGAGAAAAACACATAGTCATAGTGCTTCATAAGCTTTGCTTCGGTAAGCTTTTGCACCTTTATAGGCCGATCGTCATAATGCAAAACGGTGCCTTGCGAACGCTGCGAGGCATACAAATCCAGTTCGTCTATTTCGATGTTGTGCTCGTGCAGGCAGGTTATCATCATCCTGCCGACTTCGCCGGTAGCACCTACTATTGCTATTTTCATAGTGTCTAAATCCTTTTCCTTTTTCGGGCGAACGGCTATTCGCCCCTACTTCTCACAGTGCGTAGCACTCTCACAGTGAAACTCTCACAGCGCAGCTCTCACAGCATGAAGTGCTCTCATTTTCTATGCCCCACGGCTTTTGTCAATGTAAACTTGACAAAAAGGGGCAGTTCAGGGGATTGGTTAAGCTCATTGCGCCCCAGTAGCTCAGAGGATAGAGCAGCGGTTTCCTAAACCGTTGGTCGGATGTTCGACTCATCTCTGGGGCGCCATAGTTTAGGAGCTGTTTTGAACGAAAATCTCATGATCCCCGTAGCCTATTACCAAAACCGGGAATTGATCCTGGGTCTGGCTTCCCCTTCTGAAGATGGACTTTGGCAGGGAGTGGACGAAAAAGGTGAAAAGTTCTCTTTTGCGGCTGCCCGCCTGGTATTGAAGGGCAAGGCTATAGATTCTATTTTGGAGCCTGCTGCATACCTGGTGGACTTACGAAAGGATATTGAGATTGAGAGAAGAAAGCTAAGTGAGCTTATTCCTGAGCTTTTGGCCCAAGCATCTGCCACCCTGGAGGAAATTGCTGTAAAACTGTTTGCCCAGACTAATGCCCAGGCCTTTGCCATTTACATGGTGCTGGTAAGTGATCCCCAAAGCTATCATCACAAGCATGGAGTATTCAGGCTTAACACCGCTGAGGAAAGGGATTTGATAGTAGCTGCCCAGGAAGCCAAAGAGGAGCGGGCAATTTTCCTGGAAGAGGTTTCGCGCTTTATTGCAGGAGCGAAGCTAAGTGACAAGGTGCAGCATTTGTTGTTCCAGGAACTTCCCCTGTTGGCTCAGGATTCAGGGGCAAAAGATCTGCAACGCCTGGTAGCTGGAGCTTATCCAGATATTGATTTTGCGCGTGCCGTGCAAAAGCTACGGCAAAAATGTGGGGAAATGGATACCGAAACCGATCCCCTGCTTGCCTCGGCAGGCATTCCTCTGGGTTTTTCTGATCTGGTTATGGCAGAACCGCTTATCACTCAGAATATGGATTCTGGCAGAGTTCAAATCTTTAGTATCGATGATGAGGAAACCCGGGATTATGACGATGCCATCAGTTTTGAAAAGGTGGATAAGGGTTTCCGTTTGGGCATCCATGTAAGCAATGTGGCTTCGCGCATAGAGCTGCAGGGTCTTTTACATGAAGAAGCAGCACGGCGTGGAGCTTCATTCTATGCGGTAAACAAGGTAATTCCCATGCTGCCCTCGCGGTATTCGGAACAGGAGCTTAGCCTGATAATGGGAACCCAGCGGCCGGTAGTATCAATGTATCTGGAACTTGATGAGCACAGTGAAATTCTATCTCGCAGCATCAAAAGCGAGGTGCTGCCTGTTCGGGACAATCTCAGCTATCGCCAGGTGGATAGGCAAATTACGCAAGAGCCTTTTGCCTCCATCATGCGCATCTGCAATAAACACAAAGCCATGCGGGATGTGGATGTTCCGGGCGACAAACAGCGGTATTATTACTATTTACGGATGGTGAAGGGCAATTTGCAGCTAAAGATGATCGATAATGCCAGCCCGGCCCGAATGATGGTGGAAGAGCTGATGATTATTTTCAATTCAGGCTTGGCTGCTTATGCCAGAGAGCGTGGCCTACCGGTGATTTATCGCAATGTAAATCGCTATGCGGGCACAGGGGATGATAGTTTCCCTTCACAGGCCTATCTCTCCACCCGGGCGGAATTTCATCCCGGAATAGGCAGTGCAGCCTATCTGCATGCAACTTCTCCGATCCGGCGTTACACTGATCTGCTAAATCATTATCAGCTGCTATCATCCCTGGAAGGCAGACCGGCACCGTTTTCTGAGGAAGATTTGCTTGCGAAGATTGTGGGGATTGAAAAGAAACTATATGCGCTAAAGGACTTAAGCCACCGCAGCGAACGCTATTGGTGCCTGAAATATCTGGCTGCCAAATATCTGCACGAACCGCTGGATGTATGCTATCGTGGTGCTCTGCGCGATTTGATTCGCCTGGAGATTATCCCCTGGGGTTTTCAGATTTTAGCCCAATGCGATCACTTTCCCAAGGGAGATGTGTTCAAGATCGCGGTGCATGGTATCGATTGGGAGAAAGGGTTTGTAATGGCGGATATCCTGTAGGGCGGGGATAGAACTCTGATAACCTGATCGTCCTGATTAT
>CAZSST010000031.1:0-3445 GCA_964609575.1 uncultured Candidatus Cloacimonas sp.
GCATCGTAAAGAAGGATTTCGCTCAGGCTCGGGAATGGCTTACAGAGCTGCTGAAGCTGCAGCCGGAACATCCCCAGGCTCTGAATAATCTTGCCGGAGTATATGCCGAAGAGCAGAACTACGACCGTGCCCGCGAGCTATGGGAAAAGCTGCTAAGGCTATATCCCACCTTCGAGCTTGCCAAAACAAATCTGGAAAAGCTATCGTGAACTCCAGCCCCGAGTTTTACATGCGCCTGGCCATGCGTGCTGCGGACAAGGCGCGGGGTTTTTGCTCTCCAAATCCCTTTGTGGGCGCGCTAATCGTAAAAAACGGGCAGATAATTGCCTCGGGATACACTCAGTGCTACGGTAGCGATCATGCCGAAGTGCAGGCAATAAAGAAAGCCGGCAGGCAAGCTAAGGGAGCGGACATCTACGTTACCCTGGAACCATGCTCCCATTATGGAAAAACCCCTCCCTGTGCCCTGGCAATTATTGAAGCAGGGATAAAAAGATGTTTCATTGGCATCATCGATCCCAATCCCCTTGTTTCCGGCAAGGGAATACAAATGCTTCAAGATGCAGGATTGGATGTGCATCTGGGCACTCTGGAACCGCAAGTATCACGGCAATTGGAATCGCATCTTTGTTTTACACAGAAACTCCGCCCCTTTGTTACCCTAAAAACCGCGCTTTCGCTGGATGGCAAATATGCAGCCAGGGATGGTTCATCCCAGTGGATCACTTCGGAAAAATCACGCCGCAGGGTTCACCGAACCCGTAGCCAGCATGATGCCGTGATCACTGGCATTTCCACCGTTGTAATAGACGATCCGATGCTTAACGTCCGCTTGGCAGGTAAAATCCATCAGCCCCTGAGGGTAATCATCGATCCCTCTTTGGAAATTCCCCTTTCCTCAAAGATCGTGAATAGCCTGAAGGACTTCCCCACGCTGATCATCTGCGCCAAGGGCCATGCCCATTCTGCCATAGCCAATGAATTACAAAAAAGAGGTGCGGAACTAAGGATGCTGGATACCAATGATGGCCTCTTTACCCCGGCAGCCATTCTGGATATTCTCTTCCAAATGCAGATTTGTTCTGTGTTACTGGAAACGGGTAGCGGCTTAGCCGAGAGTTTTATTCAGGCACGCCTAGTGGATAAATTCCTGTTCTTTTTCGGACCTCTGATTCTGGGTGGGGATAAAAGTCCCTATCCCCATCTGGGCATAGAGAATATAAATGCTGCTCTTCGCTTTGCACAGATGGATTTTAAGCGAATGGACAACGACATCATGGTAACAGCCTATCCCAAGTTCTGATGGCATTTTTATCAACCCAAGCTAAATTATCAATATCAAAAACTATCATACTTAACAATGGAGGTATAAATGAAAGTTATCCATTATGATCAGGTGGAACTCGAGCCCGTGCATGCCGAAGGTGCCGATGGAGCTCAAATTCGCTGGTTAATTGCCCAAAAGGATGGTGCGCCAAATTTCGCCATGCGCATGTTTGAAGTGGCTCCCGGTGGCCACACTCCCTTCCATCAGCACGATTGGGAGCATGAGTTGTATGTCTTGTCCGGCCAGGGCGCGTTGATCACCGAGCGAGGCGATCTCCCCTTTGCCGAAAATGACGTGATGTACGTGGATCCCAATCTGATGCACGCCTTCAAGAATACCGGCACTGAAACCTTGAAATTTTTATGCTTGATCCCCCACGAAAAACCCGTGATCAAGAAAGCTGTGAATCCCTTCAGTGATGAAGTGGCAAATAACTGTTAGGTAATATTATAATGAATGAAAAGAACAAACAATATCTGTATAACCTGCTGAACGTGGCCAGTCCCTCGGGATATGAAGCACCTGCCCAAGCCATCACCCGTGCTTATTTGCATGGCACTTGTGATGATATCTCCGGGGACATCAATGGCAATCTCATCGCCCTGAAGAAAGGCAGCGGCAAGTATAAAATCATGATCGTGGGTCATGCCGACGAGATTGGCTTCATTATTAATTATATAGATGAATCCGGCTTTGTATATGTAAAAACCTTGGGCGGATTCGATGTGAATCTGCTTCCCGGCCTGCGTGTGGATATCCACCACCAGGGAAAGATAGTCCGTGGCATCATTGGCAAAAAGCCTGTGCACATGATGCGTGGCGGGGACGATAATCCCAAGCTGAAGATCGAAGACCTGTGGATTGATATCGGCGCCAAAAACAAGGAAGAAGCGCTTACCCGCGTAAGTATCGGCGATACCATCACCTATAGCTCCCACATCGAGGAGCTTGGCGATGATCTCATCGTTAGCAAAGCCACGGATAACAAAGTGGGTGTATATATAGCAGCTGCGGTGATGAAAGAACTTACTGGCAAAAAGATCAAGGCCAATTACTACGCAGTGGCCTCAGTGGGTGAGGAAACCACCATGAAAGGCTCTGCCACCAGTGCCTATGGAATCCAGCCCGATATCGCCATTGCGGTGGACGTAACCTTCACTTCCGATATCCCCGGCGCGGATAAACGCGTTTATGGAGAAGTAGCTTTGGGCAAGGGACCCACCCTCACTCTGGGTGCAGCCATGCATCCTGCCATCAATGCCAGGCTGCAGGAACTTGCTGCCAAGCATAAAATCCCCCTTCAACTTGAGATTGCTCCGGGAAGGACGGGAACCGACGCCGACGCCATTCATGGCCAACGCACTGGAACCGCCACTGCTGTGCTAAGCGTCCCCAATCGCTATATGCATTCACCCAATGAAGTTATCTCCCTTGGCGATCTGGATAATGCCGTTAAACTCCTGGTGGAATTCGTTAAAAGCATCGATGATAAATTGGTGCTAACCAGATAATATATCAGCATTTAGCCATAATGAGGGATGCCAGCGCGTCCCTCTTTTTTTTGCATGCGATGCCCAGGTGATGCCCAGGCACTTGCCCAGGCATCGCCTGGGCATCGCATGATAAATATCTATGTAACAACCTATTTCCATTCTTGTAAAACGAGACCTGGTGCTTGGATTGCAAACGTCCCCGTTTGCAAAGTGACGCAGTCGCTTGCACTGCAGGAGTCATTTGCGGCTATCCCCATCATTACGCAGTATCTTCATTATACTGCCACAAAGGACTCATGCGCATAGAGTTACAGTACCATTGTCTTGGCTGTTTCTGAACATCCATTTATATGGCGCATTGGAATGAGCCAATTCATTAAATCATCCTTTTTAGCGAGCTAAAAACCACTACTTATATACCACTGATATACAAGCATTTACAAAGCCAAATAAATATAAGAAAATCCTTGACACAAACGCTATATCATTTTATCTGGCAACAAGATAAGAATGCTTTTTACCAGAATGCATACATGGAAGTTCCCAGGGCATGCTTATCATAATGCTAATACTATAGGAGACAATAGATTATGCAAAGTAGTACTTACACTGCCAGCAATATCAA
>CAZSST010000031.1:3545-20711 GCA_964609575.1 uncultured Candidatus Cloacimonas sp.
GTGCAGGTGGTGCTCACCGTTTTGCATGCCGGGGGTAAGTTTGACGACAAGAGCTATAAGGTTTCTGGTGGCTTGCATGGTGTCGGCGTATCGGTGGTGAATGCGTTGTCCGAGTTTCTGGACGTTAATATCCACAAAGACGGCAGGCAATACTACATGCGTTTCGAGCGTGGTATCCCCGTTACCGAACTGCAGGATTTGGGCGAAACCAAGAGGCGCGGAACCATCGTTACCTTCCGGCCTGACAAGCAAATCTTTGAAACCGTGGAATTCAGTTTCGACTATCTCACTACCCGTCTGCGCGAACTGGCCTTTTTGAACAAGGGCGTTAGCATCACCCTGAAGGACGAACGTACAGACCGCATGCATGAATTCAAGTATGACGGCGGTATCATCAGCTTTGTGGAGTATCTCAATCAGAATAAAAAGCCCCTCTTCCCGAAGCCTGTGCACATCTTCAACGCCAAGGAAGGCATGGAATATGAAGTGGCCCTGCAATATAACGACGGCTACCAGGAAAATATCTTCAGTTTTGCCAATAATATCAATACCATAGAGGGTGGAACGCACCTCAGCGGCTTTAAAAGCGGGCTCACCCGTGCCGTTAATGCTTACATAAAAAACACCGATATGCTCAAAAACGAAAAAGTCAGCCCCTCCGGCGAAGACATCCGTGAAGGCATCACTGCCGTGGTAAGCGTAAAAATCTCCCAGCCTCAATTCGAAGGCCAAACCAAAACCAAGCTGCAAAATTCCGAAGTGGAAGGCGTGGTGAATAGCACCGTATATGAAAAGCTGATGGTATTTTTCGAGGAGCATCCCGCCGAAGCCAAAAACATTGCCATGAAATGCATTATGGCAGCCCGCGGACGTGAAGCCGCCCGTAAGGCAAGGGAGCTCACCCGTCGTAAATCGGTGCTTGAAAGCGGTTCCCTGCCTGGCAAACTGGCGGATTGCACGCTTAATGATCCCGAGAAGACTGAGCTATTCCTGGTGGAAGGAGATTCTGCAGGTGGAAGTGCCAAGCAGGGTCGCGATCGTGCCTATCAAGCCATTCTTCCCTTGTGGGGCAAGATGCTGAACACCGAAAAAGCCAGAGTGGATAAAGTATTGAATAATGATAAGATCCAACCGATCATTCTCGCCCTGGGAGCAGGGATCGGGCAAGATTTTGATGTAAACAAAATCCGCTATCACAAGATCATCATCATGGCCGATGCCGACGTGGACGGTGCGCACATCGCCACACTGCTGATGACCTTTTTTTATCGCTACATGCGTCCCGTAATCGAACAAGGGCACCTCTACATCGCCATGCCTCCGCTGTTCCTGGTTCGCAAAGGCAAGCAGAAAACCTATGTTTACAGCGAAATGGACAGGGATAAGGCCATTGTGGAATATGGTGAAAAAGGCGTGATGGTGCAGCGTTACAAAGGCCTCGGCGAAATGAATGCCGAACAGCTGTGGGAAACCACTATGGATCCCAGCGTGCGTTCCCTGGTCTCCATCAAAATGGACGATGCCATCGAAGCCGACCGCATGTTCACCATCCTCATGGGCGACGAAGTGGAGCCCCGGCGTGATTTCATCCAGGCCAATGCCCGCTACGTGAAAAATCTGGATATATAAGGAGCTATAGATAGATGTCTGATACAACGAAAGTATTCCCCGTGCAAATCGAGGAACACCTCAAGCAAGCTTACCTCGATTACTCTATGAGCGTAATCGTTTCCCGTGCCCTGCCTGATATCCGCGATGGTTTAAAGCCCTCCCAACGCCGTATCATCTTCGCCATGCACGAGCTGAACTTAAGCCCGGGCGGTCATTTCCGCAAGTGCGCCAAGATCGCTGGTGATACCTCCGGTAATTACCATCCTCATGGCGAGCAAGTGGTTTATCCCACTCTGGTGCGTCTTGCCCAACCCTGGATCATGCGCTATCAGCTTATCGATGGTCAGGGAAATTTCGGTTCCATCGATGGTGATCCTCCTGCGGCAATGCGTTACACAGAAGCCCGTTTGCATAAAGTTACCACCGAGCTTTTATCTGAGCTGGAAAAAGACACCGTGGATTATCGTAGCAATTATGATGAAACCCGCAAAGAGCCTGTTGTTTTTCCCAGCCGCATCCCCAATCTTCTGGTGAATGGCTCGTCTGGTATTGCCGTGGGTATGGCCACCAACATGCCTCCCCACAATATCGGTGAAGTCTGCGATGCCATAATTGCCCTAATCGACAATCCCGAACTGAACGCTTTGGATTTGCTGCAATATATCAAAGGCCCCGATTTCCCCATGGGCGGCTTCATCTTTGGGCTCGACGGCATCAAGGACTATTTTGAAACCGGCCGTGGACGCCTGATTCTGCGTGGCGAAACCGAGATCGAAACCCGCAGTAACGATCAGGAACAGATTATCATCAAATCCATTCCCTACCAGGTTACCACCACTCTATTAATAGAGCGCATGGTAGAATTGGTGAAGGAAAAGAAGATCGAAGGTATCAGTGATATCCGTGATGAATCGGGCCGTGATGGCATGCGTGTGGTAATCGTGGTGAAGCGCAATGCCGATGCCCAAGCCGTACGTAATCAGCTTTTCAAGCACACTCAGCTCCAATCAACTTTTGGCGTTATCAATCTCTGCCTGGTGGATGGCGTGCCCAAAGTGGTGCCGATGAAGGACATGCTTACCAATTTCATCGAATTCCGCCATGAAGTGGTGCTCCGCCGCACCCGTTTTGAACTGAAGAACGCCGAGGATCGCCTCCACATTTTGGAAGGCTATCGCATTGCGCTTGATCATCTTGATGAAGTGATTGCCACCATCCGCGCTTCACAAACTCCTCCCGAAGCCAGTCTGGCTCTGCAAGAGAAATTCGGCCTTAGCGAAATACAAGCCAAAGCCATTCTGGATATGCGTTTGCAACGCCTCACCGGCCTTGAGCGTGATAAGATAGAAGCTGAATACCAGGAACTGCTGCTAATCATCGCGCGCTTGAAAGACCTGCTGGAACACAAAGAACTGCGTATGAACCTCATTAAGGAAGAAACCGCAGAAATAAGAGATAAATTTGGCGACAAACGCCGCACCGTAATCGTTAAAACCCCTGCCGGCAGCTTGAACGTGGAAGACCTCATCCCCGACGAGCTGGTGGTGGTTACCATCACGCATGATGGCTACGTAAAGCGCTTGCCCGTGGATACCTATAAAGTTCAGGGACGCGGAGGCAAAGGCCTGAATGCCTCGAACCTCAAGGAAGATGATTTCATCCAATATCTCTTTGTGGCCAGCACGCATTCTTACATTCTGCTCTTCACCGATCACGGCATGTGCCACTGGGTTAAGGTATATGAAATTCCCGAAGCCAGCCGCACTGCCAGGGGCAAGGCCATCGTGAATCTGGTGAAATTCTCCGAAGGGGAAAAGATTCGTGCCTTTGTAACCCTTAAAAACTTCCATCCCGAGCAGAACATCATGATGTGCACCCGCAATGGCCTCATCAAGAAATCACCGCTGGCTGCATTCTCCCATCCCCGCGCCAATGGCATCAAAGCCATCAAGCTGAATGAGGATGACGAGCTTATCGATGCCCGTATTTCTGAAGAAGGAGACGATCTGCTGCTGGCAACACGCAATGGCTATTGCAATCGTTTCAGCGAAAAGGACATTCGTCCCACTGCCCGTTTCACCAAAGGCGTGCGCGGTATCCGCCTGCGTGATGGTGACTACGTGATTAATATGGTGGTGGCTTCGGCGGCCGATATGCTGGAAAATGGCGAACCCAATTCCTCCAGCATTCTGGCCATAAGTGAGCATGGCAATGGCAAGCGTAGCCCCATCAGTGCCTATCCTGGCCACAAGCGTGGCTCCAAGGGCGTTATCACTCTGAAAACCACGGTTCGCAATGGCCATCTGGCCGCACTGATGCTGGTGCGAGACGAAGATGATCTGATGATCATCACCAAGGAAGGCATGATCATCCGTCAGAAAATGGAAGATATAAAAACCAGCAGCCGCAATACCCAGGGCGTACGTCTTATCAATCTGGGGGGCGATGACGAAGTTCGCGATATCTCTATTGTTCCCTCCGAGCCCGATGATGAAAGCCTGGATAAGGAAGTGGAAACTCTGAAGGCCCAGCCCGTAATGGACCTGCTCGACCTTAAAGAACCTGATTATGACAACACTGTAGATGAACCCGAGGAATCATCCGAGGATGAAAACGATGAAAGCCCCGAAGATTCTGAAGAAGATATCTAAGCAATTGCTTATTACTTGCCTCCCGACAGCATTTTTACTGCTGTCGGGAGCTTGTTCCACCGCTCAATATTTTCCTGCGCCGGGCACCATTTCTGAAGATCGCTTTGCCCTGGTGCGCGCTGATTCACTATTGGTAGCGGTGCGTCCCCAGGCCTATCAGGGAAGCTATCAGGATCTAAACAGCCGTTTCTTCCCTGTGTTGATCCGCGTTAAGAACAGCTCCTCGCAAAAAGTACTGCTGAAAAAAGGTTCCTTTGGCATCCTCGCCGAGGGCCGCCAATTTGATCCTATCCCCACCGAGCTTATTTTGGCCAATATGCGCCAGAGCCATCTTTTGCAAACCTATGAAGATCCCTTCACGATTTTGGAAAATGACGATTACAGCCTAACCAGAACCAGCGATGAAGACCAATATTACGAAGTGATCTACAATTCTTTCAGCTATGGCGAGCTACTTCCCGGTGGCATGAAGGAAGGATATCTTTTTTATCACGAACGCGTATCCCACGCCCCCGCCTTCAGCATCGACATTTTGGGAAGCTCCGTCACCTTTGAAAAATAAGGCTTAGCTAACCAGCAGATATAGCAAATCCAGGATTAGGGCCAGAGCTGCCATGCCAGGAATGGCAATGCGCATCCCCTTTGGCCCCTCTCCTCTTCCCCAAAAAAAGAAGAACAGGCCAAGCAGCGCCAGAACTACGCTTAGCGCCGGAATCATCAGCGTGGTAAGCGAGCCCAGAGCCGTGGCAAATCCCAGTCCCGTTTTCCAGTTACTCATCATTTATCTCCCCCTTAAGCGATTTTCTTTCATATATCTACCTGCTAAGTATATTAATCAGGTAAGCTCCCTTGCCCAACCTAGATCGCGATGAGGGATGGATGAAGGAGGGATGTAGGAGGCTACTCAGGATTAAGATACGCGGATATTTTATAGAAACGTAGGTGAGGAAGCAAATCCTGGGCAGACAAGAGGTAAGACGTCCCGGTGGTGGAATCCAAAAGCTCATATTGCTCCTCATCGGGATTCTCACTGTAATAGATATGATATCCTGAAATTGTGAGGGGATTTCCGTTTACAGAAGTTGTAACTGCATCCCAGGTCAGTAAGCTTTGATTTCCATTTATTTGCAAGGTAATATTTTCAGGCACAGCTGGTAAGTCTCCGGAGCCATCGCCGAAACGCAAGCCAAAGATGTCCTTTTGCCCGTTATTGGGAGGGATTTGTTCGTCAAAAGCCGTTCCCGAGCTGAAGAAACCGCCCAGTAGATAGCTTTGTCCATTATGGGTTGATATGGAAAGGGCATTGTCATAACCGGTTCCACCAAAACGCGATACCCAGGATAGCACTCCATTGGAATCCACTTTACAGACAAGCGCATCGCTTAATCCTGCGGATTGAATAACTCCTCCGGCATGACTATAATCTCCAACTAAAGATCCTGCCGCAATCATCTCTCCAAGGCTATTCACCACTGCCGAACGGAAAAAGGTGGTGGAAGTGCTGCAACTGCCAAGCCGGGAAAGATTTAATACATCGCCATCGGCATTTACTTTCGCAAAAAACAAGGAGGAACCGGTATCAGGAAGCGAGAAATCACCCAGCGAAAATGCCTGGCTATATTTACCCAGAATGAAGATACCTGCATCATTGGTAGCTATAGAAGTGCACTCTTGATCATCGGCACCGGAACTACCAATCGCCCAGATGGGCTCCAAATCATTATTCAGCTTGCAGATATAAGCTTCCTTGCCACCTGCATTCAGGATAAAGGGGCCAAAGCTGATCTCGCCAGTATAGCAACCGCTGATGACGTAACCGCCTGCAGCAAAAGCCGCTATACCTTGGGCATTATCCAGCAAACTACCTCCCCAATGATTGATATCCACAAGATTGGCGTCGGCATCGTACTTTGCCACCAGGATGTCTGAGCTGCCCTGATGGGGAATCGTGTTTATAGCAGAGCCATAATATCCTGCGATCACGGGATATCCTTCGTTACTGGCACAAATTCCAGTGCTTCGATCGGTTGCAGAGCCTCCCAAGGATACCGCCCATAAATAGCCGCCACTGGCATTGAACTTTGCCAGAAAAATGTCGTCCAAGCCAGCGGATTGCAGTGTGGTAGTTGCGAATTTAATAACGCCACTATAGAAACCAGCGAGATAGATATTGCCAGTGCTATCCACCATTATTCCGCTTACTCCGGCAGTGCGGCTGGCGGCTGCAGAAGTATTATTGCAAATTGCCCAAAGCACTTCGCCGGTAGGGCTGAACTTGATGATAAATACTGCCTGATGGGTGGAACTAAGGCTGTAACTGCCTGCTGAAAAAGAACCTTGAAAGCTGCCTGCAAGGTAATAATTACCTCCGGTATCGTAGCAGGAGGCCTGAGCTTCGTCATTGCCGCTACCCCCGTAGGTTCCAAGCCACTGGGGCGTAATATCCGCAAAAACCGCAAAAGCAAAGATGACAAACAACAAAATGAAAGATAAACGGCGCATGTAAGCTCCAAAGAGAAAAATTATATCACATTAGCGATACTCATAAATCATCCACCCGTCTTTACCCATGGCGAGGAAGATGTAATCATTGGCAAGATCAAGGTCATATACTGCATAGCCGGGTTGGATAACATTGAGGTCGGCGGCTTTGATGGGATTGGCAATATCCATAATCTTCACTCCCCCACGGCCCAGCACCACAAAAAGGCGGTTATCCTTGATGGCCAGATTCAGCACTTCGTTGGTCATGCGATATTGAGCGATCAGAATAGGGCTGGCGGGATTATAGATATTAAAGGCCAGCAGGTTTTTCCCCGCGCCTACCCAAAGAGTGTTGCCATTTTTAATCAGGCAGGTGGCATCGCTAATCTGGTAATTAGTAGCGATGGCTTGGGGATAGCTTTGGTCGCTGATATCCACAGCCACCAGGCCAAAATCGTTCAAGGCAAAAATATAGGGAAAGGAGGCCACAAAGTCCTTGATACCCCATTTCTCGCTGAAGGTGGCGATAATCTCGCGGATACTTCCTCCGCCGATATTGACGATATCAATCCCCTTGTAGCGGTCGGCCACATATAGGGTGGCCCCTTCACGAGTTAGCCGGTCGCCAATGATTTGCGAGGGGAAAAAGATCTTGGTACCGGTTTGCAGGCTGTCCACGGGCAAAATCTGATTGGTGGGCTCGCGGGAAGCCAGATAGAAATAGTTTCCTTCCTGGGTTTCGATGTCTTCGATGGGAAACACAGAATAGAAGGAAGATTCCAGCTTGGGTGACCAGGCATTGAAAATGGAATAGATATACACCTGATTCTGATTGCGCACATACAGCAGCTCGTGATCTTGCTTGATGGCATAGGCATTGACATTTTTTTGATGGGTAAGGGGATACAAAAAACGATCGTCAAAGGCCCGAGCGCTAAGCGCAATAAATAGAGCCACCAGCACTAAACATAGCTTTTTCACGTTTTCTCCAATAGCCTGGCAATAATCTGCGCCGAGCCGATTCCTTCCGCCTGTGCGGCAAAAGAGCTAAGGATGCGGTGCTGCAAAACGTTGTAGGCGCTGGCTTTCACATCATCCTCCGAGGGAGTGAGACGCCCGGCCAAAGCTGCACGGGTTTTAGCCGCCAAAATAAGATATTGCGAGGCTCGCGGGCCCGCTCCCCATGCCACCCATTGCTTAATCTCGGGACTGGCTTCAGGACTGTGGGGACGTGAACTACGCACCAAATTTACGGCATATTTCAGCACATGCTCACTAACGGGCAGGCTGCGTACGGTTTGTTGCATTTGCAAAATAGCCTCGGCGCTTAGCTGGGGCTTTAGCTGTGGAGTGTTTAGTCCCGTGGTGCTTTCGGCGATTTGCAGCTCTTCACTTTGGCTGGGATAATCTATCTTGATGAAAAACATGAAGCGATCGAGCTGAGCTTCGGGAAGGGGATAGGTTCCCTCTTGTTCGATGGGATTCTGGGTGGCCATAACAATGAAGGGCAGGGGCAAAGCGCGGGTTAGATTTCCGCTGGTAACTGCATATTCCTGCATGGCTTGTAATAACGCTGCCTGAGTTTTGGGCGGAGTGCGGTTGATCTCATCGGCCAGAATGATATTGGCAAAAATGGGGCCTTTAATATATTCAAAGTGCTTTTGCTCGCCGGAGGCGTCATTAACCAGAATATCCGTGCCGGTAATGTCTGAAGGCATCAGATCGGGAGTGAACTGAATACGCGAAAAGGAAAGGGACAGAGCTTGAGCCAGTGAAGAAATAAGCAGGGTTTTTGCCAGACCGGGCACCCCCTCAAGGAGAATGTGTCCCCCTGCAAAAAGAGCGATTAGCACTTCTTCCAATACCTTATCCTGTCCGATAATGCTTTGGTGCACTTCCTTCAGCAGGGTGTCTTTCACGCGGGATAGTTCATTGATCCCGGAGAGTAATTGTTCCTTCGTCATCGAGCTTGTCTCCTTTAATTAGCTGCAAAACAAGGTCCTTGCCCATTAAGGCCAGAGCCGGAATGCCCCACGCACTCATTAGTATGGCAGTGAGCACGTGGGCAAATGCCATAATTGCCGAGGCAGCGGACTTTGTCAATCCAAATCCGATGCTAAAAATTATGATCATCATCCATTCATTGCTTCCAAGCTGCGCCGGGGGTTGGGGCAGGGCATAGGAAAGATTGATGAGGGTATAGCCAAATAGTGCCAGGGCAAAGGGATAGGGAATGCCAAAGGCCCTGAAAAGCAAATAGAAGTAGCTGCCATCGAGAGTAACTCCGGCGGCAGTTAAAAATATCGCCATCATCAGGCGGGCAGGACGGTGTTCAAAGAGATTTAGTTCATCGATAAACAGGCGAATAGCTGCATCCAGCCTGGCTTTCAGCTTTCGGGGTGCCCAAAAGAAGAGCCGTTTCAGAATTCTGCTTACCCCCTCTTTGAACCACGCTGCCATAAGCAACAGGCCCAGAGTGAGGCAAAAGACAATGATCAACAAGCCCAACAGCAGTAGCATCGGCCTCGACACCTGTAGCGAAGTGAAGGGCAACACGATGATGATGAAGAGGATAGCCAGAGTATCAAAAGCCTTATCGATAAACACCGTGGGCAGGGCAGCCATAAGGGGAGTGTGGTGATGCTTTTTGATGAACCAGGCCCTGGCCACATCGCCGATGCGTATGGGGATAAGATAATTAAGCCAGTTCCCCCCCATCGCATAAAGCCAGGTGCGCCATAGATTCGGTTTGGTGGAGATGTTAATAAGCAGATTCCAACGCCAGGAACGCAAAAAATAAGCACCAAGATAGCATAGCGAAGCCAGCATCACCCAGCCCAGGCGTAGACCGCTGAAATGAGCTTGTATCTCATTAAGGGGAGTTTGACGCAGCCAGATAACGATAAGGACAATGCCAATGGCTAAGCCCACTATGAGAGTAAATAGATTTTTGCGCTTCATGGCCCGGGGATAAACAATAGCTGATAGTGATGCGCCCAGTGCTTTTTGAACGAGTTGGGAGCTGCTTTTTCCACCAGGGAATAGCGTAGCATGCGCTTCTCGAAGCCGGGATCCTGGCCTTGGTAATAGGGCAAAATCGTTACTGGTTCGCTGGCCTGCTTAGGATGAGGTACATCCTTCTTCATCATTTTTCCCAGGAAGCGTTCTTTATCCATGCCGATATCAGGCCAGGGCGGACAATCGATATAGCCCTTGGAGACTAGCTTCCATCCTTGGCGTCGCATCAGAAAAACAATGCTATCCGGCATGATATGCATGGGTTTTAGCTCCGGATAAGCATCTGGGCTGTAGTCCTTTATCTGCATTTTATATCCAATGCCGCTGCGATTTGGCACGCAGATGAGGATGGCTTTGCGGCACACGCGACAGAATTCAGAAATGAAGGCAGGCAGATCTGCCACGAACCACAAGGCCGAAAAATTAAAGCCAAAATCAAAGGTGGCATCGGGATAATCTAAACAGCAGTAAGTGCTATTTAGCGTAGTATTGAGGGGTAAATGCAGAGTATCTTGCCATAGCTTGGCAATCATGCTCAGACGGTCGGCATCGTGATCTTCCAGGCTAACCTCTACGCCACTTTTAGCCAGCCCTGCAAGATTTATGCCGCTAAGGCCGGTGAAGCCAAAAGCAGGAGCTTCCAGGGCACTGTGGATATCATAGGCGTTTTTCACCTTTAAAAGCGATTGGTTTAGAATGATGCGCTCGTAGGAAGAGCCAAGCCCTTCATGGGGATTGCGGAAGTATATTTCCCAATCGTGAATAATGGGAATGGCCATTAGCGCCCCAGATAGTCGTCGATGATGATTTTGAAAGTGGGGATGGTGAAGCTGGGATTTATTCCCTCTTGCTCCATCAGCTCGTGGAAGGTACTAACGTCATAGAACCAGCTTTTGGAGATCAGTTCAAAGCGGCTTATCCACAGCTCGTTCTTGAATAGTCGGGCCAGCTTTTCCCCCCAGGCAAAGAGATAGCGATCGAAGTGCATCAGACGGGGGTAGCTGGAGCCACGGAGCTGCCTGGAAATGAAATTTACCAGGGATTCCAGTTGGATGGGCTCTCTATCGGCCACGATGAGGGTGAAACCGCTCTTCCAATCGTGTTCCACCAGCCACATAAAGGCGTTTACCAGCGCATCGATGTGGCACAAATGAATCCAGATACGTTTATTGATGAGGGGAAAGATTTTTTTATCTACCATTTTCACCAATTGCCAGGGAAAACCTTTATCCCCCTTGCCATACGTGATACTGGGACGCACGATCGCCGCTTTCAGCCCAGTGAGCACAGCGCGATTGATGGCTTTTTCCGCTTCGATTTTGGTGTAATGATACAAATTATCAGGATTCTTGGGGGTTTGCATATTCGCAGGATGTTCCACGGGTATAGCGCCAAAAACACCCACCGACGAGCAGAAGATCAGCTTTGCATCCTTGGCAATGGCATATTCCACCATCTGTTCCGTGGAACTGAGATTGGTGTTTATAAAATCTTGACGGCTGAAATTGCGCCCCCCGCGCAACGCCCCAATATGAAGAATGATATCAAATTCATTGGTAAAGAGAAATTCCTTCAGGGCAGGGATATCGCCTAAGTCAATCTCTACGATTCGGATACGATCGGCATATTCACGGAAACGTGAGGGATGGGTTCCCGGCCGCACCAAGGCGGTAATTTTGGAGACCACAGGCTTGGCCAGCAGGGCTTTCAGAACGCTGCCACCCACCAAACCCGTGATGCCGGTGATAAGAACCTTAGGCAAACAGCCTCTTCCACCAACTGCGGCGGTGATGATGATGCGGTTTAATCACTTCCACATAGTGATAGGGAATGCTGCGCCCGGTGGAAATGGCTTCGGGATGGGCGCGGCAAAGCAAATCGGCAGTGTGGGTATCTATATGCGCTTCAATCTCTTTGTAGGCTTCGGGAAGGCTGTAATATTCTCCCCGAACATGATCATCGGACGCCACAAAATGCGTCCATCCTCTATTTACCAGCTTCCAGCCAGTTTCTTTCACCTTGTCACCATATAAGCCCAAAAGGCTTCCGGCATTGGTTTGCACATAGATGTTGCGATGTGCCAGGCTTTCCGCCAGCGAGGGCTTTCGCATGATGCTCACATAGCGTTCGGTGTGCGCCAGAATGGGATGGTAACCAGCCCGCAGCAAGGGAAACACGTTGGTATAAAAATCGTTGGGAAGTCCGTTCAGATCACTTTCGATAAGAATATACGAGCTGTTTCCCAGGGTGAGATTCTGCTCTTTGATATCGGATAAAATATTGGGCTGCAGATAGATCTCAAAGCCCGGCTGTAGCTCAATATCGATGCCTTGAGCAGTAGCAGATGCGGCTATTTTGGCAAAGCGCCGGTCGTAATCATCACGGGTGTATTGGTAGTGTCCGCGAAAATAGTGCGAAGTGAGGTAAACCCTCTTTATGCCATGCCTGGCCATCATTTTTAGCTGTTTCAGCGTAGCTTCCGGAGATGCAGAGCCGTCGTCGATATTGGGCAAGAGATGGGTATGAATATCAATCATGGATCAGGGCAAGCGCTCCTTGATCATTTGGATGAATTCCACTAATACAGAATTATTGGGGAAGGGTTTAATCATTTTTAGTGATTCATCCAATTGTTTCTCCACGGCTTTGCGGGCTTTATCAAAACCCATCATTCCGGTATAACTGCTTTTGGATGCGGGGGTTACTTCATCATCGAGGCCATCGCTACCCCGGGAATAATCGGCTTCGATATCTTCGATCATCTGATAAGAAATGCCCAGATTTACTGCATAAGCATTCAGAATCTGACGGATATTTTCGTCGGCCCCGCTTAGTGCACAGGCGATATCGGTGCTGGCTTGCAGCAGTGAACCTACTTTTTTCATGTCGATATAGCGCAGGGTATTGATCTTCATCACTTTACGCTTATTCGCCAAATCCACTGCCTGACCACCGATCATCCCATAACTTTTGGCATAGAGGGAAAGAATCTGAATTGCCTGGTTGGCTTTGACGGCATCGTTGATCTTCGCCATTTCTTCAAAAGCCAGACAATACAAGGCGTCCGAGGCCAGAATTGCCGTAGCGTTATTATATTGAACATGCAGGGCAGGCTTATCGCGACGCTCCTTGTTATTTTTCACCGAAGGCAGGTCGTCATGCACGATTGCGGCATTATGCAGCAATTCCACTCCCACCGCGGCATGGATGGCATCGGGCAGCAGCTTGTTCTTCTTGAAGCCGGAAAGCATTTCAAAGGTAGATAAAAGCAGCAGGGGACGCCAGCGTTTCCCCCCCGGGATCACTGCACTATGCATGGCCTCGGTGAGGTTTTTGGCATGTTTGGCATCGGATTTCAGCGCCGCCTTCAGCCCCGCATCAATTAGCTCGAACCTGGTTTCAAAATACTTCTGTATCAGCAATGCATTCCTTCCTTATGATCCCCCTGGGGGTCTATTCTATTTTCACGCCTCTCTTGTAATGAATAGCGTCGATTTGTCAAGTTTTTTATCTCAGACTTTAGAGAATTCCAAACCGAGCAATTGCCTAAGCTCTTTTTTATCATGCATTAAAGTATCAAAGATCATAAATAGCGGGTTGGTGCATTGCGGCACAGGATCGGTGATTCTTGTATAGATACTGAAAGATAACGAGGCAACTTCCCGGTCGTTGCTTACAGTGGTAAACAACCTCCCAAGCTCCACCATTTGCAGGTAGTTTGGCTTTTCCCCCTTGTACAAAGCCAGTGTTTCGCACCATTCATCGGCTCGCATTTCCATATCGCTCCAGCGAATCTTTTGCCGGCTGTTATCATTCAGCCAAAAAAGGCATCCCTCTTCGGCATCCGCAGAATTCCGCTTCGGGTAGAGCCTGCCGCTGAAGTAATAAAACCTGCGGCGCTCTGCAAGGTCATAAACCTCTGCCATAACGGCCAGAATGGGCACTCCAGGCAGACAGAGATATATCTGGCTGAATTCCAGGCCTCTCAGTGGTTCATATTTCTCAATGCGCGTTCTAAACGCCAATCCCTGCCATTTGTTACCCCATTGATCATGCCTGATGCATGTATCCAGGCTGTGGCGCTCGCCTTGCATGGTTTTTTTGGAAAGGCTGGAAGGATTGATGCTAAGCCCACCCGCATAAGGATTTAAAAAGCCTTTGGGAGCATAATCGGGATAAGCATTGTCCAATAATTCCTCGCCTTGATAGCAAAGGGAAATCAATCCCGGGATGCTGGCATCTCTGGCCGCAGCAAAGCTGATGATGCCATTATCGATGCCCAGAATATTATCCTTATCGTTAACTCGGCATTCGCCTTTGCCATACATCATCACTTGCGCTTTGGTGATATCCGCATAGGGAAGTTTGATGGTGGTTTCTATCCTTTCCAAGGGCTGTGGGGGAGCATCTTGCAGTTCCCAGCCCAATTTCTGGCAGCCAGGCTCTTTGGTGAAGTCCCTTAAAGGTGGCGCTTCCTTGTTACAATTGGTTCCCAGCACATATTCCGCCTTCATGTCCGTATCCAAATTCTGGATGACTTCCGCTTTACATGGGAGGGTAAGCATGGGATTTCCGCCATTTATCACCAGTTCCACCTGATTGCGTTCAGGCTGAGTTTTTTTACGTCCCCTGGCATAATTCCTTATTTGCCACGCGTTCTTGAATACATCGAGATGAATCTGCAAGGGCTGGGGACAATCACGCCCCCGGGCACTTTGGGCATTCATATCCACCTGCCAGGCCAGGCACCAGCGGTCTTTCGTCACCATAGTATCTTCCGGCCACACGATGCCCAGGTAGCCGTCATCATTTCTGCCAAATAGCCAGTTTTCCTGAGGGCAGTTTTCTGGTAAATCGCTCTCCCACACATCTTTAATGCGGGGATCAGCAGTATTGATAAACCCATCGTACCAATAGGAAAACTCCGAAAAGCGATATCCGGCACTGAAAGGTAGCTTCATCCACAGTTCCTGTCCACTTTCGGGACGCTTCAGCAGCTTGGGATAGAGCTCTAAAAGTCCGTTATCATACAGCCGATAAATCCAGGCAAATTCGTAACCGCTTATCTCGCGTGATTTAAAGCGCAATTCCGCTTCGATATGGCCACTGGCATCGTGTAGCACCACCTCATAGGCATTCAGCGATTCCAATTCCTCGGAATAGGGCTTGCCCGGCAGGGGCGCAGTCAAGCTGATCCCAGTGGAAAAGATGCTTCCGAACCAGACAGCATTTTTATTATAGATCTTATCTATGGATAAATAGTACTTTCCGCTTAGCAGATGGATGTTTTCTGTGGTTTCCACCCCATCATGCCCCAGAGGACAATATATGGCTATATAGCATTCCAATGTGAAGGAGATGGGCTTCGCAGCCTCGGGAAAAGCCTCCACCTGCAGCTTGGGGTAATATGCGCAGGTTTGGGTAACGGTATACTCCAAGGTCAGGCTTTTACGACCGCCAGCTTCAAGCTCCACTTCAAATTCACTCTGCATCAGGCTTAAATGCTCATGCGGGGGGAAGCTGATCCGATAGCGGCAAGGCTGGGCAAAATTACTTTCCAGATTCAGAAACATACTTGCCTTATGTCCCGGCTGCAAGTATGATTCCACCCCACGCAAATCAGCCGTTAGGGGATACTGCACCTTCAGCCCTATCGCCACAGGCAGAGGGTTCCCATCCAGTTTTAGCATGGCTTTGGCTCGCGGAGATGTTTCCCATTCATGCAGCTTTCTTTTCAGGGGAGCAAGATAGCACTGGGAACTAAAGTCCAATTCACTATCCAGCATCGCCTTATGCTGATATTCATGGCTGATAAGGCCGTCGGAAATCCCCTCCACTTCCAGGCTTATAGGCTTGTTGCCATAGTTTTCTAAGTGATATTGAAGGTCTGCGGTGCTGCCGAACACGGGCTTGGCAATCGCGGAACTGATTTTTATCCCAAAATCTGTGGTTTTTACGCTAACTATACCCCGGCCATAACGTTCAATACTTATTTCCAGGCGGGTATCGCCCTTTTCCCACACATAATCATAGAAGTCGAAGCCATGTTCCTGTCTGCCATCGGGTTCAATTTTCAGGGTACGCTTTGTATCTGAGTACCAATCCAGCTTTTCCCAGATGGGTTTTAGGAGCTCCAGATTCAATAAACCCGGCATAAAATTCATCAGATGGGTGCTTTGATTATCCATTTTTTCCCAAAAGAACCCGCACTTTTTGTATAGAGGTACTGCCTTGGTATTGCCAGCCCAGGTGAAAAGATCGATGCGCTCGTAGCCAAGCTCGGCGGCACGGAGTATGCATTTTTTCACCAGGTCGCGGCCAATCCCCTGGCCGTGATGAGAAGGAAGCGCATTTAGCAGCTCGATGTAGGCCACACCTTCTTCTTCGGCATATTTGGTAAGCTTGGCATAGCCGAGCACTTTGTCCCCCTGCATGGCCAGATATAAATTCAAATAGCTGCTACTACTTTCCGATTGCAATACTTTGGCTTCACTACTGCAAAAATTGCGCCCGTTCCAGCCGTCACTGCTGGCATTCCACATCTCTGCCACACTCTTGGCGTAGGCCGGCAAATATTCCACGATAACAATCTTATCCAAACTAAACCCCTTTCAGATAGTATGATATTTACGTACATATTTTATCTACGGCTCTTACGTCAAGGAAATAATTGAATTATCATTAGCATCGGAGCGATATCCAGGGTATTAACCAGACTAATGATAAACTTCATAAGTATGTGCTAACGATATTCCATACAACCATATAAGCTGTATCCAAGCATCCTCCAGACAACCACCAAAGAAATCCATTGGAGGTTCATTAGTGGGTGGGTGTAAACTGTTTATAACAATGTATGGAAGCTGAAGCGGGCACGATTGTAGCGTCATTTACGTCCTTGAAGCAGGAGTTTATATAACCACTTATTTTGAAAAGAGCCTCATTATACGATGCCCATGCGACGACCATGCAATTGCCCGGGCGTCGCATGGGCATTGCATGGCTGGTGACAATACTGCCAATATTACTGGAGTCGATGCCGCCATTATCGCTGGAGTCGATGCCGCCACCACCATTCACAAAGCTAATAACCCAATTAAAGGCGGCATGGACTACAGCAAATCTAATGGCTCTCTTTCAAACCAAGTGGGCAAGAGAATAATCAAGCGTCCGCACGAGTAAAGGGACGTTTAAAATGCCAAGAAATGATTGTAGATTGAAGCAAAAGTAGTAATAAGCACTGAAAGTGCGATACTTGTAAAGCGAGGGTGTGTAGCGAAGCGGAACCCCTCGAGATAAGTGCCAATTCTAAAAGAGCCCTTTATGGGCGATACATTTGGCTAAACGATTACCAATCATCTAGTTGTGTCGCCCTGCGGGCTTTATTAGTATTTAAATTGAA
>CAZSST010000032.1:0-20517 GCA_964609575.1 uncultured Candidatus Cloacimonas sp.
TCATGCTCTTTATCTGCAGGTCATCGGCAGTTTCCGCCAGTTTCAGATAGGCATCGTGCGCCATTTCTTCACGCGAGATGGCAAATTCCAGCACCTTGGCAGGGTCATTCAGATCCAGTCCGGCAGCAATAACAGCTTCGGGAACCTTCGTTTCCATCTTTTCCTTAGGGAATTCTGTGGCAAAGGCCGCACGCAGCTTGGCCTCATGATTCTCTTCCAGCAGCACCAGTTCTTTGAACACCTTGGCCGTATCGGCGTGAGAAAAGCTTTTTTGCAAAGCTTTGTAAAGCTTCTGAGAGCGAATCTCGGCAGCTATGGCCACCATGTAACTTTCTTGTCTATTCATCTTATTCTCCTTGTTTATACGGTTCTGCGGATCAGTTGCACTGCATCGATGGCTTTTATCCTCCGCAGTGGCACCATCACGCTTAGCAGAGTTAGCAGATACGAAACTCCGCAGATGATAAGATAATCCGTTAGCAAGAATTTCACCGGCAGAACCATGGAACTATTATCCCCCATATCGAGTTTAATAATGCCAAAGCGTTGCTGGATAATCAGTAGCAGCGTACCCAATCCCAAGCCCAGCACTATTCCCAGCGTGCACAGCAGCAGCGATTGCCACAGAAATACCTTTTGCAGGTCTTTATCCTCCATGCCCAAGGCTTTTAAGAGGCCGAGTTCCCGTTTTTTCTGCGAAATAGTCTTCAGCAGATTTCCGGTGAGATTAAAGCTGGCAATGATAAACATGAACATCATGATGATGAACATGATGAATTTTTCAAAGCGGATAGCGGCATAGAGACTGCTGTCAAAGCTGCTCCAATCTTCCACGTAGTAGTTCGGAAGCTTGCTCTGCAGTGCCTTTTGATAGTGCTTGCTGCGGCTGAAGGAGGGAGTTCTGATCTCCAGATAGTCCACCTTGCCAGCGTATCCGGAAAAGAACGCCGCTTCCTGCAAGGGAATATAGCTGTAATTCTGGTCATATTCGGGCATTCCGGCAGCAAACAAGGCCTGCACCTTCAGATAGCGTACCCGCGGCAACATCCCAAAGGCGCTGGGAACATTGAAGACAGGCGACAGCACCTGCAGTTCATCTCCCAGATAAACTCCCAAAGCGGCTGCCAGTCCGGAACCCAGAATAATCCCACCTTGTTCAAAGGCTTGGGGATCAGCCGTGCCGGTAATAATCCCTTGGATCACCTCGCCATGCTTCTTTTCCGGCTTTATCAGGGTTTTGGATACCTGCTGCTGACTCTTCAGATCGATGCCAAAGGACAGCGTGGGAATCATTGCCTCGCCATTTTTCAGCAGCAATTCATTACGGATTACGGGCGAAACCTTCATCCTCTGCTGCCCCAAATCTTGTGCCAGGCCTTCGTAATCTGCCACTCCACCGCCATCCTTACTGCTGATTCGCAAATCGGCATAGGTGCCCACAATGCGGCTCTGGATGTCACTGCGAAAGCCATTCATCACCGAAGACACGCATAATAGCGCCAAGACGCCCAGACTGATTCCTCCCAGGCTGAGATAATGCGAAGGGCTGATTCCCCTTCTGCTTCTCCCGGCCAGATACTTTCTGGCCAGATAGAGCACACTGCGGTTCTTCGTGGATTCTTTATTCATAGCGCTAATCTAATTTTTGCAGCTTATCAGTCAAGCAATGTTTACATGGCAGAGGGAAGCCAATACCTGAAACTTGTAACCTAATCAAACACTCTATCTACTAGTAAAAGATCACAGGGAATGTCATCCCTCCCTATACCTAAGGTGACAAAACCGTAAGTTGGTGACAAAAACCCAGAATTCCTGAGGTTTCCGGAAAAAAGTTTCTGAGCGCTCAATTTATCAGCACCTCATCATGCTGCTTTTATATGCTTACCGTAAAACAGTCCAGGCGTACACAGCAGATATCTGGTGATGTAGTGCAGTACGATGTGAATGGACGAAGAAGGATGCGACAAATTTGTTGCTTGACAAAGATAGAGATTTATATTTAATGCGAACAATGGAGTTTTGTTAGATTTCTTTATGAATTAAGAGGAAATAACGATGCGCGATTTGATAATTACTTGCTACGCACTTGCATTGGCACAATACGTGCTTTCCGGTGCGAGACTATGTGAGGTATATAAGGCATCAATACAATTTATGGCCAGATTAATATAGGGGTGAATATGAAATACTGCGTTGTTCTGATCTTTTTTATGTTTTCGCTGTCATTACTATTTAGCGTGCAACTCTCAAATGTAAAAGTAGCTGCAAATCTGAATTGGATTGGTTGGATGATTTGTCATTCATCTAATTGTGCTATAAATGTAATAAATGGTGCTCAAATTGGAGTTCAACTAAAAACCGAGAAAAGCTCTAACCGGGATTCCTTTATCAATGCTCTTTACAGTGATTGTGATTTTATCCGGATAGCAGGCATTAATTATGAAATCAGAATCTACAAGACCAAGAACTTTTATATCCCATTAACGATAGGAGCAGACTATGTGGAAATAGACGAATTTTGGGGGGAAAAAGAGAAATCAACTTTATATCCTCATGCTACTTTTGGATTTGGCTACAGAGTTCCCATAAGCAAGACCATACACCTTTATATGGAATGGGATGCAGGCATTAAAGCCTTAGTTAGTAACATAAACATAGGCTTAACACTGTAAAATGAGACCGTATGCAGTGCTTTCTACGCTTGTGTAGATAACGAAATTCTTCATTCTCCATGACTACGGAGGGGACATAAACAAGAACCAGCGGGAAAAACAGGGAATTCCAAATGATAAATAAAGGAACCCTCAGGAAAAACCCCAGCGCAATATCGTACTATTTTTACGTGGCTACCGTAAAATAGTATAGTGGAAGTCCCAATCCTATCTGATCTTGATAAAAGTACCGTTATCCAGTTCCTGAAATGCTTGTTTTATCTCTTCCTTAGTGTTCATCACGATTGGTCCGCGCCATGAGACAGGTTCATTTAGTGGCTTTCCGCTCAAATAGAGAAAGCAGATACCTTCATTTCCTGATGTAATGCTAATTCCTTCACCATCATCAAATAGCGCTATCTGGCGGTTCTGCACATTCTTGCCATCAATCATCCCAGTGCCGCCATAAACATAGATGAAACAGGTGGTTCCCAGGGGTGCAGGTAGATTCAGAGCGGTATTGGCAGGCACAGCCACATCCCAGTACTGCGGATTGGCATAGATATCTTCCACGGGGCCTTTGGTACCATTAAACGAACCACAGATAACCTTTACTACCGCCCCTTCGGAAGTTTGTACGCCAGGGATGTCCTTTGCCTTAATGTCCTGATAGCGGGGTTTGCACATTTTATCTCTGGAAGGCAGATTTGTCCAGAGTTGAAAGCCATACATGCGTCCCTCTTTATCTGGCTTTGGCATTTCCTGATGGATGATCCCGCTTCCGGCAGTCATCCATTGCACTTCTCCTTTGTGGATGGTGCCTTTATTACCGAGGCTATCCCCATGCTCAGCACTGCCTTCCAGCATATAGGTGATGGTTTCGATGCCGCGATGCGGATGCCAGGGAAAGCCAGCCAGATATTTATCGGGATCGTCATTCCGGAAATCATCCATCATCAAAAAGGGATCAAACTGCGGCACCTGGTAATAGCCAAAAACCCGGTGCAAAAATACTCCCGCGCCTTCCAAAACCGGTTCGGCGCTGCGGATCAATTTTATCTTTCTCATGGTGTCTCCTTGGTAGTTTTGCTCTTTAGTCATTTTCAAGGTAGCTGCCTTTTACAGTCAAGTGCTTTGTTGTTTCCCCAAGCCTTGAAGGGGATGCTTCATATAAATTTACTATGATATCCCCATGCCATCACCAGGCATTTGCATGGGAATCGCATGGGCATAACACGGACAAGATATGCAATGTTCAATACCTGTAACCTGGTTATGGCGTTTTGGAATCCGCCAATACGTCACTCGAGTATAAAGAGCTTTACGCGTTCTTCCTTGCCTTTCAAAGTTTCCTCGTGATGGAAAGCAAAGAGATCGGAAAGATCGTTATCCAGGCGGCTGAAAGTGGCTTCGGTAATCATCAGCCGATTGGGCAGGGATGATTTTTCCACGCGGGAAGCGGTATTCACCGTATCGCCGATAACCGTGTGGTCTTTACGGTCCAGAGTGCCGATATCGCCTTGCAGCACCAATCCGGAATTGATGCCAATGCGGATGGCGATGGGGCTTTGCTTTTCCTCTACACGCAGGGCATTCAGCTCCGGAATGCCTTTTTCGAGGATGCGTCTGGCGCTGCGCACGGCATCATTGGCATCGCTGAATACGGCCATGATGGCATCCCCGATGAATTTATCGATATCGCCATAACATTCACGGGTAATCACATCGCAGATGCCAAAGAGGTCATTCAGCAATTGCACCGCGGCCTGAGGGCTGTTCGTTTCGCTGAATTTGGTGAAATTTACCACGTCCAGATACAGCACACTGATATCCACAATGCGCGGCGTGCCCAGGTTATTATCTCCCCTGATACGGCTTTGGATATCGCTGAAAGTGGTGCTGGAAACATATTTGCGGATAAGGCTATTGAATTTTTCCTGCATGATGCGATATTCTTCCTGATGGGTGATGTCCCGGAAGATTTCGATAGCCGCCACCGGTGTTCCCTGTTCATCACGCACCACCGAGATATTGGTTTCCACGGGGAAACGCTTGCCTTTCTTGGTTTTGGGATAAACCTTCACGCTGGCATTGCAGCCTGTAGAAAGGGCATTAAGGATGGGACAGGCTCCCCGGCAAAGCAGCACCCCATTTTCATCGATATGGTTCAAAATGTCGTCCCTGCAGCGTTTGCCCCTCACTTCTGCAGCGCTATAGCCAGTCATGCGTGCCGCGGCGTCGTTCCAAAAAAGGATTTCCCGCTGGGGATTAACCACGTAAATGCCATCATAGAGGCTGTTCATTATTTTCAGGAGTTCAGAATTGGGATCATTAAGGTCATCAAAAAATTTCATTGCTGCTCCCTGGCGCTTGGCTGCCGGAAAATTGCTTGTGGGAATTAGTTTCGGGCGAAACGCAGAAAAGCCTGTCCAGCGCACTAAGCTGACGCTTGATAATGCGGGCCAGAATCTCGTCCGAAGGATGGATAACACTGATACCTTGATTATTGATGCCGCCCAATTCCACCAAAAACGCCTTGCAGCCCAGGCGGTGAAAGAAATAGTTTCGGGCATTACCCACTTGGGAAACAGCATCGCTATGCACGTCGTAGGTGCCCGGTTTATAGTCTTTTTTCAGCATGGAGGCATAGCGCAAAGCCAGGTCCATGGTTTGGTCATAAAGCTCTTGATTGCCATCGGCCGAAGGAAGAAAGATCATTTCGCTGTATGCTCCAGAAGCGGAACTATGAAAAAAGATGGCATTATCAAAACCCTGCTGCAGAGCCAGGGTAATTACTGCTTGCACTTCCTGCTCCGAAGCGGGTTCAGCACCCTTATAATATGGGCTTTCGGGATTGGTATCGATATCCAGATCCCAGTACACGGGATAATTGCGGTTCAAGTCCACGCCGTCGGTTCTCAGGTTAAATTTCTTGTTGCCATCGCTATCCCGATTGTTCTTGCGTTTGAAGCGGTATTCTCCGGAGCTTACAATGCGAAAGGCTTCGGGATTTATGGTGGGAATAATCCAGAACTTGGTATGCGATAAGATATCGGCACAATCTGCATTCTTGCCTTTCCCTGCAGCCAGGTGACGGGCATAGGCTACGCTTACATTCACTCCGATCACCTCATCCCCATGATGCTGGCCGATGATGAGAACTTTACGTTTTGCCTCGCTGTGGCCAATTTCCAGGGCATGAATGGGAAGCTGTTCGCGGCTGCTGAAGCCGATTACCTTTAGCTTGCACAGCTCGGGATTTAGCGAGGCGATTTCGTTTAATTCATTAAGCAGTGAATCGTGGCGAAGGTATTTGGGGCCAAGCGGATATACATTCCCCTTCACTGGAGCACAGGACGCCAGTAGCAAGCCTATCATGATCATTAGAGCACAGCCGATATAAAACATTTGATCCATGATTACACTATTTACAGGGCTACAAATCAGTCAAGTCAATCCTCAATCTCCACCCTGCTGCATTTAGTGCTTGACAGCCAGCTTAAATCATTTTCTTTGGTACGTACATAAAGGATGAAATATATATGTGTTATCGAAGTAATAAGATGAACAAACAAGATGACAGTAAGATGATAGACTATGAAGCATTTGCCGCTGCGCAAATGCTTTTTTTTTGTAGGAAATTAGCATGAATATAGACGAGATTATACGCAAAAGCCTCGATGAAGACCTTGGCAGCGGAGATATTACCACTGCCTACCTCGATCTGGAACCACAAAGCTGCAGCGCCTTTATCGTTGCCAAAGCCGAAGGGGTTATTGCCGGAGCAGGCCTTGCCCGTCAGGTATTTTGGACTCTGGATAGCGAACTGAAGATAACCCTATATAAAAAAGACGGAGACAAGGTGCGTCCCAAGGACGAGATTATGCGCATTGAAGGGCATCCCGCATACATCCTTATGGGAGAACGCACCGCACTGAACTTTATGCAACGCATGTCTGGCATTGCCACCAAAACCGCAAATCTGGTACAAATGGTGGAAGGAACGGGAGTGAAGCTGCTGGATACCCGAAAAACCACTCCGCTCCTGCGCACCGTGGAAAAATATGCAGTGCGCATCGGTGGAGGATATAATCACCGCTTTGGGCTTTTTGACATGGTGCTGATCAAAGAAAACCACATTAGGGCTTGTGGCTCCATCACCGCCGCGGTAGAGCGCGTAAAACAGAATAATACCAGCTATAAAATTGAAGTGGAAGTAACCAATCCCCAGGAATTGGAAGAAGCTTACCAGGCCGGAGCAGACAGGATTATGCTGGATAATATGACCCCGGCCCAAATTAAAAAAGCAATTAAGAACTATCGCCACAAAGTGGAATTTGAAGTTTCCGGAGGCATCACCGAAGAAAACATTGTGGCCTATGCCAAGACGGGGATAGACTACATTTCTTGCGGGGCTTTAACCCATTCCGTTAAATCCCTGGATATCAGCCTGCTTTTTAAGGAGTAACAATGATAGAACAGCTAAAAACCCTTGCCCAGATGCAGCTTTTGGACGATCAGATCGGTCGCTTCAGGATTTTGCAGCAAGAACTTCCCAAACAGCTTAATGAGATCATCGACAGCGTTGATCAAGCCACGGCAAACCTATTGGCTTGTGAAGCTGCACGCGCTGAAATCAATAAAAAACAGCGCACCGTGGAACAGGAAGTTAAAGCGCATCAGGAGCAAATCAAGAAATACGGAACTCAGCTTTCCGAAATCAAAAACAACAAGGAATACAAGGCCTTGAATAGCGAAATCGCCTTTCTGAAAGGAAAAATCGAAGATGCCGAATCGGCCCTTTTGGAACTGATGGATAGCGATACCGAAGCCAAAGCTCAGGTGGACGCTGCCAAAGCCGAACTGCAAAAGGCCGAACAGCGTAAAAAAGATAAGGAAGGTGATCTGCGTCATCAGATAGCCTCTCTGGAATCGGAAATAGAAGCAGTGCGCAGCAAACGCAACGACCTGGCCAGAACCCTTCCCATCCCTGTGGTGAAACACTATGGGAACATGATAAAACACAAAGACAACCAAGCCGTGGCCTTCAATCGCGATGGTTCCTGCGGTGCCTGTGGATTTGTGATTCGCCAGCAAATGCGCATCGAACTGCAACTAAAGCGTAAGCTGGTGTATTGCGAAAACTGCGGACGCATTTTGATGAACCGCATCAGCGAAAACCCGGAAGAAGCTACTCCCGAAGCAGAAAACTAACAAAACAAAGAGGTAACAATGATAATCGTATTTGTAAACGGCAAAGCCACCCAAGTATTAAAGAATACCAAAGTCCTGCATGCCTGTGCCAAAGCCGGCTATCCGGTACCCCATCTATGCTATCATGAAGACCTGCCGTCTTTTGGCAATTGCGGAGTATGCATGGTGGAAGTAAATGGCCGCTATATAAGGGCTTGTTCCACTCCTTGCGAAGATGGCATGAAGATAAAAACCACTGGCAAAAAGCTGCTCGATTTGCGTCGTGATGCCGTGGAAATAATCTTATCCAACCATCCCAATAACTGCCCCGAATGCATCAAAAACGGACGCTGTGAACTGCAAGACCTGGCTCAGGAACTGGCAATACGGCACATGAACCTGAAAAAGTTCCGCCGCAAATACAAAGGCCGCGACGAAAGCTCCCATGCCATTACCCTGGATCAATCATACTGCGTGCAATGCGGACGCTGCACCTATGTGTGCAATGAAATTCAGGACGTGCACGCCCTGGAGAATAGCGAACGTGGCTTCAATACCTATGTAGGCCCTACTTTTGACCGCCTGCTGGGCGATTCGGAATGTGTACGCTGCGGTCAATGCAGTGCGTACTGTCCCGTGGCTGCCATTTATGAATGCGACGATTCTGATGCCTTGTGGGCAGCCCTGGATGATCCCGAGCTGGTTTTGGTGGCTCAGGAAGCTCCTGCGGTACGTGTAGCCCTGGGCGAGGAATTTGGCCTGAAACCGGGAACGAACGTAAAGGGCAAGATGTATACCGCCCTTCGCGAACTGGGCTTTAAATATGTATTTGACACCAATTTCGGTGCTGATCTCACCATCATGGAAGAGGCCAGCGAATTCGTAAAAATCTTCACTCAGCATCCCGACGAGTTTCCGCTTATCACCACCTGCTGTCCTTCCTGGGTGGATTATCTGGAGAAATTCCATGCCGACTTGATTCCCCATTTCTCTTCCTCCAAATCCCCGCACCAAATGGTGGGAACCATCGTAAAAACCTATTGGGCAGAAAAAATGAAGCTCGATCCCAAAAAGATCTTCCTGGTCTCCGTAATGCCCTGCACCGCCAAAAAGTACGAAATAGAGCGCATGGAAGATATGTACGCCTCGGGCTATAAGGACGTTGATCTCACTATCACCACCCGCGAACTGGCACGCATGCTGAAAACCAGAGGCATAAACCTTGCCCACTTGGAAGAGGGCGAAGCGGACAATCCCCTTGGCGAATACAGCGGTGCCGGAACCATCTTTGGCGCCACTGGCGGTGTAATGGAAGCAGCGCTACGTACTGCTTACCACTTTGCCACGGGTAAAGAACTGCCCGATCCCAAGATCGACTTCGTGCGCGGCGGCAAAGGTATAAAACGCGGCAAAATAAGCATCCTTGGCAAGGAAGTGCGCATCGGCGTGGCTTCAGGCCTGGGTAATGTATCCAAACTTATGAACGAAATCAGAACTGCCAAAGCCAAAGGCGAAGAACCTCCCTACCACTTTGTGGAAGTAATGGCCTGCACCGGTGGCTGCGTAGGTGGTGGAGGACAGCCCTACCGCTCCACTGCCAAAACCCGCATGGCACGCGCCAAAGGCCTTTACAAAGAGGATGAACAAAGCTCCAAACGCGAATCGCATAACAACAAATCCATCCAAAAACTATACAAGGATTTCCTTGGCAAACCCAATTCCGACAAGGCCAAAAAGCTGCTGCATACCAGCTATATCGCCAGACCCATAGTTATAGGGAACAGGGATTAGGTGAGGTTTTAGGTATCAGGTTTCAGTAGTGATAATACCTGCTGATGGTGTAGTTATTCGTCCTGCGGTTGAAAGCGACATCGAGGCCATTGCCACAGTAAACATTCAAAGCTGGAAAGAAACCTACCCCGGAATCATGCCTGCCAGGAAACTCGCTGCATTGAATCTGGAACGTTGCATCAGAAACTGGCAGCTAAGCATGCAAAATGGCACCTGTATCTTTGTGGCAGAGCGAGATGGGAAAATAGTTGGCTTTGTTTCCGGCGGAAAGAACCGTGTTAATGAGATAAGCGAAAGTGGCCTGGGCGATTCCTGCGACTGTGAATTAGCCGCCATTTACATCTTGCGCAAGTATCACCGACTAGGCATTGGAATTTCGCTGGTAAAGCGTTTTGCCGCCTCCATGCATAACGAGGGATATCATAGCATGGTAATCTGGGTAGCCCAAAGGAATCCTGCCACAGGATTTTATGAGACAATTGGCGGTGAATTGGTTGATCGCAAAAGTCTGATTATCTACGACGAAGCTGTTCCCGTAGTGGCTTACCGTTATGAAGTGAAAAATCTATTATAATAAGTTGCACATATCTTGCTTTATCAGCTTGCGTTTTTCTACTTTTTCGAATATCATATCAATATAGTAGTATATCCCTTAGGAGAATTGTAAATGCAACAGCAGATAAATATCGGCATCGACGGCATGCATTGTGCTGCCTGCAGTGCCCGCACCGAAAAAGCCCTGTCCCAAATGCCAGGGGTAAGCTCTGCCAGCGTTAATCTTGCCTTGGAAGAAGCTTCCATCAGCTACGACGACCGCAAGCTAAGCATGCAAGACTTTTCCGACACCATTTCCAGGCTGGGTTTTCAGGTACGTGCCGATGAGATCAGAGATGACGATCAGCAGCTAAAGCAAATGAAGCAGGCACAAGAGCGGATGTGGATTTCCTGGATCATCACCGCCGCCGTAACCATCCTCATGATCCCGCACATGTTCCTTGAAAAGGCGATCTTAGGTCACGTAGCCGATGCCTGGCTGATGTTTGCCCTCAGCCTTTTCGCGATGCTATTTCCTGCCCGTGGAGTATATGTATCTGCCTATAAATCCATCCGCAGTGGGGGTGCGAATATGGACGTGCTGATTGCCATGGGCACCATCGCATCGCTCCTTGTAGCACCCTTATCCCTTTTCGTAAAAGGCATTTCCCCCCATAGCTTTGCCGGTATAGCTGCCATGATCATTTCCTTTCACCTCACCGGCCGCTATCTGGAATCCCGTGCCCGTGGCAAGGCCAGCGAAGCCATTCGCAAGCTGCTGAATCTGGGAGCCAAAACCGCTACCATCCTGCAAGATGGCCAGGAAATGGAAATCCCCATCCGCAAATTGCAGGTAGGGGATGTCTTCATCGTAAAACCTGGCACCAAAATCCCCACCGACGGCGAAATCATCACTGGCGAAGGCTCCATCGACGAATCCATGGCCACGGGTGAATCTCTCCCCCCCCTCCGCAAGGCAGGAGACAGGGTTTTGGGCTCCACCATGAATCTGGAAGGCTATCTGGAAGTACGCGCTACCAAAGTGGGCAGCGACACTTTTTTGGCCAATGTGATCAAGCTGGTTAGCGAAGCGCAGCATTCCAAGGTGCCCATTCAACTTCTGGCGGATAAAGTAACTGCCATTTTCGTACCCGTAGTGCTGGTTCTGGCCAGCCTGGTATTCCTGTCCTGGCTGCTTTTTCCCCAGCAGATGCACTATCTGGCTGGGCTTATCTACGCAGTTATTCCCCTGCACTTGCCCTCCCAAGGCCTGGCCGCAGCGCTGATGGCTGCCATTGCCACGTTGGTGATTGCCTGTCCCTGTGCTTTGGGATTGGCCACGCCTACTGCCTTGATGGTGGGTAGTGGCATCGGAGCTGGAAATGGCATCCTGATTAAGAGTGGCGAAGCTTTGCAGCGGATGCGGGAGCTAAATGCGGTTATTTTTGACAAAACCGGCACCCTCACCTACGGCAAGCCGGAATTGATAAAGATCGAAAGCCTTAAGGGCTCTGATCATGACAATCTTGCCTTGGCTGCGGTATTGGAATCTGCCTCCGAGCATCCTTTGGCGCATGCCATAGTTCAGGCAGCTAAAGACCTTCAGCTCCCCCAAAGGGAATCGTTCACTTCCATTCCCGGCAAGGGGATTAATGGCATTGTGGATGGCCATAAGTGCCTGGTAGGGAGCTATAACTACCTCCAGGAGGAGGGGATAGACAATCTGAGTATTCCCTCTGCCCAAGTGAAACACGGCACGCAGATCGGCCTGGCGGTGGATGGAAAACTGACAGCCTGGTTCTATCTGGCGGACACCATCAAGGAAAATGCCGTGCCGATGGTGGCAGAACTGAAAAAAAGGGGCATCACCACCTACCTGATCAGCGGGGATAATGAAACCAATGCCCGCGTGATTGCCAAAGAGTGCGGTATCGAAGAAGTGCTGGCCAACGTGCTGCCTGCCGATAAAGCCACCAAGGTGAAAGAACTGCAAGCCAGGGGCCTCGTGGTTGGGATGGTGGGAGATGGAGTTAATGACGCTCCGGCATTAAAGCAAGCCGACATCGGCTTTGCCATGGGCTTGGGAACGGATATCGCCATTGAAGCTGCGGATATAACTCTGCTAAGGGGCGATTTGAATCTTATCCCTCTCGCTATACGGCTCTCCACCAAAACCTTCAGCAAGATCAAACAGAACCTCTTTTGGGCATTTTTCTACAATCTCATCGCCATACCCCTGGCTGCGTTTGGAATTCTACATCCCGTAGTGGCGGAAATGGCCATGGCCATGAGCTCCGTAACCGTGGTATCAAATGCCAATCTGCTGAAACAAAGCTGGAAAAGGTAGTATAAGTTGTGTATTGGCGGTTTCCAAACCGCCAATATAGCTGGTTCAGGTGCCCGTGTAGTGGCGGTTTCCAAACCGCCATGGAAATGAAGAATGAAAACTAGAGGTGTCCTGAAAACTGTGAGAGACTAACAATCAGGTTATCAGAGTTCAACTTCTTAATCCCCACCAAGAACCATCCAATATCCCGATCTTGGATGGATGATGGATGGAATTTGTGTGGGTAATGGACCGTGTTTACTGATCCATTGACGCCAATAATTAGTATCACCCAAATAGTCAAAGGGTTACCACATGATACCGTTAGAGTGCCATCGGCACGGCATTTCAGATAGCAACATTGGTTTAGCAAACATACTCTGAGTGCCATCGGCACGGTATTTTAGATAGAGATATGGGTTTAACAAGATACGGCTAGAGTGCCATCGGCACGGCATTTTAGATAGATATGGGCTTAACAAGATACCGTTAGAGTGCCATCGGCACGGCATTTTAGATAGCGTGGACACAGCATTTCATATTGTATTTGGCTCATCAAATATATATTCTTTGTTATAACTCACTTGATACTTGGACAGCAAATCCTCATATTCCAGCCTAAATGATTTGCTCCTGTGATGCTCATCCTGATTTGCAATATAATGCCTTACTTGAGGTAAACCACTTTGGGACACTGAAAAAGCCCCAAATCCGCTTTGCCACTCAAATTTGCCGATCACCCAGTCCTTGCTGTTGATAAACCTGCTGGTATTGGCTTTAAATCTCTGAGCAAAATCGGAAGCTGAAATGCTTGGATTAAAAACCAATCAACAAGTGAACATGATCATCTATACCGCCCATACATTGAAAGAAGCATTTTAAATCTCTCACTAATCCAGCACAATAACTATACAGTTCTGGTTTTTCATCGGAGCGCAGGATACTCTGCCTCTTTTTGGTTGCAAATACAAAGTGAATATACATCTGAGAATATGTGTTTGCCATTATTCTATCCTTTTATCGAAATCATAAATGCTAGATCGAGGATGTTTGGATTATGGGTTTTCGTCAATAGTTTTTTTGGGATAATTCTGATAAACAATCAGTTTGAACGATTTTGGAGCATAATTGCGTGTTATGCTATCTGAAATGCCGTGCCGATGGCACTCTAATGGTATCTTGTTAAACCCATGTCCTATCTAAAATGCCGTGCCGATGGCACTCAGAGTATGTTTGCTAAACCAATGTTGCTATCTGAAATGCCGTGCCGATGGCACTCAGAGTATGGTTGCTAAACCAATGTTGCTAGCTGAAATGCCGTGCCGATGGCACTCAGAGTATGGTTGCTAAACCAATGTTGCTAGCTGAAATGCCGTGCCGATGGCACTCTAATGGTATCTTGTTAAATACATAGTGCTACCTAAGACACCCTACCGCCAGCACTCTGTCCAGTGAGACAATTTGCTATTCTCTGCGATACTTCATAGCCAAAATCTGAAGTTAGTTACCAGTGATTATCGTAATCGTATTTTCCGCTTGACATCCAGCCCCTCTTCAGGGTTTGGATGAAACACCTATGATGTTATTAACAAAGGAACATAAATGAAAGAAGGCTTTATTCCCAAGAATGACTTCCATTCCATCTTCTTCTCCGACAAGGCGGAAGATTGTGGCGATGGACTGAAATCCCTATTCCTTAATCACTTGGAATACTCACTCATCAAAGATACCACCACGGTGAAGTCCTGGGACGTGTATTATGCCCTGGCACTCACCCTACGCGACCGGCTTATCGAACGCTGGCTACGCACCCAATACGAATACCGCAAGCAGGATGTGAAGAAGGTTTATTACCTTTCCATGGAATTCCTGATTGGACGCCTGCTAAGCAATAGCCTTATAAACCTGAATCTGAATGACGAAATATATGACATGCTGAAGGAAATGGGCTATGCGCTGGAGGACATCATCGAACTGGAGCCGGATATGGGGCTTGGTAATGGAGGTTTGGGACGCCTGGCTGCATGCTTTATGGATTCCCTGGCCACTTTGGCATATCCTGCCTTCGGTTATGGCATCCGCTATGAATTTGGCATTTTCAAACAGCTTATCGTGCAGGGATATCAGGTGGAAGAGCCTGATCACTGGCGCAGCAAGGGCTGTCCCTGGGAAATCAAGCGTCCGGAAATGAGCTATCGGGTGCGTTTCAAGGGTAAGGTGATAAATGATGAATTGCCCGATGGGCGCGTTTTACACCGTTGGGTGGATACCGAAGACGTGATGGCAGTGGCCTGGGACGTTCCCGTGCCCGGATATAAAGTGGATAATGTTAATAACTTGCGCCTTTGGCAAGCCACAGCCACGGATGAATTTGATTTTGACTATTTTAATAATGGCGACTACGTGAAGGCCGTGGAAAAGAAGAATATCTCCGAAAACATCAGCAAGGTGCTCTATCCCAATGATAACATGCATCTGGGACGCATCCTGCGCTTGCAGCAGGAATATTTCTTCGTTTCCGCTACATTGCAGGATATCTTTACCGCCTGGAAGCGTGATCATGATAATTTTGAAGAGCTGCCGGAGAAGATTGCCATTCAGCTTAATGACACGCATCCCGCCATTGCCATTCCCGAAATGCTGAGAGTGCTTATCGATGAGGAACGCCTGAGCTTTGAAAAAGCTTGGGATATCACCCGCAAATGCTTTAGCTATACCAATCATACCATATTGCCGGAAGCCCTGGAAAAATGGGGAATCAGCCTTTTTGAAGAGCTGCTGCCGCGGCATCTGATGCTGATCTATCAAGTAAATAACTTCGTGCTGGCAGAAGTAACCAGGCTCTATCCGGGAAATATCAATAAGATGCGCAGTATGTCCATCATCGAGGAATCACGGGAAAAGTCATTGCGCATGGCACAACTGGCCATTCACGGTTCGCACAAGGTAAATGGCGTGGCCGCGCTGCATAGTAAGATCATAAAAGAGCGTATCTTCCCCGATCTTTGCGAGATGTATCCGGATAAATTTATAAACGTAACCAATGGCATCACGCCACGGCTGTGGCTGCATACCTGCAATCCGCTTTTGGCAAGCCTGATTTCTGAACACATCGGCGATGCCTGGGTTAGCGATTTGCAATTCATCCAGGGCATCGAAAAGTATCTGGATGATCCTGATTTCCTGGCTGCTTTCGACGAAATAAAGCTGATGAATAAGCAAAAGCTGAGCAAATACATCTATCGCGAAACGGGGATTAGAGTGAATGCCGCCAGTATGTATGATGCGCAAATAAAACGGCTGCATGAATATAAACGCCAGCTGCTGAACGTGATGGGTACTATTGCCCGCTATTTCAGGATCAAGGACGATCCCCATGACGATTATGTTCCCCGCACCGTTATCTTTGCGGGTAAGGCAGCTCCGGGATACTTCCTGGCCAAACGCCTTATCAAGCTGATTAACAACCTCGGCGAAGTGGTTAATTCCGATCCGGATGTGAAGGATAGGCTGAAAGTGGTGTTTTTGCCCAATTACACGGTGTCTCTGGCGGAAAAGATCATCCCTGCCACCGATTTATCGCTGCAAATCTCCACCGCCGGATATGAAGCCAGCGGTACGGGAAACATGAAGTTTGCTTTAAATGGCGCGCTCACTTTGGGCACCCTGGATGGAGCCAACGTGGAAATGGCGGAGGAAATTGGCCGCGACAATATGTTCATCTTCGGTTTGGAAGCCGCTCAGGTAACGGAACTGAAGCAGCGTGGCTATAATCCCTGGGATTACTATAACAAGGATCCTGAACTGAAGCGAGTGATCGATTCGCTGGTGGATGGAAGCTGGGACAAAGATGAGCCGGGGATTTTTGAACCGATTCGCAAATCCCTTTTGGAAGATGGCGATATCTATTGCCATCTGGCCGATTTCCGAAGCTTTGTGGATGCTGCCGAAGCCGCAGACCAGCTGTTCTTACAAAAGAGCGAATGGACAAAAAAAGTGATTTTGAATATCGCCCGCATCGGCAAATTCTCTTCAGACCGTGCCATAACCGAATATGCCCATAATATCTGGCAGATTGAACCCTTGAAACTGGATTTTCACTAAGATACCATGAAAATCACCCTTGGTTGTTTGTTGATATGGCTTAGCCTGCTAACGCAACTGGCTGCGGAAGTGGTGATAAACGAGATTTGCTACGATCCCGAGGGCAACGATGAAGGCAAAGAGTGGATAGAGCTTTACAATAACGGCAACGAAAATGTTCAGCTTCAAGGGGCAATAATCTCTGCTGGGGGCGCCAGCTTCACGATGCAATTTACCCTGCCTGCCTTTGTACTGCGTCCAGGACGCTATCTGCTGATCGGGGAAAGCCTGGTGCCCAATGCGCAGCTTATTGGCGATCTGAATCTACAGAACGCCACAGACGGCACCGATGGAATCAGGTACCTTAGCCCCAATGGTTCCTATACCGATACCGTGCTTTACGGTTCGCCCAATAACAACCAGCTTCCCGATGATCTGGGAGTCATTGGAACCACCTTTGCTCCCGATGTTCCAGGGGGTTATGCACTGGCCAGGCATAGCGATGGCGTGGATACCAATCTCTGCGCAGAGGATTTTATCTCAGAGCCAAATCCCACACCGGGTTTGCCCAATCGCCGTCATTGCGATTATGCCTTGGGAAAGCCAACATGGGAGCTTAGCGAGGATTTTCTGCATTTGAACGTTCACATCCGCAATCTCAGCAATTTGACTCCCACTGCCTATGCCAATTTTACGGTGAGCCAGGATGATAACATCCTTTGGGAAAGCCAGATCGCTCCCATTGCTCCGGGAGATTCGGTGCTTAGCACTTCCAGCTTCATTTGGAACGAGGGGGTAATGGAGCTGAAGCTTGTGCTTCCCGATGATCCCGACAGCACCAATAATTTTCTTAGCTTCATGCCTCAGGGAACACAGACCTCGAGCCTGTATATCAATGAATTCATGGCCGATCCGAAGAGCGATGGACAGGAATGGATAGAGCTATACGCCACGTCCTCCAGAACCATTGATACCCGCACCGAGTATGGCATTCGGGATGCTTCGGATAACCTGATCCGCTTTGTGATGCCTGATAATGAGGGCTACTATGTTGTTTGCCCCGATTCTGCAGCCATGGTTCTGGCCTGGCCAAACTGCCCTGCCAATAGGATTATAGAAGCATCCGCCTGGGCGAATCTGAATAACGATGGCGATAGCATGGCGCTGCTCTGTGATGGCGAAGTACTTGATTCTTTGGCTTATGAGGGTGAGGAGCTGATAAAAGGCACTTCCCGCGAACGCTATCTTGATACGGAACAAAGCCCACGCTGGCGCAATAGCTACGCTCCCGAAGGGGGAACTCCGGGCGCTGGAAATAGCCTTCCGCCGGTTCAAGACCTGCCTGATCCAGGAAAGATTGCCCTTTCCGGCAGTCCTTTCAGCCCTTTATTGGGTGAACGCATCGCCATTGCCTACCATCTGCAAGCTCCCGCAAACCGCATCAGTTGCCATATCTTTGATCTGAATGGCACCAAGATAAGCACTCTGGCCGATTACACTTTAAGCGGAGAAAGCGGCGCGCTATATTGGGATGGCACCAAGCAGAACGGAAAATACGCTCCCCGAGGGCTATATATAGTGCTGTGGGAATCGCAAGCCAGCAGCGGAGGCAAAATCCTCAGAAAGCAGCTAACCGCGGTATTGAACAGGTGACCCCTGACCACTGACACCTGAAACCTGAAACCTACAAAATACTTGACCAATTATCCGCATAAATAATAGTGAATACATGACAGCGAGGAAAGATATGTATAATGGCAAGATTACCATCAAGGATGATGTGGGACAAGAGCAAAAGGCTTCGGCACCGGTTATTGTTTCTGCTTCACGGGCTACGGATATCCCCGCCTTTTATTCGGACTGGCTGATCGAGCGCATCAAGCATGGCTACGCCAAATGGAAAAATCCCTTCAGCGGAGAATATTCTTTTGTCTCCTTTGCCAAAGCGAGGCTCTTGGTATTCTGGACCAAAAACCCCCTTCCCTTGCTGGAGAAGCTTGCTTTCTTCAGTGAACGGGGGCTGCATTACTACTTCCAATACACTCTGAACGATTATGAAAATGAGCATTGGGAGCCCCATCTGCCGTCCCTCCAGGAACGTCTTGATACCTTTATCCGTTTATCTGAACAGGTCGGCAAAGACAAGGTGATCTGGCGCTTCGATCCCATCATCATCTCACAAAGCCTTTATCCCGACGAGCTTCTGGCCAGAATAGAGAAGATCGGGGATCAGATTTACAAACATACTCAAAGGCTGGTTTTCAGCTTCATTGATGTGGATTGCTACCGCAAGGTGAAAAGCAACCTGGGGCGGCTAAGCGATAACATCCAAGATATCGATACAGACACCATGAATTACCTTGCCAAGGGCATTTCCAGGATGAACAGCAAATGGGGACTGGCCTTGGGAACCTGCGCAGAAAAACTGGATTTGGACAAATATGGCATCGAACATAATCGCTGCATAGACGACCGGCTGATAATAAAGCTCTTTCCGGAGGATACCGCATTGATGGAATACCTGGGCTATACCCCAGCCGACCAAACCGATATCTTTATGCAAAACAAAGCCTATAGCTACGAAAAGCTGAAAGACAAAGGCCAGCGCCAAGCCTGCGGCTGCATAATAAGCAAAGACATCGGCCAATATGACACCTGCCCCCATGGCTGCGTGTATTGCTATGCGAATACGAATGAAGCTACGGCGCTAGAGCAATGGAAAAAAACGCAGGGAAAGAATCTTGACACTATCGTATAATCCTCTATCTGATCCGTTCACAGAAGACCTGAGTAAGCTAGAGTCAGTCACATTTCAAGACATTGTGATAATTGCTGGCAAACATAGGGACTATCATGCCAATACTAACAGAGGCACGAAAATTCTGGAGACAGCTGGAGAATGTAATTGCTACATAGAGAAGTTCTTCCAAAAGCACTATTTCAAGATAATAGACAGTATCTCCAAGCTATTCAGCAATAACAAGATATATGAATATAGCAACAAAGGTGCAATACTTTATGATTGGGCCTGTGGGCAAGGTCTGGTAAGCTGGATTTTTCTAAACCAGCTGGCTGAACGTAGACTTAAGTTCCGTATTGATGAGATAGTATTGATCGAACCCTCTGAAATAGCCTTATCAAGGGCAGAGCAGCTGATAAAGCTTATAGACAAGAAAGTGAAGATCACAAAAATCCATAAGCCCATTGAAGATATTTCAAAAAGTGAGTTGGCCAGGGATCAAGATGTCCTTCGTATTCACTACATCTCCAATTTTGTAGACATGCTGAAGTGGAATGAGATAGATTATCTGTCAAAGCTGATAATGGGGTCACAAGGACAAAATGACTATGTGCTTGCCGCAATCAGTCCGTATAATCAGAATGCTTTGGACAGATTCATCAACAGCTTTCCGGAAAGTAGCAGGCTTACGATATCAAAGCGTGACTGTACCAAGTCCAATAGCTGCAAGGATTGCCCAAATGATTCGAAATCATGCCCGCAAAGCATAAAAAACAGACATGATCCACGGATAGAGCGTATAGCATTGATTACAGCCAAGAGGGAAGCAATCAGCTTGGTAGAACAAGCCCCAGAGATATTTGCTAATGAGATTGAAGAAACAGATGTGGCCTGTGCAGCATATGTATGTGATCCGGTACTTAGGCTTATTAAAAATGGAGTGTTCCGCTTTCCGGAACATGAGACAAAGTTCAAGTATAGATTTGGCACCACAGATTCAAACATCCCAGAATTAGTGCAATCAATTTACAATACTCTGATCAACCAAATTGTAAGGGGTATGCCAAGCTATGTTCCTATTGGAATTGAAGATCTGATTTGTGAAATGTATCCTGGCCTAATCTCACGAAGTATTGAAAATGGCACTATTGTAGACAGATTTGCAATCTCCAACGAAGAATTGCTAATGCCGATGGTTG